>DASSKA010000086.1:0-37281 GCA_035690905.1 Nocardioidaceae bacterium | reverse complement strand
CGCTCGAGCTTGCCGGCGATGGTCAGGGCCTGCGCCAGGTCGGTGGCCGCAGCGGCCTCGACCGCGGCGAACGCGTCGTCCTCGTAGTCGAGGAAGACCGGGAACTCCTGCACCGGCTTGGCGGCCTGCTTGGCCAGCTCGACCTGCGCCTCGCACAGCTGCTTGATGAACGGCTTGGCGGCGTCCAGGCCCTGGGCGACGACCTCCTCGGTGGGCGCCTGCTTGCCGGAGCGCACCAGCTCCCAGGTGGACTCGGTGGACTCGGCCTCGACCATCATGATCGCCACGTCGCCGGTCTCGGTGACCCGGCCCGCGACGACCATGTCGAAGACCGCGTCCTCGAGCTGACTGTGCGTCGGGAAGGCCACCCACTGGCCGTCGATGAGCGCCATCCGGGTGCCGCCGACCGGGCCGGAGAACGGCAGGCCGGAGAGCTGGGTGGACAGCGAGGCGGAGTTGATGGCGAGCACGTCGTACGGCGTGTCCGGGTCCAGCGCCAGGACGGTGATGACCACCTGGACCTCGTTGCGCAGCCCCTTCTTGAAGGTCGGGCGCAGCGGCCGGTCGATCAGCCGGCAGGTGAGGATCGCGTCCTCGCCGGGGCGGCCCTCACGCCGGAAGAACGAGCCGGGGATCCGGCCCGCGGCGTACATCCGCTCCTCGACGTCGATGGTCAGCGGGAAGAAGTCGAACTGTTCCTTGGGGTGCTTGCCGACCGTGGTGGCCGACAGCAGCATGGTGTCCTCGTCCAGGTAGGCGGTCACCGAGCCGGCGGCCTGCCGGGCCAGCAGCCCGGTCTCGAACTTGACCGTCCTGGTTCCGAACGATCCGTTGTCGATGACGGTCTCGACGGCCGTCACGATGGGTCCCTCCACTTGTAGGGCTCACTTTCTCTCGCGGAGCGCTCACGCGAGGGCGCCCGGGTCGTCGCACAGATCCGCGATTGTCCGGACCTGGGCGGATGCGAGGCCGGTCTTCGATCGAGGCCCGCGGGGGTGTACGTCGTACTCTCCCGAAAGCCACTACCGAGGACCGGGCCGGACGTCCGCGGTCGCTCCTGTTGATGGTGTGTGTGAAGTTGTTCGGCTCCGACCTTAGCCGATGCAGCCGGCAAGGCCGGAGCCGCACGCGTCTCGCTTCTCAGCGACGCAGGCCGAGCCGCTCGACGATCGAGCGGTAGCGGTTGATGTCCTGCTTCTGCATGTAGTTCAGCAGCCGGCGGCGCTGACCGACCAGGAGCAGCAGGCCACGACGGCTGTGGTGGTCGTGCTTGTGCTCCTTCAGGTGCTCGGTCAGGTGGGAGATCCGGTGGGAGAGCAGCGCGACCTGGACCTCGGGGGAACCGGTGTCCCCGTCGCTGGTGGCGTACTCGGCGATGATCTTCTTCTTGGTCTCCGCGTCGGTACCAGTGGACACGCGGGCTCCTTTCGGTGGTTCGCTGCGCGGCGCGCCGGGGCCTGTTCACCCGGGCACTACGAATCCGCGGCCGTTGCACGGCAACCGCCCAAGGCTATCAGCGGGGCGCTGCTTTCACCCAATCGCCCGAACCTGCAGTGGCCACGCAAATCGCTGGGTCACGACGCGGCCCGGTGGCAGACTGGAGGCGATGAGCTGGCTGGACGACAACATCCATGTGGACCGTCCACGGTGGAAGCAGCTGCTGTTCGACGACGGCGCCCTCCCGTGGATGCTGATCGGCCTGTCGCTGGCGGTGCTGTGGGTGCTGTTCCTGCTGGTCGAGGTGCAGTCCGAGACGCACATCTACTGGTCCGGGAAGTCCGTGGTCGGCTCCAACCAGGGCGGCATCGTCTTCTACCACGTGCACGGCGAGCAGTACACCATCGATGACCCGGGCCCCACACCGCCGCAGCCGGAGCCCCGGACCGTCTACTACGACCCGGCCAACCCCTACGTGGCGATGCTGGACAGCCCGCTGCGGCTGATCGAGGAGGGACTGTTCGTCGGCCTCGCCGGCGGCGCGGCGGTCAGCTTCGGGATCGGCGTGGCCACCGGCGAGCGGCGACGGCGCCGCCGGGTCCCGGTCAGTGGCTTCGGCAGCTGAGCCGCTGCCCGGCGCCGGAAAAAGTGCGGTGCGCTCCGGCGCACCCGGTGCCAGACTGGAACGCGTGAGCTGGCTGGCCGAACACATCGACGTCGGCCGTCCGCGGTGGAAGCAGCTGGTCCTCGACGACGGGGCGCTGCCCTGGACCGGGGTCGCCCTCGGCCTGGCCCTGCTCTGGGTGCTGCTGTTCCTGGTCGAGGTCCAGACCCCGAACTGGCTGTACTGGAGCGGGAAGACCGTCCAGGGCAGCAACCAGGGCGGCATCGTGTTCTACCGGGTGCACGGCCAGACCTACACCATCGACGACCCCGGGCCGGCGCCGACGCACCCGACGCCGGAGACGGTCTGGTACCAGGCCGGCGACCCGAGCGCCGCCCTGCTCGACGAGCCCGCCCGGCTCATCGAGGCGGGCGTCTTCGTGGCCCTGGCGGGGGCGACCGTGATCACCTTCGGGGTCGGCGCCACCCGTGGTGAGCTCCACCGGCGTCGCCGGCCGGCGCTCCCTCCGCTGCAGCGCCGCTCAGCGCGGACCTGACACCTCGGGCACGTCCAGCAGCAGCCGGGCCCGATCGACGTCCTCGGCCATGGTGGCCACCAGGTGGTCAACGGAGTCGAAGCGCTTCATGCCCCGGATCCGGGCCACGAACGACACCTCGACCTCGGCGCCGTACAGCTCCAGGTCGTCGCGGTCCAGCACGTAGGACTCCACCCGGCGCTCGCGCTCCCCCTCGAACGTCGGGTTGGTGCCGACGCTGATCGCGGCGGGCATCGGCCCGCTCCCTGAGCCCGCCGCCTCGGTCACCGAGCCCGTCGAAGGGCGCAACCAGCCGGCGTACACCCCGTCCGCCGGCACCGCCCGGATCCCGGCCGTGGGCACGTTCGCGGTCGGGAAGCCGAGCGCCCGGCCGCGCTTGTCGCCCTCGACGACCACGCCCCGCACCGAGTACGGGCGGCCGAGCGCCTCCGCGGCGCCCTCGACGTCGCCGGCCGCGAGGCAGTTCCGGACGTACGTCGAGGACCACACCTGTGGCCCGCCGTCGAGGGCGATGCCCTCCGTGGCGAAGTCGTGGCGCTCCCCCAGCTCGCGCAGCGTGGCCAGGTCCCCGGCGGCCTTGCTGCCGAACCGGAAGTTCACCCCGACGACGACCGCGTTCGCGTGCAGCGCGTCGACCAGGATCTCCTTCACGAACCGTTCCGGCGACCAGTCGGCGATCTCGCGGGTGAACGGCAGCACCAGCACGTCGTCGACACCGGCCGCGTCGAGCAGCTCATTGCGGGCCTCCACGGTGGTCAGCGTCGGGGGCGCGTGCTCCGGACGCAGCACCGCGATCGGGTGGGGGTCGAAGGTGACCGCGACCAGCTGCTCCGTGCCCAGACCGACGGCGACCTCTCGGGCCCGGGAGATCACGTGCTGGTGGCCCAGGTGCACGCCGTCGAAGTTGCCGACCGTGACCACGGTCCGGCCGAGGTCGGCCGGCACCTCCTGCAGTGACCGCCAGATCCGCACGCTGCTCCTGTCCTCGCGGGTACGCCCTGAATGTTCCCACACCGGTTCCCACGCACCGACGGCAGCAACGTGCTCGTGGCGCGGCCTCTGCGAGCCGGGCGGTCAGGCGAAGACGGCGACCGCCTTGGCGAGCGGGCCGTGCTGGTCGTACAGCGCCAGGAAGTCTCCGTCCGGGGCGAACACCGCCACCGCACCTGCTGAGCCCAGGTCGAGCTCCAGCGGCCGGCCGTGCGCGACGGCGCCCGCCTGCGCCTCGTCGAGGTCGAGCGCAGGGAAGCAGCGTCGGGCCACGGTCTCCATGGACAGCATCGTGAAGTCCTCGGCGAGCGCGTCCAGGGTGGCCGCCTCGTCCAGGCCGAACGGCCCGACGGCGGTACGACGGAGGGCGACGAGGTGGCCCCCGACGCCGAGGGCGGCGCCGAGGTCACGGGCGATGGCCCGCACGTAGGTGCCGCTGGAGCAGCGCACCGTGATCGGAAGATCGACCACCTCTCCCTCGACACGAGGCGCCCCGGCCTCCAGCCGGTGGATGGTGACGGTGCGTGCCGCGAGCATCACCTCCTCACCCGCGCGGACCCGCTTGTAGGCCCGCTGCCCACCGACCTTGACCGCGGAAACCGAGGACGGCACCTGCGCGATGGTGCCGGTGAACTTCTCGAGCGCGACCCGGATGTCCGGCTCGGTGAGGTGGGCCGCGGAGCACGTCGCGGTGGCCTCGCCCTCGGCATCGTCGGTGGTGGTGCTCATGCCGAGCCGCACCACCGCGTCGTACTCCTTCTCCGCCAGCGTCAGTTGCCCGAGCAGCCGGGTTGCCCGGTTCACTCCGAGCAGCAGCACCCCGGTCGCCATCGGGTCCAGGGTGCCGGCGTGCCCGACCCGGCGGGTACCGGCCAGCCGGCGCACCCGGCCGACCACGTCATGGGAGGTCAGCCCGCCCGGCTTGTCGACCACCACGAGGCCGGAGGCAGGGGAGCTCACTCCTCGTCTTCGTCCTCAGCCGGGCGGCGGTAGGGGTCGGGCTCACCGGCGAACGACGCGCCGGCCGCCGAGGCCGCCACCGCGGCGTCGGCCGCGCGGGCCCGAGCCAGCAGCTCGTCGATGGCGCGGGCGCTGTCCGGCAGCGCGTCGTGGATGAACTCCAGAGTCGGCACGTGCCGCATGCCGAGCTGCTTGCCGACCTCGGAGCGGATCAACCCCTTGG
This sequence comes from Nocardioidaceae bacterium, assembly GCA_035690905.1. Classification (GTDB taxonomy): domain Bacteria; phylum Actinomycetota; class Actinomycetes; order Propionibacteriales; family Nocardioidaceae; genus DASSKA01. Next base: position 32,511 of record DASSKA010000086.1, on the reverse strand, counting down.
CCGACTCCAGCGCGGCGGCCGTGCCCTCGAGCTCGTCACGCTCACCGAGCACCGTGTAGAACACCGAGGCGTTCTGGGTGTCCCCGCTGACCCGGACGTCGGTGACGGTCACGAACCCGAGACGGGGGTCCTTGATCCGCCACTCGAGCATCTCGGCCACCACGACCCTGATCCGGTCCGCGACCCTGCGGACCCGCGCGTTGCTCATCGCCTTGCTCTCCTCACCCTCCGACGCGCTCCCGTCGCGGGCTCCTCGGTGCGGTGGCCCTTTACCAGGGCACCATGGTTGTGTTCCCCTCCCCATGGTGAATTCACCATGGGGAGCGTCCCTTTACCAGGGCACCCTGGTAAAGGGACCTCACCGCTCAAGGGGCTCCCCGCTCAGTCGCGGGGGATCTCCCGCATCTCGAAGGTCTCCACCACGTCACCGATCTTGATGTCGTTGTAGTTGCGCAGGACGAGACCGCACTCGAAGCCCTCGCGGACCTCGGTCACGTCGTCCTTCTCGCGACGCAACGACGCCAGGTCGAGATCGTCGGCGACCACGTTGCCGTCCCGGAGCAGCCGGGCCTTGGCGTTGCGGCGGATCACCCCGCTGGTCACCATGCAGCCCGCGATGTTCCCGATCTTGCTGGACCGGAAGATCTCGCGGATCTCGGCGGTGCCGAGCGAGACCTCCTCGTACTTCGGCTTCAGCATGCCCTTCAGGGCCGCCTCGATCTCCTCGATCGCGTTGTAGATCACCGAGTAGTAGCGGATCTCCACGCCCTCCTTGTCCGCGAGCTCGGTGGCCTTGCCCTGCGGACGGACGTTGAAGCCGATGATGATCGCGTCCGAGGCCGCGGCCAGCATCACGTTGGTCTCGGTGATCGCACCGACACCGCGGTCGATGACCCGCAGGCTGACCTCCTCGCCGACGTCGATCTTGGACAGCGAGTCCTCCAGCGCCTCGACGGAGCCGGACACATCGCCCTTGAGGATGAGGTTGAGCTCCTGGCTCTCGCCCTTCTCCATGGAGGCCATGAAGTCCTCGAGAGTACGACGGCCGCGCCGCTGCGCCTGCAACGCCGCACGCTCCCGCGCCTCCCGCTTCTCGGCGATCTGGCGGGCCACCCGGTCGTCGTCGACGACCAGGAAGTTCTGCCCCGCGCTGGGCACGGCGGTCAGACCGAGGACCATGGCCGGCCGCGACGGGTCCGCCTGCTCGATGTTCTCGCCGTACTCGTCGAGCATCGCCCGGACCCGGCCGAACGCCGGACCGGCCACGATCGAGTCGCCGACCCGCAGCGTTCCGCGCTGCACCAGGATGGTGGCCACCGGGCCACGCCCCCGGTCCAGGTGCGCCTCGATGACCAGACCCTGGGCGTCCTGCTCCGGGTTGGCCCGCAGGTCCAGCGCCGCGTCCGCGGTGAGCACGATCGACTCGAGCAGCTTGTCGAGATTGAGCTCGCTCTTCGCCGAGACGTCGACGAACATCGTGTCGCCGCCGTACTCCTCGGGCACCAGGCCGTACTCGCTGAGCTGGCCGCGCACCTTCTGCGGGTCCGCCGCCGGCACGTCGATCTTGTTCACCGCGACCACGATCGGCACTTCCGCGGCCTTCGCGTGGTTGAGCGCCTCCACCGTCTGCGGCATCACGCCGTCGTCGGCGGCGACCACCAGCACGGCGATGTCGGTGGCCTGCGCACCGCGAGCACGCATGGCGGTGAACGCCTCGTGACCCGGGGTGTCGATGAACGTGATCGGCCGCTCCTGGCCGTCGACCTCGGTGGCCACCTGGTAGGCACCGATGTGCTGGGTGATGCCACCGGCCTCCTTGGCCGTCACGTTGGCCTTGCGGAGGGCGTCGAGCAGCTTGGTCTTTCCGTGGTCGACGTGGCCCATCACCGTGACGACCGGCGGCCGGGCGACCATGTCGCCCTCGGCACCCTCGTCGGTGCCGAACTCCAGGTCGAAGGACTCCAGCAGCTCGCGGTCCTCGTCCTCTGGAGACACCACCTGTACGTCGTAGTTGAGCTCCTCGCCGAGCAGCTCCAACGTGGCGTCGTTCACCGACTCGGTGGCGGTGACCATCTCGCCGAGGTGGAACAGCATCTGCACCAGCGAGGCCGGCTCGACGTTGATCTTCTCGGCGAAGTCGGTCAGGGACGCGCCGCGGGCCAGCCGGATCGTCTCACCGTTGCCCTTGCGGACCCGGACACCGCCGATCGTCGGGGCCTGCATGTTGTCGAACTCCTGGCGGCGCTGCCGCTTGGACTTGCGGCCACGGCGGGAGGGACCGCCGGGGCGACCGAAGGCACCCTGGGTGGACCCGCGGCCGCCGGGGCGGCCACCACCGGGACGACCGCCGGGACGGCCAGCGCTGGGCGGGAAGCCACCGCCACCGCCGGCGCTGCGACCGGGAGCACCACCACCACGGCCGGGTGCACCACCACGACCCGGCGCACCGCCGCGGCCGGGTGCGCCGCCGCGACCACCGGGACCGGCGCCGAAGGCAGCCGGTGACTTGGGCATCATCGCCGGGTTCGGCCGGGGCATGCCCGACCGGCCCGGAAGGCCACCGGTGCGGCCGGGGCCGCCGTCCCGGCCGGCCGGCGGGCGCGGTGGACGGTCCTGGTCACCGCCACGCGGCGGTGCCGGACGCCGGCCCATGCCCTGCGTGGACGAGAACGGGTTGTTGCCCGGGCGCGGCGCCCCAGGGCGCGGCGCCGGCCGAGGCGTCGGCCCGGCCTTGCGCTCGGTCGGGGTGCCGGTCGACGCCGCCGGCGCCTCCGGCTCGGCCTCGGGGGGCTGCGCGGGAGCCTCCGGCTCGGCGGGAGGCGCGGACTGCTCCGGGGCTGCCGGCCGTGGGCCGGGCTTCGGCGCGGCCTTCGCGGCGGGCGCCTCCGGTGTCTCCGCCGTCTCGGGCTGCGCCGGGGCCTCCGGGGCGGCGGCCGGAGCCGCACCGTTCCCGGTCGCCTCGGCGGGAGCCTCCTCCACCGGCTTGGCGGCAGCCTTCTTCGCCGACGCCTTCTTGGCAGCCTTCTTCGCCGCAGCCTTCTCGGCGGCAGCCTTCAACTCGTCACCGAAGGTGTCGGTGAACCGCTTCACGACGGGCGGCTCGACCGTCGACGACGGCGACTTGACGAACTCACCCATCTCCCCGAGCTTCTCAAGCACTTGCTTGCTCGGGATTCCGAACTCCTTGGCGAGCTCGTGGACTCGGACCTTAGCCACGCTTCTCCTTCTGGTCCGAGCCGATCATGGTCCGGACCGTTAGCTGGTGTGCATGCTCATCGCAAAGTACTCATCGAGTGCTCATGAGCTGCTGCTCCAAATTCTCTCGGTCATTCACGGACGTGCGGGCGGCGGACCGTCCGCGTCCCCGGGGGTCCCGGGGTGCGCCTGCTGCGTGACGTAGGCCTGCACCGGCGTACCGGGCAGGGGGCCTGCGACCTTGAGGGCCCGCGGGAACGCCTTGCGGCGGATCGCAAGCTCCAGGCACTCGGACGTGGGGTGAAGGTACGCTCCCCGGCCCGGTGCCCGGCCGGCGGGATCGGGGAGTACGGCGCGGCCGGACCCCTCGTCTCCTGCGACGACTCGAAGCAGCTGACGCTTGGTGGCTCGTTCCCGGCATCCCACACAGGTGCGCACAGGCGCATCCGCGCAGGCTGGCATGCCGTGTTCTCGAACCACCGCCGGTCAGTCTACCGGCTCCGCGGCCCGGACCTGAAACCGAATCAGTCCAGCGGTGGGGCGACCGGTGCCTCGGCCGCCCCCGCGGGCGGGGTCTCCGGGGCCGCAGTGGAGCCCGCAGGCGGGGCCACCGGAGCCTCCGGGGCCTCGTCGGAACGGATGTCGATGCGCCAGCCGGTCAGCCGTGCCGCCAGGCGGGCGTTCTGACCCTCCTTGCCGATGGCCAGCGACAGCTGGAAGTCGGGAACCACCACGCGTGCGGACCGGGCCGCCAGGTCGACGATCTGCACGCTGGAGACCCGGGCCGGGGACAGAGCGTGGGCGACCAGCTCCGCGGGGTCGTCGGCCCAGTCGACGATGTCGATCTTCTCGCCGTGCAGCTCGTGCATCACGTTGCGGACCCGCTGGCCCATCGGCCCGATGCAGGACCCCTTGGCGTTCACGCCAGGCACCGTCGAGCGGACCGCGATCTTGGTGCGGTGCCCCGCCTCCCGGGCGATGGCGCAGATCTCCACCGCCCCGTCGGCGATCTCGGGCACCTCGAGCGCGAACAGCTTCTTGACCAGGTTCGGGTGCGAGCGCGAGAGCATCACCTGGGGGCCGCGCATGCCCTTGCGGACGCTGACCACCAGGCACTTGATCCGGGTGCCGTGCTCGTAGCGCTCCCCCGGCACCCGCTCCGCGGCGGGCAGCAGCGCCTCCAGCCGGCCCAGGTCGACCATGACGTCGTCGGGGTTCCGGCCCTGCTGGATGGTGCCGGAGATGACGTCGCCCTCCTTGCCGGAGAACTCGCCGAACTTGATGTCGTCCTCGGCGTCACGCAACCGCTGCAGGATGATCTGCTTCGCGGTGGTGGCCGCGATCCGGCCGAAGCCGACCGGGGTGTCGTCGTACTCCCCGACCACGTTGCCCTCGTCGTCGGTCTCGGTGGCGTAGACGGTGACGTGCCCGGACTTGCGGTCCAGCTCGACGCGGGCGTCGGCCTGCGCGCCGGAGGTCTTGTGGTAGGCCGTCAGCAGCGCCTGCTCGATCGCCTCGACCAGGATCTCGAAGGAGATCTCCTTCTCGCGCTCGAGCGAGCGCAGGATCGAAATGTCGATGTCCATGCCGCTCAGCCCTCCTTCCGGTTCAGCTCGACCTGGACCCGCGCCTTGGCCACGTCGGCGTAGGCCACCTGGTGGGTGCGTCCGTCCACGTCGAGCACGGCGCAGTGTTCGTCGCTGTCCTGGATCCTCCCGGTCACTGCCTGCCCGTCGTGGGTGACCACCTTGACCAGCCGATCCCGGTTGCGCCGCCAGTGCCGCGGCAGGGTCAGCGGCCGGTCCGCGCCGCGCGAGCTGACCTCGAGGGTGTAGGGCTGCTCGCCCATCACGTCGGACTCGTCGAGGGCCTGCGACACCACGCGCGTCGCGTCGGCGACGTCGTCGAGGGTCACCCCGCCGTCCTTGTCGACCGCGACCCGAAGCAGCCGGCGGTTCCCGGCCGGGGTCAGCTCGACCGCCTCCACGTCGAGCCCCTCAGGGAGCAGGGCATCGCCCAGCAGTCCGGCAAGTCGGTCCCGGACCTGTTGCGTGTTCACCGGATCACCTCCCTGCTGTGCTGTTGTGGCAGTAACTCGCTCCCCAGCGTGCACCGATGGCCCGCCGCTGGCTCGCACGGCAACCCTAGCGGACGACCAGCAGGGCAGCACCCGACCGCGCCGTACGCCGTCGCAGCCCCGTAGGGTCTTCGCGTGCATGCTCGCGAGGACGGTCCGGTGGGGTCGGCAGCCCGGGGCCGGCCCGCCGACGGACCCGTGCTGGACCGACGGCACGCGCTCGGCGTGCTCGGCGTCGGTCTCGCGGCCACGGTGCTCAGCGGCTGCACGCCCGGCGGCAAGCCGGAGCCGTTGCCCCCGGTGCGCGAACCGACTCCCGGGGTCGACCCCGACGTGGTGGTCGCCGGCGACACCCTGGCCGCCGAGCGGGAGATGCTGGACGCGATCGACGCGACGATGGCGCGCCACCAGGGGTTGGAGCCGCTGCTGACGCCGGTCGCGGCGGTGCACCGGGCGCACGTCGAGCTGCTCACCCGTGCGGTTCCGGAATCCCCGTCCGCCAGTCCGTCCGCCAGCCCGTCGTTCCTGGCGAGCCCGTCGGCGGCACCGCCGGGCAGCCCGGCCGGCGCGAGCCCCGCCAGCAGCCCGTCGGGCTCCGCCTCGCCGTCCAGCTCCCGCGTCCCCCGCGATCCCGACCGGGCCGTCCGTCGGCTGGCCCGGCACGAGGACCGGCTCAGCCTGTTCGACAAGCAGCAGGCGTTCACCGCGCGCAGCGGCGCCTTCGCGCGGCTGCTGGCCAGCATGGCCGCCGCGGCCGCGCAGCAGGCCACGGGGCTCGGTCACCGGCCGGACGGGACGGGGGGCTCACGGTGACCGCGGTCGAGACCCTGCAGAAGACGCTGGCCGGGGAGCACGCCGCGGTGTACTGCTACGGGGTGATCGGCGGCCGGGTGTCCGCGTCGACGTACCCGGTGCTCGCGGGACGCGTCGCGCAGGCCTACGTCATGCACCGCGGCCGCCGTGACCAGCTGGTCGCGATGATCCGCGACGCCGGAGCTGTCCCGGTGGCCTCCGCGGTCAGCTACGAGCTGCCGACCCCGGTCCGCACCGAGCAACAGCTGACCGGCGCCGCCACCGAGCTGGAGAAGGCGTCCGCGCGGCTGTACGCCGACATGGTGGAGAACACCTCGCTGCTGCACCGGCAGTGGGCGATCGACGCGCTCGCCGACGCCGCGGTGCGCCAGCTGGGCTTCTCCGGTTCGCCGAGCGCCTTCCCCGGCGTGCCCGGGCTGTCCTACTGAAACGGGTCAGCGGGTCCAGGCGGCGATCACGTCGTACACGTCGGCGAGCCGGTCGACCACGGCGTCCGGCTCCCCCTCGGAGTGCCCGCGCTGCTGGACAGGGATGTCGCTGTGCGGCACCAGGATGGTGCGCATCCCGACCTGGGAGGCTCCCCAGATGTCGTCGAACAGCCGGTCCCCGACGAACACGCAGCGGGCCGGGTCGTCGATGCCGACCGCCTGCATCGCTGCCGTGAACGCCTCCGGCGCCGGCTTGGTCCAGCTGATCTCGCTGGTGTACACCGAGCCGTCGAGCAGGTCGAGCACCCCGTCGCGGTGGAAGTACTCCTCGTGCCAGGCCCGCGGGAACAGCGTGTTGGACAGCACCCCGACGCGGACGCCGTCCACCTTGAGCCGGCTGAACAGCGGCAGCACGTCGGGATCGGTGAGGGTGTGCGGCTCCCAGAACTCCCGGTAGGCGGTCAACATCGACTCGTCGTGGGTCAGCCCGGCCTCCGCGAACACGTCCGCGATCGTCGCGCTGGTGTGGTGGTCGCGAGCACGGGCCCACACCGCGTCCCCGGCGGCGCGCAGCACCTCGGCGGTGGACGTGTCGGCGCCCACCGCGGCCGTGGCCAGCGCGGTGCTCTCCTCGGCGAAGTCGATGGCGTGCCACGGGGTGAGGGTGCCGCCCCAGTCGAACAGCACCGCCTCGACGGGCTCAGCCAACGCCGACCACCTCGGCGAGCCGCTGCGCGGCCGTGTCCACCGGCACTTCCTCGCGCTCCCCGGAGGCGCGGTCGCGCACCTCCACGACGCCGTCGACCAGGCGCTTGCCGACCACCACGATGGTGGGCACCCCCAGCAGCTCCGCGTCCTTGAACTTGACCCCGGGAGAGACCTTCGGCCGATCGTCGAAGAGCACGGTGATGCCGCGCGCGGACAGCTGGTCGACAAGCTTCGCGGCGGCGTCGAAGACCGCCTCGTCCTTGCCCGTCGCGACCAGGTGCACGTCGGCCGGGGCGACCTCGCGAGGCCACACCAGACCGAGCTCGTCGTGCGTGTTCTCGGCGATCGCCGCGACCGCCCGGGACACCCCGATGCCGTAGGAGCCCATGGTCACCGTGACCAGCTTCCCGGACTCGTCGAGCACCTGCAGGTCCAGCGCGTCGGCGTACTTGCGGCCGAGCTGGAAGATGTGGCCCATCTCGATGCCGCGAGCGGACTCCAGGGTGCCACCACAGCTGGGACAGGGGTCGCCGTCGCGCACCTCGGCGGCCTCGATGGTGCCGTCCGGGGTGAAGTCGCGGCCGGCGACCAGGTCGATGACGTGGCTGCCCTCGACGTCGGCGCCGGTGACCCAGCGGGTGCCCTCGACGACCCGCGGGTCCACGAGGTAGCGGATCGCCGACGCGTTCTTCTCCCCCAGCACCTGGGGGCCGATGTAGCCCTTCACCAGCGCGGGGTGCTTCTTGAACTCGGCCTCGTCGAACGGCTCGAGCTCGGTCGGCTCCAGCTGGCCCTCCAGCCGCTTGACGTCCACCTCGCGGTCGCCGGGGAGGCCGATCGCCAGCGGTTCCCGGGTGCCGTCGGGGTGCTTGAGCACCACCATCACGTTCTTCAGCGTGTCCCCGGCCTGCCAGGCGCGATCAGGCCGAGGGAACTTGTCGTTGAGGTGGTGCACCAGGGTCTCGATGGTGGGGGTGCCCGGGGTCTGCTCGGCGTGCGCGGCGGGCACTCCGTCGTACGGCATCGGGGCGGGCGGCAGCACCTCGACCGCCTCCACGTTGGCGGCGTAGTCACAGCTGGTGCACCGCACGTAGGTGTCCTCACCGTGCTCGGCGCGAGCGAGGAACTCCTCCGACTTCGAGCCGCCCATCGCCCCGGAGGTGGCCTTGACGATCACGTAGTCGAAGCCGAGCCGGTCGAAGATCTTGATGTAGGCGGCCCGGTGCGCGGCGTACGACGCGTCGAGCCCCTCGTCGGTGGTGTCGAAGGAGTAGGAGTCCTTCATCACGAACTCGCGGCCGCGCAGCAGACCGGCGCGGGGCCGTGCCTCGTCGCGGTACTTCGTCTGGATCTGGTACAGCCACAGCGGAAGGTCCTTGTAGGAGGAGTACAGGTCCTTCACCGTCAGGGTGAACATCTCCTCGTGGGTGGGCCCCAGCAGGTAGTCCGCGCCCTTGCGGTCCTTGAGCCGGAAGATGCCGTCGCCGTACTCCGTCCACCGGCCGCTGGCCTCGTAGGGCTCACGCGGCAGCAACGCGGGGAACTGCAGCTCCTGCGCCCCGATGGTGTCCATCTCCTCGCGGACGATCCGCTCGATGTTGCGCAGCACCGTCAGGCCGAGCGGCAGCCAGGAGTAGATGCCAGGTGCGGCTCGCCGGATGTAGCCGGCACGGACCAGCAGCCGGTGGCTCGGCACCTCGGCGTCCGCGGGGTCCTCGCGCAGGGTGCGCAGGAACAGGGACGACATCCGCAGGACCCGGCCTGCATCGAGGGAGCTCATTGGGCAAGGCTATCGAGCGGCCCGAGGCCGCCGCACACCCGTTTCCGGGCATGGCGCCTCGGGACCGCGGCCGAACCCGGCCGCTGAGGCGGTCAGGACCGCGGCCACCACGAGAGCCGGGTCAGCGGCCGGGTCAGCAGCAGGGAGAGCAGCGCCGCGATCACCCCGATCACCACCGCCGCCACGATGTCCTGGACGTGGTGCACGTTGGCCGCCACCCTCGCGGCGCCGATGCCGAGGCTGATCACCATCAGCGCGACGCCGATCGCCTTGCGGTAGACGAAGACGATCGTCGCGATGCCGAACGTCAGCGCGGTGTGGTCCGACGGGAATCCGTTGTCGGCCGGGTGCGGGAACAGCGGCTTCAGCGACGGGTCCTGCACGAAGGGCCGCGGGTCGGTGTGCACCGCCCCGGCCACCTTCACCAGGATCGCGACCAGGATCACCGTGACGATCGCCTGGGCGGCCAGCGGGTACTTCTCCGGCCGGGGCACCAGCAGCCACGCGATCACCGCCCCGACGGCGACGGCGTAGATGGCGTACTGGGCGACGACGACGATCAGCTGGTCCACGGGCGGCATGCTCTCAGCGCTTCCTGAGAGCCGCGTGAGCACGCCGGGTGGTGCGGGGGCGCTGCGGCCCGGGCGGACGGCGGCCCAAGGGAGCGTAAAAGGGCTTGGCCGCGGCGGCGCCAGCGCACCCGGCCCCCAAGCGGCGGCCACGCGCCGACGCGCCACCCACCCCTCAGAACATGATGGTCGCGAAGGTCGCGGACTGGCGGAAGCCGACCGCCTCGTAGGCCCGCCGCGCGGGCTCGTTGTGCTCGTTGACGTAGAGCGAGACCACCGGCGCGACGTCGCGCAGCGCGAACGCCACCACGGCGGCCATGCCGGGGGCGGCGAGCCCTTCGCCGCGGCGGGACGGGTCGACGTAGACGCCCTGGACCTGGCAGGCGTACGGCGAGGCGGCGGCCACCTCGGCCTTGAACACCACCCGGCCGTCCTCGATCCGCGCGAACGACCAGCCCTTGCCGATCAGCTGGGAGACCCGGGCCCGGTACATGTCCGCACCGCCGCCGACCTCCGGAGAGACACCGACCTCCTCGGTGTACATCGCCACGCAGGCCGGGTACACCGTGTCCAGCTCGGACGGCCGCGTCCGTCGTACCAACGGGTCGGGCGGCAGCGTCGGCTCGGTGGCGATCTCCAGGTGCGGCTGGTTCCAGCGCAGCTCACGCGGCGGGGACCAGTGCGGCGCCAGGTGTGACCACAGCCCCGCCACCGCGTCCGCCGGGCCGACGATCGTCGAGCACCGGCGCCCCTGCGAGATGGCCCGGCCGGCGAACGACTCGAGCGCGTCCGGCGTCGCGGCCACGGGCACCAGGTTGGCCGCGGCGTGGCAGACCGAGAGCAGCCGGCCGTCCTCGGCGTACCCCCACATCTCACCGCCGAGCCAGCGTGGGTCGAGTCGGGTGAGCCGGGCCCGGTAGTCGGCGAACACGTTCACAACCGGGTCGCGCGCCAAGAGCTCCAACGTCTCAGGGAGGTCGGAGGGTCCAAGCAGCCTCAGGCCGTGCTGGGTCCGGAGCACGTGAGGAGCCTACGCGACGACCTCGGTCTGCGACATGCTCGCGGGGCGCCGCGGAGCAGCGACCTCAGGAGACCGAGACGGTGGGCCCGCTGCCCTCGCCCTCCGGGCTGCCCATCTCCTCGGCGATCCGCATCGCCTCCTCGATGAGCGTCTCCACGATCTGCGACTCGGGAACGGTCTTGATCACCTCGCCCTTGACGAAGATCTGGCCCTTGCCGTTCCCGGACGCGACGCCGAGGTCGGCTTCCCGAGCCTCCCCCGGACCGTTCACGACGCAGCCCATCACGGCCACCCGCAGCGGCACCTCGAGCCCGTCGAGACCGGCGGTGACCTCCTCGGCCAGCTTGTAGACATCCACCTGGGCGCGACCGCAGGACGGGCAGGAGACGATCTCGAGCCGGCGCGGCCGCAGGTTCAGGGACTCCAGGATCTGCAGGCCGACCTTGACCTCCTCGACCGGAGGTGCGGACAGCGAGACCCGGATGGTGTCGCCGATGCCCTTGGACAGCAGGGTGCCGAACGCCACCGCGGACTTGATGGTGCCCTGGAACGCCGGCCCGGCCTCGGTGACCCCGAGGTGCAGCGGCCAGTCGCCTCGCTCGGCGAGCATCTCGTAGGCCTGCACCATCACGACCGGGTCGTTGTGCTTGACCGAGATCTTGAAGTCGTGGAAGTCGTGCTCCTCGAACAGCGAGGCCTCCCACACCGCCGACTCGACGAGCGCCTCGGGCGTGGCCTTGCCGTACTTCTCCAGCAGCCGCTTGTCCAGCGACCCGGCGTTGACGCCGATCCGCAGCGAGACCCCGGCGTCCTTGGCCGCCCTGGCGATCTCCTTGACCTGGTCGTCGAACTTGCGGATGTTGCCCGGGTTCACGCGCACCGCGGCGCAGCCGGCGTCGATGGCGGCGAAGACGTACTTCGGCTGGAAGTGGATGTCGGCGATGACCGGGATCTGAGAGTGCTTGGCGATCTCCGGCAGCGCTTCGGCGTCGTCCTGCGACGGACAGGCCACCCGGACGATGTCGCAGCCGGAGGCGGTCAGCTCGGCGATCTGCTGCAGCGTGGTGTTCACGTCCGCGGTCAGCGTGGTGGTCATCGACTGGACCGAGACCGGGGCGTCCCCGCCGACCAGCACGCTCCCGACCTTGATCTGCCGGCTCTTCCGCCGTGGCGCCAGCACGGGCGGCGGAGCGTCCGGCATACCGAGGTCGACCGAGGTCATCGACGAGTCCCTTCTCTAGGTTCTCTTCTGCGGTGTTCTCTTGTACGGCGCGGCGTGGGACCGCGCTCTCAACAGATCCATACCCGACGATATCCCGCCGGACACGTCACCGGATCGGCACGGGCGCGACGATGTCCGCGTAGACCAGGATCACGCTCACCACCAGGATCACCCCGGCCATCGCGTAGGCGACCGGCAGCAGCTTGGCGACGTCGAAGTAGCCGGGGTCCGGGCGCCGGAACAATCGGGCCAGCCCCCGTCGAACCGCCTCGAACAGCGCACCGGCGATGTGACCGCCGTCCAGCGGCAGCAGCGGCACGATGTTGAGCACCCCGACGAACAGGTTCACGCCGCCGAGCAGCATCAGCACGCTGAAGAACCGGTCACCGGCGGGGATCTGGTTGTCGGAGGCCATCTGGCCGGCCACCCGGCTCGCACCCACCACGCTCATCGGGCTGTCCTGCGACCGGGGCTGCAGGCCGAGCGCGGCCTTCCCGGCGCCGACCACCTTCGACGGCAGCTGGCCGATGGCCTGCAGCGTGCGCCAGGTGTAGTCGGCCATCGTGGTCACCACGAAGCCTGGCCCCTTGCGCTCCAGGGTGAGCGTCGGGCTGATCCCGAGGAAGCCGACCCGGACGATCTTGGTGGGGTGCTCGACCGACTGCGGCCGGGCCGAGACGGTGGTGTTGGTGTGCAGCGTCGTCAGCTGCCCGTCCCGGCGCACGACGATGGTGGCGGACCCGTCGCGGTTGGCGCGGATCACGTTGGTCAACTGGTCCCAGGAACCGATCCGCGTCCCGTTGAAGCTGACGATGGTGTCACCGCGGTGCAGCCCGGCCTGCTTTGCCGGGGCCACCGGGTCGCTCGGCCGGCAGTGCCGCTGCGGCTGGTCGGCGGTGGCCGCGGTCGCGGCGATCACGCAGTCGGAGACCTGCGCGACGGTCGGCTGCGGGACCCGCACCCCGTGCACCATGAACACGATCGCGAACAGCAGGAAGCCGAGGACCAGGTTGGTGAGGATCCCCGCGCCCATCACGGTGATCTTCTTCCACCACGAGAGCCGGTAGAACAGCCGGTCCTCGTCACCGGGCTCGACGAGCTCGTACTCCGCGGCACGGGCGTCGGAGACCAGCTGCTGGAACACGCCGGTGTTGCTGCGGCGTACCGTCTTCGGGTCCTGGCCCCTGCCCGGCGGCAGCATCCCGACCAGCTTCACGTAGCCGCCGAACGGCACCGCCTTCACGCCGTACTCGGTCTCGCCACGCTTGGTCGACCACAGCGTCCGGCCGAAGCCGACGAAGTACTGCGTGACCTTGACGCCGAACATCTTGCCGGTGACCAGGTGGCCCACCTCGTGCAGGCCGATGGACACCGCCAGCCCGACGGCGAACAGCAGCACCCCGAGGGTGTACAGCAGCACGGTCATCGCCTGCCACCCCTCACGCTCACGAGTCGGACCGCAACCGGCCCGCCTCCTCGCGAGCCCAGACGTCGGCAGCGAGCACGTCGTCCACGGTCAGCTCCCGACCCTCCAAGCCTACGTGGTGGCGGGCCAGCACCTGCTCGATCGTGGGCACGATGTCGGTGAACCGCAGCTCACCGGCCAGGAACGCCTCCACGCACACCTCGTTGGCCGCGTTGTAGACCGCGGGCGCGGTGCCGCCGCGGGCGCCGGCCTCCCGGGCCAGGCGTACGGCGGGGAAGGCCTCGTCGTCGAGGGGGAAGAACTCCCACGCCTGGGCGGTGCTCCAGTCGACCGGCGGCGCCGCGTCCGGGACCCGGTCCGGCCAGCCCAGGCCCAGCGCGATCGGGATCAGCATCGACGGCGGGGAGGCCTGCGCCAGCGTGGACCCGTCGTAGAACTCCACCATCGAGTGCACCACCGAGGTCGGGTGCACCACCACCTCGATCCGGTCGAAGCCGATGTCGAAGAGCAGGTGCGCCTCGATCACCTCCAAGCCCTTGTTCACCAGCGTCGCGGAGTTGATGGTCACCACCGGGCCCATCGACCAGGTCGGGTGCGCCAGCGCCTGCTCCGGGGTGACGTCGTGCAGGACCTCGCGCTTCCTGCCGCGGAACGGCCCGCCGCTGGCGGTGAGCACGAGCCGGCGCACCTCGGCGGCCCGGCCTCCGCGCAGGCACTGGGCGAGCGCGGAGTGCTCGGAGTCGACGGGCACGATCTGGCCCGGCCTGGCCCGTGCGGTGACCACCGGCCCACCGATGATCAACGATTCCTTGTTGGCCAGCGCGAGGGTGTTCCCGGCGTCCAGGGCGGCCAGCGTCGGCCGCAGCCCGACCGCCCCGGTGATGCCGTTGAGCACCACGTCGCAGTCCATCGAGGCGGCCTCGCACGAGGCGTCCTCGCCGGTGCCGGAGAACGCCGGGGCGAGCTCGGCGACCTGCTTGTCGAACAGCTCGGACTGCGAGCCGCCGGCGGTCAGTCCGACCACCCGGAACCGGTCCGGGTTGGCGCGCACGATCTCCAGCGCCTGGGTGCCGATCGAGCCGGTGGAGCCGAGGATCACGACGTCACGACGGCTGCTCGCTCGGGTGGTCATGCCGCCATCCTCGCAAACGGCTCAGAGCGACAGACCGGCGAGCACCATCACCCGTTCGTAGGTCAGGTCGGTCATCGCGTAGCGCACCCCTTCCCGTCCCACGCCGGACTCCTTCACCCCGCCGTACGGCATCGGGTCGGCGCGGTAGCTCGGCACGTCCCCGACGATCACGCCGCCGACCTCGAGCTCCCGGAAAGCCCGGAACGCGGTGCGCACGTCGCGGGTGAACACACCGGCCTGCAGGCCGAAGCGGGAGTCGTTGACGCGGGCGAACGCCTCGTCGGTGGACGAGACCCGCTCCAGCACGAGCACCGGCCCGAACACCTCCTCGCAGGCCACCTTCGCGTCGGCGGGCACGCCCTCGAGCACCGTCGGGGAGTACGTCGCACCGTCCCGCTCCCCGCCGATCAGCAGGGTTCCTCCCGCGTCCACGGCCTCGCGGACCCACTGCTCCACGCGCCGAGCCTCGTGCTCGTCGATCATCGGGCCGACGTGGGTGTCCGGGTCGGCCGGGTCGCCGGTGCCGAGCGTCTTGGTGGCCAGCACGACACGGTCCCGCACCGCGCCGTACACCGACTCGTGCGCGAACACCCGCTGCACGCCGACGCAGGACTGCCCGGCCTGGTAGCTGGAGAACGCGGCGATCCGCTGCGCGGCGAAGCCGAGGTCCTCCTCGCCCGCCCAGTCCTCGCAGACCACCACCGCCGCGTTCCCGCCGAGCTCGAGCACCACGTGCTTGCGGGGCGCGGCGTCCTGGATCGCCCGGCCCACCGGCCCGGAGCCGGTGAAGGAGACGACCGGCAGCCGAGGGTCGGCGACCAGCGCCCCGGCGCGGTCGTTCTCGACGTTGACCACGCTGAGCATCCCCGCGGGCATCCCGGCCCGCTCCATCACCAGGCCCGCGATCTCGGCCAGCAGCAGGGCGGACAGCGGGGTGCGCGGGGCCGGCTTCACCACGGTCGGCGCGCCCACGGCCAGCGCGGGCGCCACCTTGTGCGCGACCAGGTTGAGCGGGAAGTTGAACGGGGTGATCGCCAGCACCGGCCCCTTGGGCACCCGGCCGACGTAGGCCATCCGGCCTTCGGCGGAGGCGTCCGCGTCGAGACGCAGCACCTCACCCGACCAGGTGCGGGTGTGCTCGGCGGCCCACCGGAACACCGACACCGCCCGGGCCACCTCGGCGCGCGCCCAGGTGATCGGCTTGCCGTTCTCCGCGGTGATCACCTCGGCCAGGTCCTCGGCCTGGGCGGCGATGCCGGCGGCGATCTTGCCGAGCACGTCGGCGCGCACGTGCAGCGGCAGCGCGGCGGCCTCGTGGCGCGCTTCGTGGGCGGCCGCGACCGCGCGCTCCACCTGCTCGGCCGAGGCGTACCAGGTGGTCCCGACCGGCGACCCGTCGTAGGGTCGACACACGTCGAGAGGCCGCTCACCGGCCTCCCACCGGCCTGCCACGAACAACGGAATCGGTCCGTCAAACGCCACGTTCACCACTGTTTCCTTGTCAGGTAGCCGATTTCACGCCGGGGTCCGTAGCGAGATCCGGCATGCGCACCATAGCCTGTGCCCATGACCGATGCAGCCTCTCGGCCCCTCGTGGGCGGTCCCGACCTGCCGCAAGAGCGGCGCCTCCTCACCGAGATCCCCGGCCCCGAGTCGGTGCGACGCTTCGAGCGCCGCAGCCGGCACGTGGCGAACGGGGTGAGCACCACCCTGCCGATCTTCGTGGAAGCGGCCGGCGGCGGGGTGCTGGTCGACGCCGACGGCAACTCGCTGATCGACCTGGCCTCCGGCATCGCGGTGACCGGGGTGGGCAACAGCGCGCCGGAGGTGACCGCGCGGGTGGTCGAGCAGGCGCGAGCGTTCACGCACACCTGCTTCATGGTCACGCCGTACGACGGGTACGTCGACGTCTGCGCGAAGCTGGCCGAGCTCACGCCCGGGGACTTCGACAAGCGCTCGGCGCTGCTCAACTCCGGTGCGGAGGCGGTGGAGAACGCGGTCAAGATCGCCCGCGCGCACACCGGCCGGGACGCGGTGGCGGTCTTCGACCACGCCTACCACGGGCGCACCAACCTGACCATGGCGATGACCGCCAAGAACATGCCCTACAAGCACAGGTTCGGCCCGTTCGCCAACGAGGTGTACCGCGCGCCGGTGTCCTACCCGTTCCGGGAGCCGGCCCCGATCTCCGGGGAGCAGGCGGCGAACCGCGCGATCGACGTGCTCGAGAAGCAGGTGGGTGCGGGCAACCTCGCCTGCGTGGTCATCGAGCCGATCCTCGGCGAGGGTGGATTCGTCGTACCCGCCGACGGGTTCCTGCCCCGGCTGCGGGAGTGGACCGCCGAGCGGGGCATCGTGTTCGTCGCCGACGAGATCCAGACCGGCTTGTGCCGCACCGGCGACTGGTTCGCCTGTGATCACGAGGGCGTGGTGCCGGACCTGATCACCACCGCCAAGGGCATCGCGGGCGGGCTGCCGCTCGCCGCGGTCACCGGCCGCGCGGAGATCATGGACTCGGTGCACGTCGGCGGGCTCGGCGGCACGTACGGCGGCAACCCGGTCGCCTGCGCGGCCGCCCTCGGCTCCATGGAGGCGATGGCGGCTCACGACCTGCCGGCCAAGGCCCGCAAGATCGGGGAGGTCATCACCGCGCGGCTGACCGCGATCGCGGAGAAGCACGCCTGCGTCGGCGACATCCGCGGCCGGGGGGCCATGATGGCGGTGGAGATCGTCGGCGCGGACGGGCAGACCCCTGATCCCGTCCGCGCCGGCTCCGTCTCGGCGTTCTGCCACGCGCACGGCGTGGTCACGCTGACCTGCGGCACCTACGGGAACGTGCTGCGGTTCCTGCCTCCCCTGGTGATGCCCGAGCACCTGCTCACCGAGGCGTTCGGCGTGCTGGCCGAGTCGTTCGACGCCGCCGCCTGACCCGTCGTACCTTCCCCGGGCGACGGGTTCTCGCATTCACCCGCGCGGGCCCGCACCGCGCCCTACCCTCATCACCAGGACCACTGCAGGGTCCGGGGGCAGACGAGGTGTGAGTCTCATGGGCGTTTCCGCGACCGGGAGCACCGGGTGGTCGATGACCACCATCAAGACGGCGTCCGCGCTCGGCGGCACCGTCTTTGCTGCGCTCTTCTACCTGTTCGGACCGGCGCTGACGCCGACGCTGCACGCCGCGGCGATGGCTTCGTGCAACGAGCACACCGGCGGTGACTTCCGGAACTTCTCGCTCCAGTGGGTCTTCGGCGCCCGGCCGCACTGGAACTGCTGGGACACCGCCGACCCGGCGCGGCCCGCGGTGGACCTGGGCTGGTGGGCCCACTGACCACCCCGGGCCGGTGCCGCTAGCTCACTCCCCGATGTAGGACATCACGTGCTTGATGCGCGTGTAGTCCTCCAGGCCGTACATCGACAGGTCCTTGCCGTAGCCGGAGTGCTTGAACCCGCCGTGCGGCATCTCCGCGACGATCGGGATGTGGGTGTTGATCCACACCGCGCCGAAGTCCAGCCGCTTGGCCATCCGCATCGCGCGGCCGTGGTCCTTGGTCCACACCGAGGAGGCCAGCCCGTACTTCACTCCGTTGGCCCAGGCCAGCGCCTGCTCCTCGTCGGTGAACTGCTGCACGGTGATCACCGGCCCGAAGATCTCCTCCTGGATCGCCTCGTCGTCCTGGTGCAGCCCAGACACGACGGTGGGGCTGTAGAAGTACCCCTTGTCGCCCTGTCGGCTACCCCCGATCTCGATCCGAGCGTGCTCGGGCAGCCGTTCGACCATCTGGGTCACCCGGGCCAGCTGGTTCGCGTTGTTCAGCGCACCGTAGGCGACATCCTCGTCCGGACGTCCGGTCTTGGTGCTCTTGGCCTGCTCCGTGAGCGCCGCGACGAAGTCGCCGTGCACCCCGGGCCCGGCGAGCACCCGGGTGGCCGCGGTGCAGTCCTGTCCAGCGTTGAAGTAGCCGGCTCCCGCGATGCCTTCTGCTGCGGCCTCGACGTCGGCGTCGTCGAAGATGATCACCGGCGCCTTCCCGCCGAGCTCGAGGTGGGCCCGCTTCAGGCCGGCCGCGGCCGAGCCCGCGACCTCCATGCCGGCGCGCACCGAGCCGGTGATGGACACCATCTGCGGTGTCGGGTGGTTCACCAGCGAGCGCCCGGTGTCCCGGTCACCGCAGACCACGTTGAACACGCCCGGCGGCAGGAACTCCTGGGCCATCTCGGCCAGCATGGTGGTGGTGACGGGGGTGGTGTCCGACGGCTTGAGCACGACGGTGTTGCCGGCCGCCAGCGCGGGGCCGATCTTCCAGATGGCCATCATCAGCGGGTAGTTCCACGGGGTCACCTGCGCGACCACACCGATCGGCTCGCGCCGGATCATCGAGGTGTGGTCCTTCAGGTACTCCCCCGCGGAGCGGCCCTCCAGGACCCGGGCCGCGCCGGCGAAGAACCGGAGCTGGTCCACCGACGGCGGGAGCTCCTCCTCCTCGGTCAGCCCGATCGGCTTGCCGGTGTTCTCGCACTCGGCCTTGACGAACTCCGAGGACCGCGCCTCGAGAGCGTCGGCCATCTTCAGCAGCGCGAGCTGCCGCTCGGCAGGGGTGGTGTCTCCCCACGTCTCGAACGCGTCCTCCGCAGCCTTCATGGCCCGGTCCACGTCCTCCTGCTTCGACGCCGGAGCCTGGGCGTAGACCTCGCCCGTGGTTGGGTCGACCAGGTCGTAGGTCGAGCCGTCTGCCGCGTCGACCGGCTTGCCGTTGATGATGTTCCGGAACCGCTGTGCCATACCTGAGCCTGCCTCCACGTCGAAGCTGATTGTCTCGGGGCACCGAGCCTAGCGATGGGGCAACGAAATCGGTAGCCCGGCCCGTAATTTGTCACGAAATCCCGGCTTCACCCGCTCATTCACTGCCGACATCGCCCGTCACGTCGTACCAGCACCCGCCTCATGGTGCGGGTGCCGCCCGCCCCGTCGGCTCGCCGCGCGGACCTTTACCAGGGCCGTCCGGCTCGACTCAGAAGACGCGATGGCCGTCGACGTAGGTGGCCACCACCCGGACCGAGCCGATCTCGTCCGGTGGGCAAGCGAACGGGTCCCGGTCCAGCACCGCGAGGTCGGCGAGCATCCCCGGTGCCAGGGTGCCGGTCTCGTCGAGGTGGTTCACGTACGCCGAGCCGCTGGTGTAGGCCGCGAACGCCTCCTCCACGCCGAGCGCCTGGTCGGGCAGGAACGGCTCGGAGCCGGCCCGGCCGGGCTCGCCGTACGCCCACCGGTTCACCGCGACGTGGATGCCCTGCAGCGGGTCCGGCGTGGTCACCGGCCAGTCGCTGCCGGCCGCCAGCCGCGCGCCGGTACGCACCAGGTCCCCGAACGGGTACTGCCACGCGCCCGCCTCCTCGTCGAAGAACGGCAGGTTGAACTCGGCCATCTGGTCGTCGAGCTGCGCCCACAGCGGCTGGATGTTGGCGGCCACACCCAGCTCGGCGAACCGCGGCCGGTCGTCGGGGTGGATCACCTGCACGTGCGCGACGTGGTGCCGGTTCCCCCGGTCTCCGTTGGTACGACGGGCGGAGGCGAACGCGTCCAGTGCCTCCCGCACTGCCCGGTCCCCGATCGCATGCACGTGGACCTGGAACCCGCGCCGGTCCAGGGACGTGACGTGCTCGCCCAACGCCACCGGATCCACGAACGACAGCCCGCGGTTCGTCGTACGGCATCCGCAGGCGTCCCGGTACGGCTGGGTCATCGCGGCGGTGAAGTTCTCCCCGATCCCGTCCTGCATCACCTTGACCGATCCGGCGTCCAGCCGGCCGTGCGTGTAGGCGGCCCGCCGCTCGACCAGCTCCGGGATCTGCTCGGCCCCGCGGTCGCGGCGCCACCACAGCGCTCCGCGCACCCGGGCGGTCAGGGCGCCGTCGCGGGCCGCGCGCAGGTACGTCGACGAGGGGTCCCGCGCACCGGCGTAGTCGCCGAGGATCGCGTCCTGCCAGGCGGTGACGCCCAGCGAGTGCAGGTACTCCTGGCCGGCTACCAGAGCCCGGAAGTACTCCTCGTCGCCGACCGGCGGGAGCAGCGCGGCGACCAGATCCATCGCCCCCTCGTGCAGCAGGCCGGTCGGCTCCCCCGACGGGTCCCGCTCGATCCGCCCGTCCACCGGGTCCGGGGTGGACCGGGTCACGCCGGCGAGCTCCAGCGCCCGGGTGTTCACCCAGGCACCATGGTGGTCCCGGTTGGGCAGGAACACCGGCCGGTCCGCGCACACCCCGTCCAGCTCGGCCGCGGTCGGGCCGCCCGGCCCGAAGGAGGCGATCCCCCAGCCGCCGCCGAGCAGCCACGACAGATCCGGATGTGCGCGCGCGTAGTCGCCGACGGCGCGGAGGTACTCCTCCGGCGTGGACAGCTCGGAGAGGTCACAGCGGATCCGCTCCAGGCCGCCCTGCACGGCGTGCACGTGCGCGTCCTGGAAGCCGGGCATCACCAGCCCGCCGGCCAGGTCGACCACCTCGGCCCCTGCTGGGTCCATCTCGGCCTCCGGGACCAGCGCCTGCACCCGGCCGCCGCGCACCACCAGAGTGGTCCGCGGCCGGTGCCGGTGGCCGTCGAAGACATGTCCGTTCCGGAACACCGTGACCGATTGAGTCATGCCCGCCTCCCACAACGAAATCCGTAGGTCAAAGCGTGCCACAGACACGGTTGTGCTGCACCTACTCCTCCCATACAACGGATTCACTTGCTTTACCCGGACCCAGGGAGCACTATGGAGTATCGACGAAACCCCTGGCGAGGAAGGGCCTCATGTCATCTGAACCCATGGACGCCGAGGTCTACGCGGGCCTCCAGCAGTCCGCGCGCGACCACCTGTGGATGCACTTCACCCGGATGTCCAGCTACGAGCGCGCCGACGTCCCGGTGATCGTCCGCGGCGAAGGGCCCTACGTGTACGACGCGAAGGGCAAGCAGTACCTCGACGCGCTGGCCGGTCTGTTCGTCAACCAGCTCGGTCACGGGCGCACCGAGCTCGCCGAGGCGGCCTCCCGGCAGGCCTCGCAGCTGGCGTACTTCCCGCTGTGGTCCTACGCGCACCCCAACGCCATCGAGCTCGCCGAGCGGCTCTCCCAGCTCGCCCCCGGCAGCCTGAACCGGGTGTTCTTCACCAGCGGCGGCGGCGAGGCCGTGGAGAGCGCCTGGAAGCTGGCCAAGAGCTACTTCAAGCACACCGGCAAGCCGTTCAAGCACAAGGTGATCAGCCGTGCCATCGCCTATCACGGCACCACGCAGGGCGCGCTGTCCATCACCGGGCTGCCGGACCTGAAGAAGGAGTTCGAGCCGCTGGTGCCGTCGACCTTCCGGGCGCCGAACACCAACTTCTACCGCGCCCCCGAGCACGGTGACGACCTCGAGGCCTTCGGTCGCTGGGCCGCCGACCAGATCGCGGTGGCCATCGAGAACGAAGGGGCCGACACGGTCGCTGCGGTGTTCCTCGAGCCGGTGCAGAACTCCGGCGGCTGCTTCCCGCCGCCGCCCGGCTACCTCCAGCGGGTGCGGGAGATCTGCGACGAGTACGACGTGCTGATGGTCAGCGACGAGGTGATCTGCGCCTTCGGCCGACTGGGTCACATGTTCGCCGGCGAGCGCTACGGCTTCGAGCCGGACATCATCACCTGCGCCAAGGGGCTGACCTCCGGCTACGCCCCGCTCGGCGCGATGATCGCCAGCGACCGGCTCGCCGAGCCGTTCCAGCACGGCACGAACATGTTCATGCACGGCTACACGTTCGGCGGTCACCCGGTCTCGACCGCGGTGGCGCTGGCCAACCTCGACGTCTTCGAGAGCGAGGGCATCAACAAGCACGTGCGCGAGAACGAGGGCGCGTTCCGGGCCACCCTGGAGAAGCTCTACGACCTGCCCATCGTCGGCGACGTGCGCGGTGACGGCTACTTCTACGGCATCGAGCTGGTCAAGGACAAGGTGACCAAGGAGACCTTCGACGACGAGGAGTCCGAGAAGCTGCTGCGCGGCTTCTTGTCCAAGGCGCTTTACGAGGCCGGCCTGTACTGCCGCGCGGACGACCGCGGAGACCCCGTCGTGCAGCTGTCCCCGCCGTTGATCTGCGACCAGCAGCACTTCGACGAGATCGAGCAGAAGCTGCGCGGGGTGCTGGAGAAGGCCTGGAGCCTGCTCTAGCCGTCCCGGGGAGGGAAACGGCCGGGCCGACCATCCGATGAGGATGGCCGGCCCGGCCGTTTCATGTGCCGGACTCAGCCGGCGGTGGCCTCGCTCTCCTGGCCCGGTGCTCCCACGCCACTGCGGGCGTAGGTCCGGTCGTCGGAGATGTCGGAGCGCGAGTAGTCCTTCAGCGCCGCGCAGGCGGCCAGCGTGATCGCCGCGGACACCAGGATGTAGACCGACACGGCGTACACGGTCCCGAACTGGTGGACCAGGAACACGGCGATGATCGCCGCGGGCCCACCCGCGATGAGCGAGGACAGCTGGTAGCCGAGTCCCGCCCCGCCGTACCGCATGGACGTCGGGAAGCTCTCCGCGATCAGGGAGGCCTGCGGGCCGTACTGCATCGCGTGCGGGATCAGGCCCAGCGCCAGGGCGATGAACACCAGCCACGACAGCCCGGAGTCGAGCAGCGCGAAGTACACGAAGCCCCACACGCCCATGAGCGCTGCACCGGCCATGTAGATCCGCTTCCGGCCGAGAGTGTCGGACAGGTGACCGAAGACCGGCACCAGGAAGAACTCCACGCCCGCGGCGACCAGGGTGCCGACGAGCACGAAGGTCCGACTGTAGGTGTTCGGGGCCTCGGTGAGGTACGACAGCACGAACGCGGTCAGCACGTAGAACGGCATCTGCTCCGACATGCGCAGCAGCGCCGACAGCAGGATCTCCTTGGGGTGACGGCGGATCACCTCGCGCACCGGTGCCTTCTGGACCGCCTTGGACTCGACCAGCTTGGCGAACATCGGGGTCTCGAGGATCTGGAGACGGATGTAGAGGCCGATGGCCACCAGGATCGCGCTCAGCAGGAACGGCACCCGCCAGCCCCAGCTCTGGAAGCCGGCCTCGTCGGTGATCCCGCTGAACAGGGCGAGCAGGCCGGTGGAGAGGATCAGGCCGATGGCCACGCCCAGCTGCGGCCAGCTGCCCATCAGCCCGCGGCGCTTCTGGTTGCCCCACTCCATGGAGAGCAGGACCGAACCGCTCCACTCACCACCGACGGCGATGCCCTGCAGGACGCGCAGCACGATCAGCAGGATCGGCGCCAGGTCCCCCCACGACGCCTTGCCCGGGAGCACGCCGATCAGGAACGTGGACACCCCCATCAGCACCAGCGTGACGATCAGCGTGGCCTTGCGGCCGATGCGGTCGCCCCAGTGACCGAAGATGGCGGCGCCGACCGGGCGGGCCGCGAAACCGACGAAGTAGGTGGCGAAGGACTCCAGCAGTCCGACGTACGCCGAGGCGTGCGGGAAGAACAGCTGGGGGAATACCAGTGCAGCGGCGGAGCCGTAGAGGAAGTAGTCGTACCACTCGATGGTGGTGCCGACCGTGCTCGCGAGCGCGGCCTTGCGCACCTGGCGGGCGTGCTCAGCCGTGCCCACCACCCCGGTGGCCTGTCGCGCTTGCTGCGGATCGAGCGTCATGTCGAGTCTCGCCTTTCTCCGACACCCGGCAAGGGCGCCGACGATGAAAGTCCCACCCTGGACAGTCCAGGTGGGGAATCTGCACGAAGGTTTTTACTCTCTTTGGTCGCTATGAGCCAGATCACACGCGGGATGACCTGCATGTTTTTGCCAGAACGCGCCTTACCGGTTCCCACCGGACGGGAGAACAGGCGTCAGGAGTCGAAGCCGAGCCCGAACCTGTCCAGACCACGAAGCCAGAGGTTGCGCCGGCCGCCGTTGGCGTCGGCCCGCGCGAGGGACCGCCGGGTCATCGCGATGCCCGCGGAGCGCAGCGGCTCGGGCGGGAACGGCAGCGGCCTCTCGCGCACCATCCGGAGCCGGGTGCGCTCGGTGTCCTCGCCGTCCAGCAGGTCGAGGAGCACCTCCGCGCTGAACCGGGTGGCGGCCACCCCGAGGCCGGTGTACCCCAGCGCGTAGCCGACACGCCCGCCGTACGCCGTGCCGTAGAACGCGGTGAACCGGGTGCAGGTGTCGATCACGCCGGCCCACCGGTGCGTGAAGCTCAGCCCGCGCAGCTGCGGGAAGGTCTCGAAGAAGTGCTCGGCCAGCCGCTGGTGGGTGGGTCCCCGCTGCTCGAGAGCGGCGTGGATCCGGCTGCCGTAGTGGTCGACCGCGTCGTACCCGCCCCACAGGATCCGGTCGTCGCGGGTCAGCCGGTAGTAGTGGAACATGTTCGAGCCGTCGCCGACGCCCTGCCGGTTGCGCCAGCCGATGGCCGCGCGCTGCTCGGCGCTCAGCGGCTCGGTGACCAGCACGTAGTCGTAGACCGGCACGGTCATCAGCCGCAGCCGGCGCAGCAGCGGCGGGAACGCGTTGGTGCCCAGCACCACCCGGTCGCTGCGCTCCCGGCCGTCGCGGGTGCGGACCAGCAGCCCCGCGCCGTCGCGGACGATCCCGGTCACCGGCGTGTCCTCGTAGAGGCGCACCCCGGCCGCGAGGCAGGCGCGGCGCAGCCCCCAGGCCAGCCGCGCCGGCTCGACCAGCGCCGTGCCGTCCGGCTCGAAGAGCCCGGCGAGGTACGTCGGGGAGTCCACCTCGGCCCGGACCTTCTCGGTGTCCAGGAGCCGGGCGTCGTGGCCGGCGGCGGCCAGCTCGTCGGCGAGCTCGGCCAGCTCGTCGGCCTCGTGCGGTCGGGTCGCCACGGTGAGCTCGCCGGTCTCCTCCCAGCGGCAGTCGATGCCGTGCGCCCGCACGGTGGCGCCAATCGCGGCCAGGTTGTCCGCGCCGAGTCGGTCGAGCTGCGGCAGCTCACCGGGCCACCGGGACTGCCCGTTGCCGAAGCCGTGGGTCAGGCTCGCGGAGGCGAACCCGCCGTTGCGGCCGCTGGCCTGCTCCCCGCAGCCGGCCGCCTCGACCAGCACCACGTCGAGGTCCGGGCGCCGCTCCTTGGCCCGCAGCGCCGCCCACAGGCCGGTGAACCCACCTCCGACCACGGCCAGGTCGGCGGCCTCCTCGCCGACCAGCGGCGCCAGCCGCTCGGGCCGGTCCGGGTCGTCGAGCCAGAACACCGCCGGCCGCGCCGCGGCCAGGGCTCGCGCCGGCCAGTCGCCAGTCCGGGCAGCCATGTCACCTCCTGCGTCGGTGTGGATCCTGTCAGACCACAGCGAGCCGGACAAGCGATTCCGTGGCAGAGAAGCGTCCATTCAACGAAATCAGCCGAAAACGCCGCCCGAATTCTTTGACGCGGCACTCCCCCGGCTGCCAAGATCAGCCGGTGAGCATGCGCAACGGCAAGGGGGAACGTCCGGGCACCGCGCTCGACGACGTGTCCAAGGCGATCATCGAGCAGCTACAGCAGGACGGCCGGCGCTCCTACGCCTCCATCGGCAAGGTGGTCGGGCTGTCCGAGGCGGCGGTCCGGCAGCGGGTGCAGCGGCTGATCGACGGCGGGGTGATGCAGGTCGTCGCGGTCACCGACCCGCTCGAGCTGGGCTTCGCCCGGCAGGCGATGATCGCCATCAAGGCGCACGGCGAGCTCGACGCGATCGCCGACAAGCTCGCGGCCATGGACGAGGTGGACTACGTGGTGATCACCGCCGGGTCCTACGACCTGCTGGCGGAGGTGGTCTGCGAGAGCGACGAGCGGCTGCTGGACGTCCTCTCCACGCGGATCCGCACCATCGAAGGCGTGGTGTCCACCGAGACGTTCATGTACCTCAAGCTCCGCAAGCAGACCTACTCCTGGGGTGTTCGCTAGGCCATGGACTACCGCGACCTGTCGCTGTGGCACGCCACCGTTCCCGACGACCTGACCCCGCGGGCCCCGCTACCCGGCGACGTCACCGCCGACGTGGCCGTGGTCGGGGCCGGGCTGACCGGGCTGTGGACCGCCTACTACCTGCTGCGCGACGACCCGTCGCTGCGGGTGGTGGTCCTCGAGTCCGACATCGCCGGATTCGGGGCCTCGGGCCGCAACGGCGGCTGGTGCTCCGCGCTGTTCCCGGCCTCCCTGGACAAGCTGGCCGGGCTGCCCGGCTCCAGCCGCACCGCCGCGCTCGCCCAGCATCGGGCGATGCGCGAGACCGTCGACGAGGTGGGCCGGGTGGCCCACGACGAGGGCATCGACGCCCACTACCAGAAGGGCGGCACGATCGTGCTGGCCCGCAGCCGGGCCCAGCTGCGCAAGGCGACCGCCGAGGTCGAGGAGGCGCGAGCCTGGGGCCGCGGCGAGGACGACCTGCGGCTGCTGTCCCGGGACGAGGCCCGGGCCCGTCTGGACGCGGAGGCGACCGTCGGTGCGACGTACACCCCGGACTGCGCGGCCATCCACCCCGCCCGTCTGGCCCGGGGCCTGGCTCGCACGGTGGAGCGGATGGGCGGCACCGTCCACGAGCGGACCCGCGCCTTGCGCCTGGCACCGAAGCAGGTGCACACCGACCGCGGCAGCGTGCGCGCGGAGTTCGTGCTCCGGGCCACCGAGGGCTACACCCGCCGGCTGGCCGGGCACGAGCGCACCATGGTGCCGGTGTACTCGCTGGTGATCGCCACCGAGCCGCTGCCGGCGCAGACCTGGGAGCGGATCGGGCTGCGCGAGCGCGAGACGTTCAGCGACTTCCGCAACCTGATCATCTACGGGCAGCGCACCGCGGACGACCGGCTGGTGTTCGGCGGCCGCGGCGCGCCGTACCACTTCGGCTCGGCGATCAAGCCCCGCTTCGACCGGGACCCGCGGGTGTTCGCCTCGCTGCGCCAGGCGCTCGTCGAGCTGTTCCCGACGCTGGCCTCGGCGCGGATCACGCACGCCTGGGGCGGGGCGCTCGGCATCCCCCGCGACTGGTGCGCCTCGGTCGGCCTGGACCGGGAGACCGGGCTGGGCTGGGCCGGCGGCTACGTCGGCGACGGGGTGAGTACGACGAACCTGGCCGGCCGGACCCTGCGCGACCTGGTGCTCGGCCGGGGCACCGAGCTGACCGGGCTGCCGTGGGTGAACCACCACTCCCCCGCCTGGGAGCCGGAGCCGCTGCGCTGGCTCGGGGTGAATGCCGGGCTGCGCACCATGACGGTCGCCGACGCCGAGGAGCGGCTCACCGGCCGGCCCAGCCTGCTGGCGCGGGCCATGTCCCCGCTGCTCGGCGGCCACTAGCCAGGCCGCGTCCCGGACCTTTACCAGGGACGGAGTACGACGGACGGGGACGGCCGCCGAAATTCGGTTGCAGCGGATCGCCCGCGACGGCACCCTGGTGACGCACCGGCCGCACCGGAGCCGGTCGAGAAGAGAGGAGGGCGCGTCGTGTCCATCACGGTCCTTGGCGTGCACGCCGCCCGCCGTACCCCTCTTCTCAGGAGCACCACACCCCATGTCGTTCGACATCTCTTCGGACGAGCCCGGCTCGGCTGAGTTCTGCTTCGGCTACACCCCGCTCGCCGATCCCGGCGACGACCAGCGCTGGTCCACCTGGCTCGATGTCGAGCCGCTCTGCCGCGGACCCGAGCCACGCCCCGACTGGGTGGTGACCAGCCAGGCTGCCCTCGACACCGAGCTCGGCGTGCTCAAGACCGGCAAGGAGGCCGACGTCTTCCTGCTCGAGCGGGCCGTGCCCGGCGACCCGGAGCAGGCCACCGTGATGGCCGCCAAGAGGTACCGCTCGGAGGAGCACCGCACCTTCCACCGCAGCACCGCCTACACCGAGGGCCGGCGCACCCGGAACTCCAGGGATGCCCGGGCGATGGCCAAGAAGACCGCCCACGGCCGCGAGGTCGCCGCCGGCCAGTGGGCGTCGGCGGAGTGGCAGACCCTCTCCCTGCTGTGGTCGGCCGGGGTCCCGGTGCCCTACCCGGTGCAGATCGACGGCACCGAGATCCTGATGGAGCTCGTGCACGTCGACGGAGCCGCCGCGCCGCGGCTGGCCCAGACCCGACCGACGGGCGACCTGCTCGCGTCGTACTTCCAGCAGCTGCGCGACGCGATGGCCGAGCTGGCCCGGCTGGGCCTGGCCCATGGCGACCTCTCGCCGTACAACATCCTCGCGGCCGAGGATCGGCTGGTGATCATCGACCTGCCGCAGGCCGTCGACATCGTGGCCAACCCGACCGGCCTGGATTTCTTGATGCGCGACTGCCGCAACGTCTGCCACTGGTTCAACGCCCGCGGCCTCGACGTCGACGAGGACGACCTGTTCGCCGAGGTCCTCGCTGCCGCCTTCTGAGGAGCTGTCAGGCGGGTGACCGACTCTGGCCGGTCACCCGCCTGACAACTCGGCTAGGTTGAGCGCCGTGACCAGACTGCGCGGCCGGACCCTCGAGGTGGAGACCCTCGCCGAGCTCGACGACCGCCTGGCCCGCGGCGCCCGCTCGCTGTCCGGCTGGCACCTGCGGTCCCTGGACCTCTCCGAGCACGCGGACGCGCTGCGAGAAGTGGACGTCAACGGCGCGCTGTTCCTCGGCTGCACGTTCGCGCCCGGCGCCGAGCGCGACCTGCGGAGCCGCGGGGCGCTGCTCTTCCCCGTCGTGCCCCACGTGCCCGTGGACACCTATCGGGCGCGGCTCTACCGCCCCGCCGAGCTGTACGACGGGCTGGCCGACTCCTACCACGCCACCCTCGACGCCCGCGTCTACGCCTGGTCGAAGCAGACCGGCTCCCGGGAGCTGTCGCTGGCCAAGGCGCTGCACGACCACGCGATCGACGACGCGCTGCGCCGGTTCGTCGACGACAAGCCGCTGGTCGGCGTGATGGGCGGGCACGCGCTGGAGCGCGGCGCGCCGGAGTACGTCGACGCGGCCCGCCTCGGGCACGCGCTGGCCGGCAACGGCCGGTTCGTGTGCACCGGCGGCGGGCCCGGTGCGATGGAGGCCGCCAACCTCGGCGCCTACCTGGCAAGGCACGACCTCGACGACCTGGACCGGGCGATCAAGACGCTGGCCGCGGTGCCCGGCTTCCGCCCCTCGGTGACCGACTGGGCGCGTGCCGCGTTCGAGGTCCTCGACCGGTGGCCGGACGGCCGGGACTCGCTGGGCATTCCGACCTGGCACTACGGACACGAGCCGCCGAACGCGTTCGCCACGTCGATCGCGAAGTACTTCAAGAACGCGATCCGCGAGGACATCCTGCTGCACGTGTGCTCGGCCGGGATCGTGTTCCTGCCCGGGTTCGGCGGGACGGTCCAGGAGATCTTCCAGGACGCCTGCGAGAACTACTACTCCGACGCGACCTCGGTGGCCCCGATGGTGCTGGTCGGCAAGAAGTACTGGACCGAGACCGTCCCGGCCTGGCCGCTGCTGCACTCCCTGGCCCGCGGCCGCGCGATGCAGCCGGTCGTGCACCTGGTCGACGACCCCGCGGAGGTCGCCCCGCTCCTCGCCTGACCTTCGACACGATGTCGGTACGTCAAACGCGACCTACAGGTCGCGTTATCGACACGATATCGGTAAGGATCAGCGGTCGGAGGCGGCGAGCTGGCCGCACGCCCCGTCGATCTCCCGGCCCCGGGTGTCACGGACCGTGGTCGGCACGCCCTTGGCCTCCAGCCGGCGCACGAACTCCCTCTCGTCCGCCGGGTCCGACGCGGTCCACTTCGACCCGGGCGTCGGGTTGAGCGGGATCAGGTTCACGTGCACCCAGCCCCAGTCTCCATAGGCGGTGAGCACGTCACCGAGCAGGTCGGCCCGCCAGGCCTGGTCGTTGATGCCGCGCATCATGGCGTACTCGATGGAGACCCGCCGCTTCGTCGTACGTGCGTACTCCCACGCCGCCTCGACGGCCTCGTGCACCGACCAGCGCGTGTTGACCGGCACCAGCTCGTTGCGCAGCTCGTCGTCCGGGGCGTGCAGCGACAGCGCCAGGGTCACCGGCAGGCCCTCGCCGGCCAGCTGCCGGATCCGCGGCACCAGCCCGACGGTGGACACCGTGATCCCGCGCGCGGACATTCCCAGCCCGTCGGGTGCCTTGTCGGTGAGACGGCGTACGGCGCCGAGCACGGCCTTGTAGTTGGCCAGCGGCTCCCCCATGCCCATGAACACCACGTTGGACACCCGACGGGGTCCGCCGGGCACCTCGTTGCGGGCCAGCGCCCGGGCGCCCGCGACCACCTGCTCGACGATCTCTGCGGCCGACATGTTCCGCTGCAGCCCGCCCTGGCCGGTGGCGCAGAACGGGCAGGCCATCCCGCAGCCGGCCTGCGAGGACACGCACATGGTGACCCGGTCGGGGTAGCGCATCAGCACCGACTCGACCAGCGCCCCGTCGAACAGCCGCCACAGCGTCTTGCGGGTGGTCCCGCGGTCGGCCTCCAGGGTGCGCAGCGGGGTCATCAGCCGGGGCAGCAACGACTCCACCAGCCGCTCCCGGTCGGCGGCCGGCAGGTCGGTCATCTGCTCGGGGTCGTCGACCAGCCGGGTGAAGTAGTGGGTGGCCAGCTGCCGCGCCCGGAAGCCGGGCAGCCCGGCGTCGATGGCCAGCTGCTTGCGCTCGGCGGGGTCGAGGTCGGCCAGATGCCGCGGCGGCTTGCCGCGGCCGCGCGGCGCGTCGAAGACCAGCGGGAGGGTGGTGGGTTCAGGCATGACCGTCCCAGTGTCCCACCCGGATCCAGCCGCCCCGAAATCCGAGCAGCCGGCGACCCCCGTCGTACGACGAAGGGGGCGAGGTCACCTCAGCACCGGCACCAGGCAGACCAGCACCAGCCACACCGGTGCGACCGTGGCCAGCAGCGAGTCCAGCCGGTCCATCAGCCCGCCGTGCCCGGGGACGACCGAGGACATGTCCTTGATGCCCAGGTCCCGCTTGACCAGCGACTCGACCAGGTCGCCGGAGGTTGCGAACACCACCGCGACCGCGCCGAGGACCAGGCCCACCCACCACTGCCCGTGCAGCAGGTAGACCACCGTCGCCCAGCCGGTGGCCAGGCACAGCGCGAACGACCCGGCGAACCCCTCCCAGGACTTCTTCGGCGAGATCAGCGGCGCCATCGGGTGCCGTCCGAACAGCACCCCGACGGCGTAGCCGCCGACATCGGAGGCGATGGTGACCAGGATGAACGTCACCACCCGCCGCACGCCGTCCGGCCGCTCGAGCATCAGGGCCACGAACCCGGCCAGGAACGGGACGTACGTCGCGGTGAACACCCCGGCGGTAGCGTCCCGCACGTAGCCCGCGACCCCCGAGCGCAGCCGCCACATGAGTACGGCGAAGGCGGTGATCGCCAGCGCGGGCAGCAGCACCACCGGCCCGCCGAGGTAGGCACCCACGATCATCGCCACGGCACCGGCCATCACCAGCGGCCAGCCGAACCGGATCTCGTGGACCGCGAAGGCCTCCTTGAGCTCCCAGATGCCGACCAGGATCGCGGCCAGCACCACGGCGAGGAACGCCGGCTTCCAGAACACCAGCGAGGCGATGATGACCGCGCCGAGCACCACGCCGGAGGCGATGGCCACCGGCAGGTTGCGTCCGGCACGGCTCGGCGTGCCCACCGGGACAGGCTCGAGCGGCGGGATCTCGGAGGAGCTCATGGACGAAACGGCCGGGCGCTCAGACCTCGAGCAGCTCGGCCTCCTTGTGCTTGAGCAGCTCATCGACCACGTCGGTGTGCTTCTTGGTCATCCCGTCGAGCCGCTTCTCGGCGCCGGTCACGTCGTCCTTGCCGACGTCGCCGTCCTTCTCGAGCTTGTCGAGAGCCTGCTTGGCGTGCCGGCGGATGTTGCGGATGGCGACCCGGGCCTCCTCGGCCTTCGCCTTGGCGATCTTGATGTAGTCCTTGCGGCGCTCCTCGGTCAGCTCGGGCAGCACCACCCGGATCGTCTTGCCGTCGTCGGTGGGGTTCACCCCGAGGTCGGAGTCGCGGATCGCCTTCTCGATCGCGCCCATCGCCCCCATGTCGTAGGGGGCGACGATCACCACCCGCGGCTCGGGGACGGTGAAGGAGGCGAGCTGCTGCAACGGGGTGGGACTGCCGTAGTAGTCGGCGGTGATCTTGGCGAACATCGAGGGGTGCGCACGGCCCGTGCGGATCGCGGCG
>DASSKA010000085.1:0-9987 GCA_035690905.1 Nocardioidaceae bacterium | reverse complement strand
GTAGCCGAGCGAGCGCCAGAACGGCTCGGCGACGGACGCGTTGGTGGAGACGATCGCCAGGCGCAGCGTGCGGACCTCCGGCCAGCCGGCGACCACGTCGAGGAGCAGCGAGTGGGCCCGACGGCCGAGGCCTTCGCCCTGCCGGTCACCACGCACCTGCAGCAGGCCGACGTGCGCCACGTCGGGGGCCGGCCAGCCGCGCAGGACGTCGAGCAGTCCGACCAGCTCACCGGCCGCCCACACCCCGTACACGAGCTTGCGGTCCTCGGCCAGGTCCGGTGGCTGCATCAGCAGCAGGCTCTGGGCGTCGGCGGGGCCCGGCGGCAGCCCGGTGACCCGCTCGACGTAGCCCGCGTCGGACTCGATCACCCCTTGCACGGCCTCGACGTCCTCGGGCTCGATGGGGCGCAGGATCAGGTCGTCCGTCACGGGCTGAGACTAGCCCGCGAGTTGTTTGCACTCTCCGGGTGCGAGTGCTAACAATTACTGCTGGCACTCTCGCCTTGAGAGTGACAGATCAGGACCTCCGAGGTGAGGTCCCTGGCGGCGCCGGGAAGGGTCCGACGTGCGCGGGGCCGTCCGTCGCGGGCACCGGAGGGGTCATCCGACTCGATGCGTGAGGAATCGCAGGAGTTATGCCGAAGCTGATTGCTTTCGATGAGGAGGCCCGGCGCGGCCTCGAGCGTGGCATGAACACGCTCGCGGACGCCGTCAAGGTCACCCTCGGTCCCAAGGGCCGCAACGTCGTGCTGGAGAAGAAGTGGGGCGCGCCCACCATCACCAACGATGGTGTGAGCATCGCCAAGGAGATCGAGCTGGAGGACCCGTACGAGAAGATCGGGGCCGAGCTCGTCAAGGAAGTTGCCAAGAAGACCGACGACGTCGCCGGCGACGGCACGACGACGGCCACCGTGCTCGCCCAGGCCATGGTCCGTGAGGGCCTGCGCAACGTGGCCGCCGGTGCCAACCCGATGGCGCTCAAGCGCGGCATCGAGAAGGCCGTCGAGGCCGTCTCGGAGCAGCTGCAGTCGATGAGCAAGGACGTCGAGACCAAGGAGCAGATCGCGTCCACCGCGAGCATCTCCGCGGCCGACACCACCGTCGGCGAGATCATCGCCGAGGCGATGGACAAGGTCGGCAAGGAAGGCGTCATCACCGTCGAGGAGTCGAACACCTTCGGGCTCGACCTCGAGCTCACCGAGGGCATGCGCTTCGACAAGGGCTACATCTCGGCGTACTTCGTCACCGACGCCGAGCGCATGGAGACCGTGCTCGACGAGCCGTACATCCTGGTCGCCAACCAGAAGATCTCCAACGTCAAGGACCTGCTGCCGGTCCTCGAGAAGGTCATGCAGTCCGGCAAGCCGCTGCTGATCATCGCCGAGGACGTCGACGGCGAGGCGCTGTCCACCCTGGTCGTCAACAAGATCCGCGGCACCTTCAAGTCCGTCGCGGTGAAGGCTCCCGGCTTCGGTGACCGGCGCAAGGCGATGCTGCAGGACATCGCGATCCTGACCGGTGGCCAGGTCATCTCCGAGGAGGTCGGCCTCAAGCTGGAGAACACTGGCGTTGAGCTGCTCGGCAAGGCGCGCAAGGTCGTGGTGACCAAGGACGAGACCACGATCGTCGAGGGCGCCGGCGACGGCGACCAGATCTCCGGCCGGGTCAACCAGATCCGCGCCGAGATCGAGAAGAGCGACTCCGACTATGACCGCGAGAAGCTGCAGGAGCGGCTGGCCAAGCTGGCCGGGGGCGTCGCGGTGATCAAGGTCGGTGCGGCCACCGAGGTTGAGCTCAAGGAGCGCAAGCACCGCATCGAGGACGCCGTGCGCAACGCCAAGGCGGCCGTCGAGGAGGGCATCGTCGCCGGTGGCGGCGTGGCGCTCGTCCAGGCCGGCGACAAGGCGTTCGAGAAGCTCGAGCTCGCGGGCGACGAGGCCACCGGTGCCGCGATCGTCAAGCTGGCCACCGAGAGCCCGCTCAAGCAGATCGCCATCAACGCCGGCCTCGAGGGCGGCGTCGTGGCGGAGAAGGTCCGCAACCTGCAGGCCGGGTTCGGCCTGAACGCGGCCACCGGGGAGTACGTCGACATGGTGACCAGCGGGATCATCGACCCCGCCAAGGTGACCCGGTCGGCGCTCCAGAACGCCGCGTCGATCGCCGCGCTGTTCCTCACCACCGAGGCGGTCGTGGCCGACAAGCCGGAGAAGGCGCCCGCGATGCCGGGTGGCGACGGCGGGATGGGCGGCATGGACTTCTGAGTCCGTCCGCTGCGCGCGGCTGACGCAGCCCGCGCGTTCGCAGCACCAGAAGGGCCCCGGCTTCGGCCGGGGCCCTTCTGCCCGCTCCAGGCGGCCAGCTCCTGCTGAGCCGCGACCGCTCAGGGGGCGAGCTCCTGCTGACCCGACCGGCGGCGGGAAACCCGGATAATGTCCAAACGGCTGCTGGGTGTGCCTCGGATCGACCGTTTGGACATTATCCGGGTCGGCGTGCCGCGGAGTCTCCCCCTGCGCAAAGGTCAGCGCACCCCGCGCGGCCGGAACTGAACGCTGATCCGCGGCCCCACCGGCCGGGCCGTCTTGAGGATCGCGTGCTCCCAGGTCCGCTGGCACGCCCCGCCCATCACGATCAGGTCGCCGTGCCCGAGCGGGAACCCCAATGAATGACGCTGCGAGGCACCACCCGAGCGCGGCCGCAGCGACAGCCGGCGCGCCTCGCCGAGCGAGACGATCGCCACCATGGTGTCCTCGGTGCGGCTGCGCCCGATGGTGTCGCCGTGCCAGGCCACACTGTCCCGCCCGTCGCGGTAGTAGCACATCCCCGCGGTCACGAAGTGCTCGCCGAGCTCCTCGTGGTAGTGCGCGTTCAGCGCGTCCCGCGCCGCGTCGAGCAGCGGGTCGGGCAGCGGCTCGCCCTCCCCGTAGAACCTCAGCAGGCGGGGCACGTCGACGACCCGCTCGTACATCTGTCGCCGCTCGGCCTGCCACGGGACCGTCTTCACCAGCTTGGCGAACACCTCGTCGGAGCCGGTGATCCAGCCGGGGCGTACGTCGACCCAGGCCCCCGCGCCGAGCACATGTCGCTGCACCGTCGCGCCGAGCTCACCGAGAACGGGCGTGCTACCTGCGCCGACCGCCCCGTCCGTCGAACCAAGGTCGGACGGGCCGACGTCGAACAGCGATGCCTGGAAACCCACCGTCATGCCGCCAGCCTACGTCGCATCGAACACGTGTTCTAGCCTCGTGTCGCGTGGTGAGTCGGTTAGCGTGTCGCCCGTGGCCCACGACGGCCGGGGCAGCAGCGGAGCGGGAGGTCCTGACATGACCAGCAGGTTCACCGAGCTTGCGATCGACTGTGCCGACCCCGACCGGCTGGCCCGGTTCTGGTGCTCGGTCCTCGACTACCAGGTGCAGGACGAGGATGACGAGCTCGTCACGATCGGTCCGCCCGCGCTGCCTGACGGCAGCCAGCACCGTGGCCCGGTGCCACCGACACTGACCTTCGCGCGCGTGCCCGAGGGCAAGACCATCAAGAACAGGCTCCACCTCGACGTCAACCCGGCCGACAGGGAGCAGGACGAAGAGGTCCGCCGGCTGCTCGACCTCGGTGCCCGGCACGCGGAGGTCGGCCAGACCGGCGACGAGAGCTGGGTCTGTCTCGTCGATCCGGAGGGGAACGAGTTCTGCGTCCTGGCGGGCCGTCGCCCCTGATCGGCGGAGACGAGCCGCGCACCGTAGGTTTGTGCTGCACATCGAGGAGGGACCGTGGAGCGCAGGGAACCGGCCGCGCGCGTGGTGGCGCTCACCAAGACCTACGGCGAGGGCCAGGCGAAGGTGCTGGCGCTCGACGAGGTGAGCCTGGACCTGTGCGCACGCGAGTTCACCGCGGTGATGGGCCCCTCCGGCTCCGGCAAGTCCACGCTGCTGCACTGCTGCGCGGCGCTGGACAGCGCGAGCAGCGGCTCGGTGTACCTCGGCGACACCGACCTGACCCGGCTCAAGGACAGGGAGCTGACCCGGCTGCGGCGGGACCGGATCGGCTTCGTGTTCCAGTCCTTCAACCTGGTGCCCACGCTGACCGCCGAGGAGAACATCACGCTGCCGATGGCGATCGCCGGGCGGAAGCCCGACCCGGAGTGGTACGACGCGGTGATCGAGACCGTCGAGCTGCAAGACCGGCTCGGCCACCGGCCCAGTGAGCTCTCCGGCGGCCAGCAGCAACGGGTGGCGGTGGCTCGTGCCCTGGTCAGCAGGCCGGACATCGTGTTCGCCGACGAGCCGACCGGCAACCTGGACTCCCGCTCCGGGGCGGAGGTGCTCGGCCTGCTGCGGAGGTGCGTCGACGAGTACGGCCAGACGATCGTGATGGTCACCCACGACCCGGTCGCCGCGGCGTACACCGACCGGGTGCTGTTCCTCGCCGACGGCCGGCTGGTCGACGAGCTGCGGCAGCCGGACCGCGACCGGGTGCTGGACCGGATGAGCCGGGTCGACCCGGCCCGCACCCCGACGGCGCCCTGATGCTGCGGGCGGCCTGGAAGAGCCTCCTCGGTCGCAAGCTGCGGCTGCTGATGAGCACGTTCGCGATCATTCTCGGGGTCGCGTTCGTGGCCGGCACGCTGATCTTCACCGACACCCTCGGCCGCAGCTTCACCGCGCTGTTCGCGTCCTCGGTCGGGGACGTGGTGGTGCGCCCGGCCGGCGGCACCCGGGACGGGCAGCCGACCACGCGCACGGTGCCGGCGCCCCTGCTCGACGACCTGGCCACGGTGCCCGGCGCGCTGCGGGTGGACGGCAACGTTCGCACGTTCGGGGTCTTCGTGGTCGGCAAGGACGGCAAGGTGGTCGGCGGCCAGGGCGCGCCGGGCCTCGGGCTCAACTACACCGGCGCTCCCGCCGGCCACGGGCTGAAGGGTCTGACCGTCGTCGACGGCCACCCGCCGCGGCACCGAGGCCAGGTCGCGCTGGACCGCAAGACCGCGCAGCGCGCCGGCTACCGGATCGGCGACCGGGTGCACCTGGTCACCACCGGGGCGCAGGCGGTGCTGCACCCGGTGCTGGTCGGCCTGGCCGCGTTCGGTGACGGCGGGTCGACGAACGGCGCCACCATCACGCTGTTCGACACCGCCACCGCGCAGCGGCTGTTCCTCGGCGGCCGTGGCGCGTTCAGCGACGTCTGGGTGACCGCCGAGCCCGGCGTGTCCGAGCAGCAGCTGCGCGACCAGGTCGCCGGCGCGCTGCCGAAGGGGTACGCCGCGGTGACCGGTGACGCGGCGGCGAAGCAGGAGGCCTCCGACCTGCAGAAGGCGCTGTCGTTCATCACCACGTTCCTGCTGATCTTCGCCGGCATCGCTCTGGTGGTGGGCAGCTTCCTGATCGTGAACACCTTCTCCATCCTGGTCGCGCAACGCGGGCGCGAGCTCGCGCTGCTGCGCGCCCTCGGCGCCTCGCGCGGCCAGGTGACCCGGTCGGTGCTGTTCGAGGCGGTGGTGCTCGGTGCCGTCGGCTCCACCCTGGGCCTCGGAGTGGGTGTGCTGCTCGCGATGGGCATCCGGGCGCTGTTCGCGACGTTCGGGCTGGACCTGTCCGGGGCCGGGCTGGTGTTCGCGCCACGGACCGTGCTCGCGTCGTACGCCGTCGGCATCCTGGTCACCGTGCTGGCGGCCTACTTGCCCGCCCGCCGTTCCCGGCGGATCCCGCCGATGGCCGCGCTGCGCGACGACGTGGCGCTGCCCGAGTCCGCGCTGCACCGCCGGCTGGCGGTCGGGGCGCTGCTGGTGGCCGGGGGGATCGGCTGCCTGATGACCGGGCTGTACGGCGCGGTCGCCTCCCCGGCCTGGTGGGTGGGCGGCGGGGTGCTGGCCACCCTGCTCGGGGTGGCCGCCGCGGGTGCGGTGATCGGCCGGCCGTTCATGGCCGGCGCCGGGCTGGTGTACCGCCGGCTCTTCGGCACCATCGGCCTCCTCGCCGGGCAGAACGCGGTCCGCAACCCCCGTCGTACCGCCGCCACCGCCTCCGCGTTGATGATCGGCCTCGCCCTGGTGACCACGATGGCGATCGTCGGCGCGTCGGCCAAGCGCAGCGTCGACAACGCGATCGCGCAGAACTTCCTCGGCGACCTGGTGGTCTCGAACGCGCTGGCCCAACCGTTCTCACCGTCGATCGGGGACCGGGTGAAGCGCAC
Organism: Nocardioidaceae bacterium; assembly: GCA_035690905.1. Lineage (GTDB taxonomy): Bacteria > Actinomycetota > Actinomycetes > Propionibacteriales > Nocardioidaceae > DASSKA01. The sequence continues at coordinate 3,804 of DASSKA010000085.1, read as the reverse complement.
GCCCGGCGTGACAGCGGTGACCCGGGTGCGCTACGCGCTCGGCAAGGTCGACGGGCACCGCGAGGGGCTGGTCGGTGTCTCCGCCGGGTCGCTGCGCGACGTGGTGCGGATCCGGATGGTGGCCGGCTCCGCCTCGGCGCTGCACGACGGCACGGTGCTCGTCTCGCGCCGACAGGCCCGGGGCAGCGGGCTGCACGTCGGCGATACCGTCCGGTTCCTGGTCCCCACCGGCACGAAGAGCTACCGCGTGGCCGGCGTCTACGCGCCCAACCCGATGCTGGGCTACTCGTTCACCACCACGCTGGGCACGCTGTCCCAGGCCGGCTTCCCGCCGGAGGACAACTACCTGCTGGTCAGCGTCGGACCCGGCGCGAGCCCTGCGCACGTCCAGCGCGCCATCGAGCGCGAGACCGCGGCGCTGCCCACCGTCACCGTCAAGAACCAGCAGGAGTACGCCGCGGCGCAGCGCGCGCCGATCGACAAGCTGCTGGCGCTGATCTACGCGCTGCTCGGGCTGGCCCTGGTGATCGCGGTGCTCGGCATCGTGAACACCCTGGCGCTGTCGGTGATCGAGCGGACCCGTGAGGTCGGGCTGCTGCGCGCGATCGGGCTGAGCCGGGCCCAGCTGCGCCGGATGGTGCGGCTCGAGGCGGTCGCGATCGCCGTGCTCGGCGCGGTGCTCGGCGTCGGGCTCGGGGTGCTGTTCGGGGTGGCGCTGATGACCTCCTTGAAGGACCAGGGGCTCGACGTGATCTGGGTCCCGGCCGGACAGCTCGCCGCGTTCGTCGCCGCCTCCGGTCTGGTCGGCGTGCTGGCCGCGGTGCTCCCGGCACGACGGGCCGCGCGCCTCGACGTGCTCCAGGCCATCGCCACCGAGTGACCGGATGCCGACACAGCCCCTGCGCGGGTGTCCGGTTCCTCACCTAGGTTCCGCGAACCTTGGCAGTGGGGAGGCGAGCGGAGGGGGACCGGGCTACGCTATGGCAGCAACGCCTCGGGCCTGCCGTCGCCGGACCCGGGGTAAGCCGGGGGCGGTCGGCAGCGGTTGGGGAGGTGCGATGGGTCAGGTCATGACCCCGGACGGGCCGCGCCAGAATGTGCTCAAGCACGTGCAAGTGCGGGAGTATGTGCGTGAGCTCGTCTCAGGCGCGGAGCCGGGGGCACCCGCGCCATCGGAACGCGAGCTCGTTCAACAGTTCCACGTCGCTCGGATGACGGTGCGCCAGGCGCTGGACGCACTCGTCACCGAGGGCCTGCTGGAACGGGTGCCCGGACGCGGCACCTTCGTGGCGCGCACGAAGGTGGACGTCTCGACGCCGTTGGCGAGCTACACCGAGGAGATCAGTCGGAGGGGGATGAGTCCGGACTCGCGGACCCTGTTGGCCCGCATGGAGTCGGCCGGTCCCGGTGTCGCCAAGGCGCTCGAGATCCGGGAGGGCGAGAAGGTCGTGCACTGGCAGCGGCTGCGGTTCGCCGACGGAGTGCCGATGTGCATCGAGGACGCCTACCTCGCCGACAGCGTGGTGCCGAAGTTCCTGGACGCCCCGCTGCCGGCGAGCCTGTACGTCGAGCTGCAGCGGCGCGACATCATGCCCAGCTGGGGCGAGGACTCGATCGAGGCGAGCGGGGCCCGCCCGGACGAGGCGGACCTGCTCGACATCCCCCCCGGGGGGTGTGTGCTGCGGATCGCCCGCCGGGCGTTCGCCGGCAAGGTCGCCGTCGAGGTGTCCCGGTCCACCTACCGCGCGGACCGGTTCACGTTGTGGGTGCCGCTGACGCGGCCACCCCGGACCAAGCTGGTTCCGTGAGCACGACCGGCCTGCTGCTCGCGGCCGGCGCCGGGACCCGGATGGGGACCCCGAAGGGGCTGCTCCGCGACGAGCGTGCGGTGCCCTACCTGGACCGGGCGCTCGGCACCCTGTTCGAGGGCGGCTGCGAGACGGTCACCGTGGTGCTGGGAGCGTCGTCGCAGGAGGCCGCCGCGTTGCTTGCCGAGGCCGGCTGGGAGGGCGATCCCGCCGTCCGGCTGGTGGTGGCCGAGGACTGGGCGGAGGGGATGGGCGCGTCGTTGCGGGCCGGACTGGCCAGCCTGTCGGCTTCCTCCGCGGACTGTGCCGTGGTGATGCTGGTCGACCTGCCCGATGTCGGGCCGGGCGTGCTGGAGCGGGTGATCGCGGCGGCCGCCGGCTCGAGGAGCCTGGTGCGTGCGACGTACTCCGGGACGCCGGGACACCCGGTGCTGCTCGGCCGCGCGCACTGGAGCGGGCTGCTGGCCAGCGTCTCGGGGGACCGCGGGGCGCGCGACTACCTGGCCGGCCGGGACGTGGTGCAGGTCGAGTGCGGGGACCTGGCCACCGGTTCGGACGTGGATCGGCCCGAGGACCTGCCCCGCTGACGAAGGTACGACGGACGGGGCGGGCGCGGCTGGGTAGCCTGGCGCAATGGAACCCGTCCAGTCCGCAGCCGACCTCGCCGACCGGCTGGGCAAGACCGGCTACCTGTGCGACGAGGCGCTCGCCACCATCGGGTTCCTCGCCCTGCGCATGCAGCGGCCCCTGCTGCTCGAAGGAGAGCCGGGCACCGGCAAGACGGCGCTCGCGGAGGCCCTCGCCCTCGCCCAGGACGTGCCGCTGATCCGGCTGCAGTGCTACGAGGGCATCGACGCCTCGCAGGCGCTCTACGACTGGGACTTCCCCCGCCAGATCCTGCACCTGCGCGCCCTGGAGGCCACCCAGCACAGCCTGGACGCGGCGGAGGCCGAGCACTCGCTGTTCGACGAGCGTTTCCTGCTCGCCCGGCCGGTGCTGCGCGCCCTGCAGGAGAGCCCGGCGGTGCTGCTGGTCGACGAGATCGACCGGGCCGACGACGAGTTCGAGGCGTTCCTGCTCGAGGTGCTGTCCACCTACCAGGTCAGCATCCCCGAGCTCGGCACCGTGTCGGCCCAGCAGCCGCCCTTCGTCGTGCTCACCTCCAACCGGACCCGGGAGATCCACGACGCGCTGAAGCGTCGCTGCCTCTACCACTGGATCGAGCACCCCGACCTGCGCCGGGAGGTGGAGATCGTGCGCGTCCGCGCCCCGGAGGTGTCCGAGGCGCTCGCGCGGCAGGTGGTCGCGGTGGTGCAGCAGCTGCGCAACGGCGTGGACCTGCTCAAGCCGCCCGGGGTCGCCGAGACCCTGGACTGGGCCCGGGCCCTCGAGGAGCTCGGGGTCAGGCAGCTCGACCTGGAGGTGGCCGCGGCCACCTTGGGCACCATCGTGAAGTACCGCGAGGACGCCGAGCGGGTCCGCAAGGCGCTGGACCGGTTGCTGGCGCCGACATGATGCAGCAGCTGCACGCGCCGGACGAGGTGCTGCTCGGCTTCACCCTGGCGCTGCGCGCGGCCGGCGTGCGGGTCACCCAGGACCGCGCGCAGGCCTACCTGCAGGCGGTCTCCGTCGTCGGGATCGGCGACCGGCGGGCGACGTACTGGGCCGGGCGCACCACGCTGTGCGCCGGGCCGGACGACCTGGACCGCTACGACCAGGTCTTCGAGTCCTGGTTCCTGTCCCGCGGCCCGGCCCCCGTCGCCTCGCCGCAGGAGCGGCGCACCGTGACCACCGCTGAGCTGACCGAGGACAGCCGGCACGGCGAGGGGGAGGGCGAGGAGTCGGTGCACGCGGTGGCCAGCAGCACCGAGGTGCTGCGGCACCGCGACATCGCCGAGCTGGACCCGGCCGAGCGGGCGCGGCTGGCCGGGATGTTCGCCACCCTGCAGCCGCGGGCCCCGCACCGGGCCGCCACCCGGCGCACCCCCTGGCGGCG
>DASSKA010000084.1:0-9516 GCA_035690905.1 Nocardioidaceae bacterium | reverse complement strand
GGTCGCCGGGCCGCCCACGTGCACCGACGCCCACCAGCCCAGGTAGGCGCCGACGGCCAGCACCGCGCCGTGCGCGAAGTTCAGCACCCGCATCAGCCCGAAGATCAGCGACAGCCCCGACGCGATCAGTAAGTACAGCGCACCCAGCCCGAGGCCGGTGACGGCGAGGACGATGACGGTGCTCACTGGTGGGCCCCCGTCTCAGCAGACACCCCGAGCAGCCGCCGGGTGAGCGCCTCGTCCTCCAGCAGCACGGCGGCGTCGCCCTCGTGCACCACCCGGCCCTGGTTGAGCACGACCGCGTGCCGGGCCAGCCGGCCGACCACGCCGAGGTTCTGCTCCACCAGCAGCACCGGGACAGTCTGCGCGACCTGCTCCAGCACCTGGGCCACCTCCCCCACCACCTGGGGCGCCAGCCCCTTGGTGGGCTCGTCGACGAGCAGCAGCCGGTTCTCGGCGAGCAGCACCCGGGCCAGCGCGACCATCTGCTGTTGCCCACCGGACAGGGTCCCGGCCTGCTGGCGCAGCCTGCGGCGCAGGTCCGGGAACAGCTCGAACACCGCGTCGTACCTGGGCTCCGCGGTGCCCCGCTCGGCGAGCCGCAGGTTCTCCGCGACGGTGAGCCCGGCGAACACCTCGCGGTCCTCCGGCACGTAGCCGACGCCGCGCTGGACGATCCGGTGGGTGGGCAGCCCGTCGAGGCTCTCCCCGTCGAGGCGGACCGAGCCGGTGCGCGGCCGCAGCCCCATCACCGCCAGCAGCGTGGTGGTCTTGCCGACGCCGTTGCGACCGAGCAGCGCGGTGACGCCGGTGGCCGCCACGTCGAAGGAGACCCCGTGCAGGATCTGGGACCCGGCGATGCGCACCTGTACGTCGGACAGCCGCAGCACCGGCTCCGGACTCACTGCTCCTGTCACAGGGGCTCCCCGAGGTAGGCCGACTGGACCGCCGGGTCGGCCATCACCGCCTCCGGGGTATCGCAGGCGAGCAGGCTGCCGTGGTGCATCACCGCGATCCGGTCCGCGAGGCCGAGGATCACCTCCATGTGGTGCTCGACCATCAGCACGGTGATGCCCTGGTCGGCGTGCAGGTCGCGGACCAGGGCGACCACCTCCGGCACGTCCTCCATACCCAGCCCGGCCATCGGCTCGTCGAGCAGCAGCAGCTGCGGCCGGCCGGCCAGCACGAGGGCGATCTCCAGCTTGCGCTTCTCGCCGTGCGACAGCGAGCCGGCCAGGGCGGCGGCCTGCGTGCTCAGACCGACCCGCTCCAGGCATTCCCGCGCGGTCTCCAGCAGCCGGCCTCCTGGGCCGTCGGGCGGCCCCCACAACCTGGCGCCCGCACCGGCCTCGGCGGCGAGCCGGACGTTCTCGACCGCGCTGAGCGCCGGGAAGACGCTCGAGGTCTGGAACGTCCGGCCCAGTCCCGCCCGGGCTCGGGCGTGCGGCGAGAGCCGGGTGATCTCACGGTCGGCCATCCGCACCGTGCCGCTGCTCGGCAGCGCCACCCCGGAGAGCAGGTTGAACAGCGTGGTCTTGCCCGCGCCGTTCGGACCGATCACCCCGAGGAACTCGCCGGCGGCCACGTGGAGGCTCACGTCGTCGAGGATGCGCACCCCGCCGATGGAGTACGACAGTCCCTGCACCTCCAGCGTGGTGCCGGCCCGGGTCAGCGTGCCCCTGGTCATCGTGAGCCCGTCGTCATCGGCGTCAGTGGGAGGCCTCCGGAGGCGCGACCTGGTCGGCGGGCACGGTCTTCACCAGCTGCGGGACGTAGCTGTCGCCCTGCTTGACGAGCTTGGCGACGTACATGGGCTGCAGCATCGCATGGTCGCTGGCCCGCACCGTCTCCTCCCCCTTGGGCGCCTGGAACGTCCAGCCTTCCAAGGCCTTGACCATCCCGTCGACGTCGTCGCCGCCGGCCTGCTGCAGCGCGTGCACGACCATCTGGGCCGCGACGAAGCCGTCCGGGGTGAACAGGTCGGCGTTCGAGCCGGCCTTCTGCACCGCGTCGACCATCGCCTTGTTGGCGTCGTTGTCGGGCGCCTGTGGGAAGTAGTAGGACAGGAAGTCGATCTTGTCGGTGGCCGGTCCGTAGAGGCCGTACGTCGCGGTGGTGGCCAGCCCGGTCACCACCGTGCTCGAGTCGAACAGCCCCTGCTGGTCCAGGGTCTGCCACATCGCGCCCGTGGTGTCGCCCGCCCAGGCCACGAACAGCAGGTCCGGGTTCTTCTGCTTGGCTTGCAGCGCGAACGGCGTGAAGTCCTTGGCGGACAGCGGCACCATGACCTGGTCGACGGTGGCGCCCTCGCCACCGAGCACGGTCTTCACGGCCTCGGCGTTGGCCTGGCCGAACGCGTAGTCCTGGGCGAACACGACCACCTTCTTGCCCGAGACGCTTCCGATCGCAGCGGCCGCGGTCTCCACGTCCTGCCAGGTCTGCCGGCCGGACCGGAAGGTGTACTTGTTCACGCCGGTGATCGCGTCGGCGGCCGCCGGGCCGGAGACGTAGAGCACCTTGTTCTGCTCGGCCAGCGGCGCCAGCTGCAGCGCGATGCCGGAGTCGACGGTGCCGGCGATGATCTTGTAGCCCTTGCCGACCAGGTCCTTGAACTGGGACACCGCGGTGTCCGGCTGGTCCTGGTCGTCGACGTACGTCACGTCGATCTTGGTGCCGTCCACCTCGCCGGTGCCGTCGGTGGCGTAGTCGAGGCCGGCCTTGAAGCCGTCGAGGTACTCCGCGGTGTACGCCGCGAGGGGGCCGGTCTTCGAGGTGAGCACCGCCACCTTGACCGAACCGCCCGAGCCCGAGTCGGTGCTGCTCGTGCCGGTGGCGCACCCTGCGACGCCCAGGCAGAGCGCGGCCATCGCCGCGGTCAGCGCGGCGAGACGAGATCGGGACATAGCCGACCCTCCTTGAAATATGAGAGGTGATTCACCTCAAACCTTCGGGGTCGGCGGGCGGCTTGTCAAGAGTCGGTGCCGGCGTTTTCCCATGTGAGCATGAGGAACCGGCACTCCACACGGTTCACCTGCCGTGTGAAGTGCCAGTTTCTCGTGTGATGTGCCGGGCGCGACAACCGGAATGGCCGCTGGGTCGAGGTGCACCCGACGACGCCGCCCGTCCGGTCAGGTGATGGCCGCCGCGGCCTCCGGCCCGATACTGGTCCCATGGCCGGCTGCTGCGACAACGACGACTACCAGTCGGTGTTCACCGGACGCTTTGCCCGCCGGGTGGCCAGGCGCTACGGCAAGCGTGGCCTGAACCCAACCGCGCAGCGCATCGTCGACTTCGCCAGCGGCCACGGCATCGAGGGCGCCACCGTGCTGGAGATCGGCGGCGGGGTGGGCGAGATCCAGGTCGAGCTGCTGCACCGGGGTGCCAAGCACGTGACAAACCTGGAGATCTCGCACAACTACGAGCAGGAGGCAGGCCGGCTGCTCGAGCGGTCCGGCCTGACCGGCCGGGTCACCCGGCGGTTCCTGGACATCGCCCGGTCACCGGAGCAGGTGGAGCCCGCCGACGTGGTGGTGCTGCACCGGGTGGTGTGCTGCTACCCCGACTACCCGGCGCTGCTCTCGGCCGCCGCAGGTCACGCCGGGCGGCTGCTGGTCTACAGCCACCCCGCGGACATGCTGGTCACCAGAGCGTCCATCGGCACCGAGAACCTGCTGCGCCGGCTGCAGGGCAACGCGTTCCGCGCGTTCGTGCACCCGCCGGAGGCGATGGTCGCCGTGGCCGAGGAACAGGGGCTCAGCACGGCGTTCCGGCACCAGGACTGGAGCGGGGCCTGGAAGTGGGACGTGGTCGGGCTGCTGCGCTGAGCGCTCAGCGCAGCGCGAGCGCTGCCTGCACCAGCGCGGCGTGCGTCAGCGCCTGCGGGTAGTTGCCCAGCTGCTCGCCGGTGGCCGGGTCGACCTCCTCGGCCAGCAGGCCGAGCGACCCGCCGTACTCCAGCAGACGCTCGAACAGCTCGGTGGCCTCCGCCCGGCGGCCGGTGCACGCCAGCGCCTGCACCAGCCAGAACGAGCACGGCAGGAACGCGCCTTCCCCTCCCGGCAGCCCGTCCTCGCCGGGCAGGTAGCGGTAGAGCAGCGGGCCACCGGCCGAGAGCCGCTCCCGGATCGCGTCCACGGTGCCGCGGACCCGCTCCGACCGCGGGTCGTCCACCCCGACCAGCGGCAGCACCAGCACGGCCGCGTCCAGGCCGGGGTCGCCGTACGCCCGGGTGTAGCTGCCCAGCGCCGGGTCGAACCCTCGGGTGCGCACCTCGGCGCCGAGCGCATCGCGGGCGGCGAGCCACCGCGCGGCCTGCTGGCGGGGCACCCGGTGCGTCGCCCCGATCCGCAGCGCCCGGTCCAGGGCCAGCCAGGCCATCAGCTTGGAGTGCACGTGGTGCGCCGGAGCGTCGCGGCGCTCCCAGATCCCGGCGTCCGGCTCCTGCCAGCGGCGGGCCACCAGGTCGGCGAAGCCGCGCACCGCCCGCCAGGTCTCCGGGTAGAGCGGGTGGCCGGCGCGCACGAGCACCCAGGCGGCGTCCACCACCCAGCCGTACCCGTCGAGCTGGTGCTGGCCGACGGCGGCGTTCCCGACCCGGACCGGCGTGCTGCCGGCGTAGCCCGGCCAGCCGGCCAGCCGTCGCTCCGGAGCCGGATGACGTCCGTCGAGGGTGAACAGCACCGGGAGCCGGGGCCGCTGCAGCCGGCTGGCGTGCAGCAGCCACCACAGGAAGCCGCGCGCCTCCTCCACCTTGCCGACGCCCAGGAAGGCCGCGACGCCGATGCTGGCGTCCCGCGGCCAGGCGTAGCGGTAGTCCCAGTTGCGCTCGCCGCCGATCTGCTCGGGCAGCGAGGTGGTCGGTGCGGCGACCGGTGCCCCGGACGGGGAGTAGGTGAGCAGCCGCAGCGTGAGCAGGCTGCGCAGCACCGCCTCCCGGAACGGCAGGTCCGTGGGCACGTCGGCCGTCCACGCCCGCCAGCGGGCCTCGTCCTCGGCAAGCAGTGCCCACGCGCGCTCGGGCGGCACGCTGACGAGCGGCTCGTGCCGGGCCACCGTCAGCACGAAGGTAAGCGGCCGGTCGGGATGCACCGTGACGCGGGTGGGTGCACCGACCCGCACGGGGGCGCAGTCGCAGCGCAGCGCGACCGCCAGCGAGCCCCACGTGCAGACCAGTTCCGGCCCGCGTGTGCCGGCCCGGGGCCGGCGGTGCGCCTCCCCGAGGCGCGGGTCGAAGTCGACCAACGCCTCCACCGGGCCGTGCTCGGCGGTGAGCCGCCGCACCAGCAGGGTGGCGGGCAGCAGCCGCCCCGCCGGCTCGGCGAGCATCCCCTCGGTCAGCGTGAGCCGGCCGGTGCCGGCGCTCCAGGTGGTCTCCAGGGTCGCCGAGTGCGGCCGGTACCTCCGCCGTACGACGGAGGCGCCGCCGACCGGCCCGAGCAGGAACCGGCCGGCCTGCTCGCCGCCGACCAGGCTCCCGAACACCGGCTCACCGTCGAACCGGGGCACGCACATCCAGTCCAGGGTGCCGTCGGAGGCGACCAGCGCGGCGGTCCGGGTGTCCCCGAGCATCCCGTGGTCCGCGATCGGCCGCATCGCTCACCGGGCCTGGAGCAGCAGGCCGAGCACGCACCCGTACGCCAGGTGCGCCGCCACGGCGACGGCCGGGGTCTGCATCCCGTAGCTGAGGGCCAGCAGGCCCGGTGGCTCCAGGACCGCGCGGGACGCCGGGCCGGTCCGGTGCGAGGCCATCCGTGGGTGCACGCCGGGCAGCAGGGGCAGCACCACCAGCAGCACCACCGCCACGTGCAGCAGCCCGAGCAGGCCGCCCAGCCACCAGGTGGCCCGGCCCAGCAGCGTGAACACCAGCAGGTAGCCGATCCCGAACGCCTGCCCGGCCGCCAGGTGGATCCCGAACCCGGCGGCCCGGGCGCGGTCCGGGTTCTCGGTGACCAGCGTGCCCAGCACCAGCGGCAGGTCCAGGCGGGTCAGCCCGGCCAGCTGGGCGGCCGTCATCGTCGCGGTCAGAGCCGCGGTGGCTACCAGCCCGAAGACCGCCCAGCCTGCCCAGTCCATGCCCGTACCACGCCGACCGAGGGATCCCGGTTCACCCGTGCCGCCACGGCAGCGGGCGGGTGTCGTAGACGGCGGCCAGCCGCCACAGGGCCAGTGCGGCCAGCAGCAGCCCGAAGTCGCGCAGCGCGACCTGGGACAGGTTGCGGGAGTCGGTCATGTTCGTGCTCCTGAGGTTGACCGCGGAAATGACCGTCGCGGGGACGGCTGCGGAGACTGGTTGTCGCGAGATCGGAGCCAGGAGGCTCACCATGCAGTTGGTGTCGGCGGTGCCGGGCGGTCTTACCGGCGAGTTTGCCGGTAAGACCGGACCCTGCCGCGCACACCAACCAGGTATGACGGGCAACCCCACCGACCACGCCAGGCCCTGCCTGCGGGCGAGCGCCCCGGTCGACGTCAGGGCCTGGCGCCGCTGCCGGCTGCTGGAGGCGGGCTTCCCTGAGGAGCTCGCCACCAGGCTGGCCGGCATGCCACGGCTGGACCTGCACGCGCTGCTCCAGCTGGTGGACCGGGGCTGCCCGCCGCACCTGCCGGCGCGCATCCTGTCGCCCCTCGACACCGACGGGTGGCCGTCGTGACCACCCTCGGCCGAGGCGTGGTGCCGATCGTCGAGGAGCCGGTGGACTGGCCGACCGCGCTCGGCCTGCCCGGCCCCGCGCACGACCCGGCGCTGCGCCTGCTGCACGCGCTGATGGTGCGCGCCGCCCGGCACCAGATGTGGCGGATGCGCGGCATGCTGCCCGGTGTCGACGCCGTCACCTGCGAGGACCTCGCGAACAGCGCCGCCGACGAGGCGCTGACCACGCTGCTGCGCAAGCTGGACACCTTCGAGGGCCGCAGCCGGTTCACCACCTGGGCCTACAAGTTCGCCATCCTGCGGGCGGCCACGGAGGTGCGCCGGCACGCCTGGGCCAAGCGCGAGGTGCACCTGGAGGACGCGGACCTGTGGACGGACACCGGTGCGGGTCCGGAGCAGCACGCCGAGGCGGCGGACCTGGCGAGCGCGGTGGTCGACGCGATGCGGGTCGCACTCACGCCGTACCAGCGGAAGATCGCGGTGGCGCTGCTGGTGGACCAGGTGCCGGTGGACGTGCTCGCGGAGCGGTTGAGCACGACGCCCGAGGCGGGCCGGCTGCTGACCCTGTCCACCGAGCCGTGGGTGTCCTGCGACGAGTGCTTCGAGCTCGTGGACGTCTACGTCGAGCGGCTGCTGGACGACCCGGCCACCCCCGCGATGCCGGACCTGCTGGTGCACCTGCGCGGCTGCGCGGCCTGTGCGGAGGAGGCGGAGTCGTTGCTGCTGCTCGTGGCTACGCAGGACGGTCGGGACCCGGGTCCGGCGGTGGCGCACCTGCGCGGGCAGGGGTGAACGCCGGAAGGGTGCGCGGCGTGGTCTTCGCCCAGGCGGCGGCGTACATCACCAGCCGCGAGAAGTAGTTGATCCAGACCAGCAGGATCAGCGCGATCCCGAACGCCTGGAAGGCCGGCGAGCTGCGGGTCAGCGCGATCAGGTAGTCGGCGAGCACCTTGAGCAGCTCGAAGCCGATGCCGCCGAGCAGCGCGCCCTCGATCAGCGCGCGGCGCGGCAGGTGCGGGTTGGCCAGCAGCCGGAACATCGCCAGCAGCAGGAAGGTGGTGGCGGTGATGGCCAGCAGGTGCGCGACGATCTTGAGCAGGACGTACGGCGCGGTGGCGGTCGGGTCCACGCCCACCAGGCCGAGCAGTGCTCCGGACAGCGCGGTGACCGCCCCGGTGATCGCGACCGACACCACCAGGGTCACGCCGATCACCACGAGCGTGGCCAGGTCGATCAGCTTGCCGATCACGAAGTTGGGCTGCTCCTTCTCCGGCAGCGCGAACATCACCTCCAGCGCCGTACGCATCCCCGACAGCCAGCCGAGGCCGGAGTACAGCAGACCGAGCCCACCGAGGACGCCCACCGCGCGGGCGTTCTTCTCGAACGTGGACAGCGGGATCTCGCCCGGCTGGTTCCCGACGATGCCGGGCAGCACCCGGCCGATCGCGGTGGTCAGCTGCTCGCGCGCATCGGGGTAGACGTGCGCGAGGATGCCGACCGCGAAGAACGCCAGCGCCAGGATCGGGAAGAAGGACAGGAAGCCGAAGTAGGTCACCGCGCCGGCGAACGCGCCACCGTTGACGTCGCTGTAGTGGCCGAACAGCCGGAACACGTGGTCGACGAGCGGGTACCGCTCCCGGACCGCGCGCACCCAGCGGGTCAGGCGGTCCTTCAAGCTGCCCATGGGGACTGTCTACCCACTTCGGGGCGGGACGTGCACCTCCGAGGGCGCGGGCTCCAGCTCGAAACCGCGGGTGGGTCGCCAGCCGGCCGGGTGCTCGTGCACGTACAGCGAGAAGTGGTCGACGGTGAACCGGCACTCGAACGAGGCCAGCTCCTCGAACGCCTTGTCCAGGCAGTCGTCGTCGAGCTCCTGGGCGATGGTCACGTGCGGGTGGTAGGGGAACTGCAGGTCGGTGGCGAGCGGTCCGCGACGGATCGAGAAGGCCAGCTGCTCGCAGGCGGAGATGCCCTCGACGACCACCACGAAGACCACCGGGGACACCGGCCGGAACGTCCCGGTTCCGCGGAGGTGGATGGTGAAACAGGGATTGCGCTCGGCCGCCTCGGCCAGGTGCCGCTCGATGTCCGGGAGCTCCTCCGGCTCGACCTCGAACGGCGGCATCAGCGTGATGTGGGTCGGGATGCCTTCCGCGCTCACGTCACCCAGCCCTGCCCGGTAGTCCTGGAGCTGCCTGCCCCAGGGGTCCGGCACGGCTACAGCGACGCCGATCGTGGTGGCCACCTGCGCACCCTAGCGTTCGACGGGCACGAATCCGACCCGCTCGTACACGTCTGCGAGTGTTCGTTCCGCGACGGCGGCGGCCTTCAGCTCCCCGGCGCGCAGAACGGCGGCGAGCTGTGCCTTGTCCTCGAGCAGCTCGAACGTCCTGTTCCGGAACGGGGTGACGAACTCCACCACGACGTCGGCGAGGTCCTTCTTGAAGTCGCCGTAGCCCCGTCCGTCGTACTCCTTCTCCAGGTCGGGCACGGACCGGCCGGTGAGCGAGGAGTAGATCGTGAGCAGGTTGGAGATGCCCGGCTTGTTCTCCTCGTCGAACCGGATCTCGGTGCCGGAGTCGGTGACGGCCGACCGGATCTTCTTCGCCGACACGCGCGGGTCGTCCAGCATGTCGATGATGCCCGCCGCCGAGGACGCCGACTTCGACATCTTCGCGGTCGGCTCCTGCAGGTCGGTGATCTTCGCGGTCTCCTTGAGGATGAACGGCTCGGGCAGCCGGAAGGTCTTCTTGTAGCGGTGGTTGAACCGCTGCGCGAGGTCGCGGGTCAGCTCGAGGTGCTGGCGCTGGTCCTCGCCGACGGGGACGTACTGCGGCCGGTAGAGCAGGATGTCGGCGGCCATCAGCATC
>DASSKA010000083.1:0-2263 GCA_035690905.1 Nocardioidaceae bacterium | reverse complement strand
CGGCATCCGTGAGGACAAGCAGACCACCACGGTCACCGGCATCGAGATGTTCCGCAAGCTCCTCGACACCGGCGAGGCAGGCGAGAACGTCGGTCTGCTCCTGCGCGGCACCAAGCGCGAGGACGTCGAGCGCGGCATGGTCGTCATCGCTCCGGGCACCACGACCCCGCACACCGAGTTCGAGGGTCAGGTGTACATCCTGTCCAAGGACGAGGGCGGCCGTCACACGCCGTTCTTCAACAACTACCGTCCGCAGTTCTACTTCCGCACGACGGACGTCACCGGCGTCGTCACGCTGCCCGAGGGCACCGAGATGGTCATGCCGGGCGACACCACCGACATGAGCGTCGAGCTGATCCAGCCGATCGCCATGGAGGAGGGTCTCCGGTTCGCGATCCGCGAGGGCGGCCGCACCGTCGGCGCCGGACGGGTCACCAAGGTCATCAAGTGAGACCAGCCCGAGGCTGAGAGGAAGGCCCTGCCCGCTCGGGCAGGGCCTTCTTCGCGCTCGGAGCGTCAGGCCCCGAGAGGCTTCACCGGCCAGAACACCTCGGTGCGGGCCTGGTGCTCCGGCGTCCCGGGAGGGCTCCAGTACTCCTCCCACATGCCGGCATTCTCGTCCAGCTCGCGCCCCTGGGCAGCGGCCTGCTCCGCCAGCGCCGCGTAGGCGCGCGGCAGGTCCTGGTAGCGGCCCACGTGCGTGGTGGTGGCCACGTCGGTCTCCGGCAGTCGCAGGGTGGTCACCGGACCGTCCTCGGGCAGCCCGGCGGCGACCGGGAAGCCGACCGCCACCGCGAAGCCGTCCGCCTCCTTCTCGTAGTAGGCGAGCGCCGGCCCGGTCGGCTGGGTGTCGTGCCGGGACAGCGAAGCCATCACGTCGGCGAACCCGGCGGCCATCCGCGTGCCGAGCTCCGCGAGCGTGGTGTGGAACCTGACCACGGCGACCTGCTGCGCGGGACGGTTCACGATCCGCACCTGGTAGTCCATCCCCCACCTCCCCATCTGTTGGCCTCAGGCTAGAGTCGCGCGGGGGCTGTGCCCAGAGCCATCCGGCCGGTGTCAGAATGGTCCGTCGTGGCCCAGCAAGAGACGCATCAGCAGGAGCGGGTCCGGCCCGCCCGGCCGCACACCGGCCTCACCGGCGAGGGCAGGCGGATCCGGGAGGTGCTCAGCTACGCCCGCCGAGGGAGCCGGCTCACCGACGCCCAGGCCGCGGCGTGGAGCCGGCTCGCGGACCGGTGGTGGATCCCGGAGGGCGCCGTGGACGACCCCGGGTTCGACCTCGCCGAGCGGTTCGGCAGGTCTGCGCCGCTGATCGTGGAGATCGGCCCCGGCATCGGGGAGGCGACCGCCGCGCTGGCCGCCGCGCGTCCGTCGTACAACGTGCTCGCCTTCGAGGTGTGGCGGCCGGGCGTTGCGCAGACCATGCAGCGCCTCGAGCAGCTCGGCGCCGACAACGTGCGGCTGTGCGGGGTGGACGCGGTGTGGTCCGTGCAGCACCTGCTCGCCGAGGAGAGCATCAGCGAGCTGTGGACGTTCTTCCCCGACCCGTGGCCGAAGACCCGGCACCGCAAGCGCCGGCTGGTGACCCGGGAGTTCGCCGCGGTGGCCGCCTCCAGGCTGGAGGTGGGGGCTCGCTGGCGGCTGGCCACCGACTGGCCGGACTACGCCGAGCAGATGGTCGCGGTGCTCGACGGTGAGCCGCTGCTGCGCAACGAGTACGACGGGCCCGCGCCGCGCTGGTCCGAGCGGCCGGTGACCCGCTTCGAGCGGCGTGGCATCCGCGAGGGCCGGCCGGTCACCGACCTGGCCTACCGGCGGATCTCGGCCTCGATTTGATCTGGCCACGGGGTCTCTGACAAGATAGTCCGGTTGCTCCGGCGGGGTTGCCGGGGCGCCGGTAGTTTGACCACTTCACAGGCTGTCCTGATCGCGGTGGTCACGTCGTGCCGGTGCCGCACCAGGAGACCCTGCTGACTCGGCCGCCGGCCGGGTGCCACTCCAACACCAAGTTCGTGGGCGGTGTGTTGCGCCGGGAATCGCGCGACACGCCCGACCTCGGGGGTGCGGGTGGGAAGACTTACCGGACGAGCTTCGGCTCAGGACAAGTAGAGGACGAACGAGAGCTATGGCGGGACAGAAGATCCGCATCAGGCTCAAGGCCTACGACCACGAGGTGATCGACACCTCCGCCCGCAAGATCGTGGACACGGTCACGCGCACGGGCGCCAAGGTCGCCGGCCCTGTGCCCCTACCGACCGAG
>DASSKA010000082.1:0-24551 GCA_035690905.1 Nocardioidaceae bacterium | reverse complement strand
GGGCGCCTTGGTGGCGACGGCCATGTCGATGTGGTCGGCGGTGAGCGCGATGTAGAGCACCGTGATCACGATGGTGATGATCGTCAGCCACTTCTGCAGCCGCATGATCGCGTCGAAGCCGAGGATCCCGAACAGCACGATCACTGCGGCGACCACCAGGAACGCGACCACCTGGGTCAGCGTGCCGGAGCTCCAGCCCAGCCGGCCGAACACGGTGGCCACCGCCAACGTGGACAACGCCACCAGCACCGTCTCCCAGCCGACCAGCAGGAAGTAGGACACCAGACCGGGAAGCAGGTTGCCGCGCAGCCCGAACGGGGCGCGGGAAAGCACCAGGGTGGGCGCGGAGCCGCGCTTGCCGGCGATGGAGACGAAGCCGACCAGCAGGAAGCCGGCCACGGTGCCGACCACCGCGGCGACCAGCGCCTGCCAGAGGTTCAGCCCGAAGCCGAGCACGAAGGAGCCGAAGCTGACCGCGAACACCGAGATGTTCGCGGCACACCACGGCCAGAACAGGTCGGACGGGCGGCCCTTGCGGTCGGACTCGGCGATGACATCGGTGCCGTAGGCCTCCACCCGCGGCGCCGCGGGCCCCGGCTCTCCGGCCAGCGGTGGGGTCTTGACGTCGGTCATGGCGCACCTCTTCCCGGGGCGGCCGGCCTGCCGCTCGCAGTCCCCGTGGCCGCGCCTCGCAGCCAATCTTGGCAGTTTCCGGGCCCTTGTGGCAGCCGCCGTACGAGGTTGCGCCGCCTCACCTCGTGCCGACGCCGGCGGCGACCAGCCGGGCGAGCAGCGGGCCCATCCGCGCGGCGGTGCGGCCGGCCACCTCGACCACCTCGCTCGGGTCGATGGCCAGGCCGGAGAGCTCGAGCGCGGTGACCGTGGAGAACCCGAGCAGCTCGACGCCGCTCTCCCGGGCGGCGATCGCCTCCAGCACCGTGGACATGCCGAGCATGTCGGCGCCGACCCGGCACAGCCACTCCGCCTCGCCGGCGGTCTCGTAGTGCGGTCCGCGCAGCAGCGCGTAGACGCCCTCGCTCAGCGACGGGTCGAGCCGCCTCGCCAGGTCCCGCAGTCGCCGCGACCAGCAGTCGGTGAGGTCCACGAACCGGGCCCCGGCCAGCGGGGAGACCGCGGTCAGGTTCAGGTGGTCGGAGACCAGCACCGGCTGCCCGAGCGTCCAGTCGTCGCGCAGCGCGCCGTTGGCGTTGGTGAGCACCGCGAGCCGGACACCGGCGGCGGCCGCCGTCCGGACCGGATGTACGACGGGGGTGGGACCGTGCCCCTCGTAGAGATGGGTCCGGCCCAGGAACACCAGCGTGGCCACCCCGTCCACGTCACAGGAGCGGATCTCGCCGAGATGGCCCTCAGCCACCGGAGCCAGGAACCCGGGCAGCTCGGTCATCGGGAACCGGGCTCGCGGCTCGCCGAAGGCGTCCGCGGCCGGTGCCCATCCCGAGCCGAGCACGACGAGCGCGTCGTGCGACGTACGCCCAGTCAGCTCCGCCAGCGCCGCGGCAGCTTCACGAGCCAGCAGGTACGGGTCCACCTAGCCGGCGCGGCCGATGGACACCGCCAGCGCGGCCAGGTGACCGAGCCGGGCCAGCTCCGAGTCGAGGATC
Source organism: Nocardioidaceae bacterium (assembly GCA_035690905.1). Lineage (GTDB taxonomy): Bacteria > Actinomycetota > Actinomycetes > Propionibacteriales > Nocardioidaceae > DASSKA01. The sequence goes on along the minus strand of DASSKA010000082.1, from coordinate 22,929 downwards.
TCCGGGCCGCCGCGCCTCCCGAACACCACGATCTCGTCCTTGGCGCCGAGCGGCGCGCCGGCCATCGCCGAGGACCAGCGCTCCCACTCCGCCGGGACCTCGAGCCGGCCGGCCCTCTCGAGGGGGAACCAGCCCACGTTGGTGTCGGTGAGCTCCGGGGCCGCCTGGGTGCGGTGCAGCACCTCGGCGCCGGAGTCGGTGCGCCGCACCCGCAACGCCCAGTCGGCGCGGAAGGTGATCGGCATCAGGTCCACGAGCTGGTCACGGGCGGCCGCCGGGTTCTCGGTGAGCGCCTCGACCGCCTCCAGGTCCAGGAACAGGTTGCCGCCCGCGCCGTACCGGGAGATCCACAGCACCCGGACCCCCTCGAGCTGCGAGCACGCCGACACCAGCGAGTCGGGCATCACGCCCGGCGCGGTCTCCAGCAGCACGTCGTCGACCGCGGTGCCGTGCGGGTTCTTCTCGACGATCTCGATGGCCTCGATATCCCCGCCGGCCTCACCGATCGCGCTCGCGACCCGGCCCAAGGACCCCGGCACGTCGGGCAGCTCGACCCGCAACAGGTACGGCATCTGCTCCACTCCCTCCCCGGCTCGGCGCTGCCTCGACCCTATCCCGTCGTGGCCTCGGCGAGGTCGAAGGAAGCGATCGGCTCATGACGCGGACGGCGCCGCGGGCCCTCGCCGAGATGCGAGGCGATCAGGGTGATCCGGTGCGCCGGCCAGGCCGGCCCCCGGTAGCCGTCGAGGATCCGCACCCACCGAGTCGCCTCCGCCGGGGCGCGCAGCCGGGCCAGCGTGATGTGCGGGTGGAACTTGCCCCCGGCCGCCGGCGCGCCGGCCTTGTTGCCGGCCGCCCGTACCCCGGTCGCCAGCCGGGTCAGCTCCACGGTGTCCGGGTCGGCGGACGCTCCGGCGAAGAGCACCTTCGCGCGGGCCGGGTTCGGGAACGCGCCGCCGCCGCAGATCGCGGCCGGGAAGGAGGTACGTCGCTGGGCGGCTCGTTCCAGGCGGGCGAGCAGGTCGTCGAGCCTGCGCTCGGGCACGTCCTCCATGAAGGAGAGGGTGATGTGCCACTGCTCGGGGTCGGTCCACCGGAAGCCGGGCTCGGCCTCCCGGCGCGGCTCGACGAAGTCCGCGAGGCTGGCCAGCGCGTCGGCGGGCGGGACCAGCGCGACGAACATCCGCATCCGCGCCTCCTCTTCGCGCGCAGCCTAGACCGCTAGCCTCCTGCCATGACCGACGAGCGGGTGGACTACCGGTTCCTGCTCGCCAACGAGCGCACCTTCCTGGCCTACATCCGCACCGCGCTGGCCCTGCAGCTCGCCGGCCTGGCCGTGCTGCAGTTCCTCACCCACGGGCACCAGGGGCTGCGGCTGGTGCTCGGCGTGCTGCTGGTGGCGGTCGGGTCCTACGTAGGCCTGGCCGGCTTCCTGCGCTACCGCCGCAACGACCGTTCCATCCGCGCCGGCGCGGAGATGCACGCCAACCGGGCGGCCTCACCGATCGCGGCGGCGGTGGTGATCGTCCCGCTGGTGGCGGCGGTCCTACTGACCATGCTGTAGCGCCTCTCGGCGCGCGGCGGTGGTCTGCAGCCGCAGCGCCAGGGTGACCGTCGGGTCGTCGAGGTCGAGCTCGACCAGCTCGGTGATCCGCCGCATCCGGTGGCGCAGGGTGTTCGGGTGCACGTGCAACGCTGCCGCGGCCCGCGACGGCTCACCGGGGTGGGCCAGCCAGGCGGCCAGCGTCTCGACGTACGCCGTACCCCGCTGCCTGTCCGCGGCCAGCAGCACGCCGAGCGACCCCCATTTGTGAGCGCCCTGGAGCTGGCTGGTCGCCCGGGCCACCACCAGCGGCGCCCAGGAGTCCTCGAAGCAGCCGGCGGCCGCGCCCTCGTCCAGGAGCAGCCGCAGCGTCTCGGCGGCCTCGGCGCGCGACCGCGGCAGGTCGGCCGGGAGGGCCGCCGGAGCACCGGCCGCTACCACCACCGCAGGGTCGGCGCGGCGCATCGCAACCGCCACCCCGCGCAGCCAGGGCCACGAGCCGGGTACGGCTCCGCTGCCGACCACGGCATGCACGATGCCGTCCACGTCGGCGAGCGCGGGCTCGGCCCAGCCGTTGCGGCGCAGCGTGGTGGCCCACAGGTCCACCTGCTGCGAGAGGTCCGGCGACGGGCTGGGCGCGGCAAGGGCCACCACCCGCCACGGCCCGTCCGGGAGCCGGGGCGCCGGGTCCGTCGTACCTGCGCCCGTGAGCGCCCGGCGCAGCCGCTCGGCGGCGTCACGGCGGGCCACGTCGGCCTGGGCGCGCAGCCGGAGCAGGTGCAGCGCCAGCACCGAGGCGGCGTTGCTCAGCTCGGCGGTGACCTGCTCGGGCACCGGGCCCTGCACCACCGCCCAGATCGAGCCGAGCCACTCCTCCCCGGCCCGGACCGGGACCACGAGCCGGGGCAGCGTCCCGTCCGGGCCGGCCGGCACCAGGAACGGCCCGCGGGCCTTGGCCAGGGTCCGGAACACGCCGCGGGCGCGCAGTGAGGCGAGCACCTCCTCGGGCACCCGGCGGCCCACGATCGTGGACACCCGGGCCGGGTCGGTGCTGGCCTGTCCGGAGGAGTAGGCGAGCACCCGGGACCGGTTGTCCTCGATGGTGACCGGGGCGTCGACGATGGCGGCCACCGTGTCCGCCACCGTGAACAGGTCCTGGTGCACCGCCGCGTCCCCGGCGGTCGGCGCATCGGGCGCGGCCGCCCGGTCCACCACCCCGCGCAGCATCCACACCAGGTGCGCCCAGGACACGTCCGGCTGCACCGTGGCGAGCAGCAGCCGGTCGGCCCGCGCCTGCGCCAGGACGGGCTCCTCGGCCGTCGTACTCCTCAGCACCAGGCCGGAGGCGCCGGCCGCGGTGCACCGCCGCACCAGGTCCACCGCCTCCTCGGCGGTGCAACCGGCACCGAGCACCAGGTCCCCGGCCTGGCCGACCGTGGCTCCGCCGGGCTCGGCGAGGAACACGTCGGCGACGTCGCGGCGGGCACCGGGTGCCTGCACCTCGAAGGTGGACGGGCCGATCGCGGTGAGCACGTCGAGCGCGGAGAGCATCTCCCCATTGTGCCCGGCGTACAAGAGCGGAGCCGAATCTTGTCCTCGGGACACCATGAAGATCAGCCGCCGGGATCGGATCATGGTGTCCATGACGCCTTCTTCCTCCCCGCGCCGGGTCGCCGTCGTCGGCGCCGGCATGGTCGGCCTGGCCACCGCCTGGTTCCTCCAGGAGCGCGGCGTGAGCGTGACCGTGCTGGACCGCACCGGCGTGGCCGCCGGCTCCTCGTGGGGGAACGCCGGCTGGCTCACCCCCGGGCTGGCGACACCGCTGCCGGAGCCGGCCGTGCTGAAGTACGGCGTGCGGGCGGTGCTCAGCCCGTCGTCACCGGTCTACGTTCCCCCGAGCGGCAACCCGCGACTGCTGTCGTTCCTGGCCCGGTTCGCCCGCAACAGCACCGCAGCCCGGTGGTCGAGGGCGATGCAGGCGCTGGTCGGAATCAACAGCCAGGCGCTCGACGCGTACGACGCGCTGGCCGCCGGCGGGCTCGGCGCACCGACCATCGAGGCCAAGTCGTTCCTGGCGGCGTACCGCACCGAGGCCGAGCGCACCACGCTGCTGGAGGAGATCGAGCAGATTCACCGGGCCGGGCAGGGCATCGAGTACGACGTGCTCACCGGCGCCGAAGCACGCGAGGTGGAGCCCTCTTTGTCCGATGCGGTCGGCGCGGCGATCCGGCTGCACGACCAGCGGTTCATCGACCCGGGCAGCTTCGTGCACGCGCTGGCGGACTCGGTGCGCGACCGTGGCGGAAAGATCCGCACCGGGATGACCGTGACCCGGGTGCGCGAGGCCGTCTCGAGCGTCGAGGTCAGCACCCCCTCGGCCACCGAGACCTACGACGCGGTGGTGCTGGCCACCGGCGCCTGGCTGGGTGACCTGGCCCGCACCTTCGGGATCCGCACGCTGGTCCAGGCCGGCCGCGGCTACAGCTTCAGCGTGCCGATCGAGCACGTGCCGAGCGGTCCGGTGTACTTCCCCGCGCAGCGGGTGGCCTGCACGCCGATCGGCGACCGGCTCCGGGTGGCCGGGATGATGGAGTTCCGCAAGCCCTCCGCGCCGCTCGATCCGCGGCGCGTCCGGGCGATCACCGACGCGGCCCGGCCGCTGCTGCGCAACGCCGACCTGGACGCCCGCACCGACGAGTGGGTCGGCGCTCGGCCGTGCACGCCCGACGGGCTGCCGCTGATCGGGGCAACCCGGTCCTCGCGGGTGTTCGCCGCCGGCGGGCACGGCATGTGGGGCGTCACGCTGGGCCCGGCCACCGGCCGGCTGCTCGCCGAGCAGATCACCACAGGTGTGACCCCGGACGCGATCGCCCCCTTCCACCCGCTCCGCTGACCGCCTGTCCGCCGCCCCCAGCACGGCCAGCAGGCCCTCCGTCGGCGGCGGGTCAGGGCTTGTGCTCGTCGATGTACTCGTCGGGGTCCTTGTCGGAGGTGTCCACGTCCCGGCCGCCCGCGTGCCGCTGGTTGTACTCCACGAACCGGGCTCCGATCTCCTCGCGGACCTGGTCGGGGGCGTTGACCCGGAAGTCGGCGAGTGCGCCACGCTCCTCCTCGGCCATGTGCTCGGAGTTCTCCTCCCGGGCCTTGCCGACCGCCTCCCACCAAGCGTCGCTGCCCGGCTCGGCCTGCTCGGCGTCGCGGACCGCGTCCCGGATGTGGTTGTGGTCGCCGATGGCGTCGTCGGTCTCGTCCTCGGCGCGGCGACCGCGGGCCAGCAGCTCGGGGTAGAACACCTCCTCCTCCGCGGCGGCGTGCCGGTCCAGCAGCTCGGCGAGCGGCTCCCACAGCCGCTGCAGCGTCGCGGCGTCGCCGCCGCGGTGCTCGTCGAGCTCGGCGAACCGGCGGCGGAACAGCTCGTGCTCGTCCAGGATCAGGTCGCAGATGTCCGGCATGCGGGCGTCATACCCAGGCCAGTGCCCGCAAAACGAGCCCGCTCAGAGCACCGTCACCAGGGCCCAGCCGGCGGTCACGGCCACCAGGCCGGCGACCAGGCTGGCCAGCACGTTGACGAACGCCTCGAGCAGCGACCCCTCCTCGAGCAGCCGCACGGTCTCGAAGCCGAACGTGGAGAACGTGGTCAGCGCGCCGCAGAAGCCGGTGCCGAGCAGCGTCATCGCCCACGACGGTGCGCCGGCGACCGCCACCGCGGCGCCCACCGCACCCAGCACGAAGCTGCCCGCCACGTTCACGGTCAGCGTGCCCCACGGCAGGATGCTGTCGTGGCGGGCCTGCACCAGCAGGTCGGTCAGGTAGCGCAGCGGAGCCCCAACGGCGCCGCCGATCAGCACGAGTACGACGCTCATCGGCTAGTCGTCGCTCCGCCTGCCGGCGTACTTGACCACCTCGACCTCGTCGAGGATCACCAGCCCCTCGGTGACCAGCTCGTCGACCTGGGGCAGGAAGGCCTCGATCTTCTCCCGGGTGTCCACGATGACCACCGCCGCGGGCAGGTCCTCGCTCAGGGACAGGATCCGGGTGGTGTGGATGTGGTTGGACTTCCCGAATCCCTCGATGCCGCGGAACACGCTGGCGCCGGCCAGCCCGGCCTGGTGCGCGCGGTGCACGATCTCGGTGTACACCGGCTTGTGGTGCCACTGGTCGGTCTCGCCGACGATCACGGTGAGCCGGGTGGCGGGACCGGTCAGTGTCATCGAAGCCTCCTTGTCTGCAAGGCTCATCTTCCTCTCCGCGGCAGCCGGCGGGTCACCGCGAGCGACGAACGGCCGACCAGCACCCCGGCGAACACCGCGAGCAGACCCACCAGCACGGTGCCGGCGAGGTAGCCCGCGGCCAGGCCGGGCCGGCCGGCCGCCAGCAGGCCACGGGTGTCGAGCATGTAGGTGGAGAAGGTGGTGAAGCCGCCGAGCACGCCCACGGCGAGGAACGGGCGCAGGTAGCGGGCGCTCGGCCACACGTCGGTGAGCCAGACCATGAGCAGGCCGAGCAGGAAGGCACCGGCGAGGTTCTCCGCGAAGGTGGCCACCGGGAACGCCCCCCGCGGACGGGCCAGCGCCTCGCCCAGCCCCCAGCGGGCCAGGCTGCCCAGGGCGCCGCCGGCGGCGATCACCAGCAGGATGTCCCACCGGTCGCGCAACAGGCGCACGGGAGTCTCCTCCAGCATCGAGGGTCAGGAGCCATCGGCAGGACGCGTGCTCGCGGGTCGGACCCGCACGGCGGGCTCCACCGCCGCTTCGAGCCGTCAGGCTAGCAACCTCGACCGGGGCGGGCGGTCCGGGGACGCGCGTGTGTCGCCAAGATGTCGGAATGACAACGGAAAACGTTCCTTCACCCAACATCGGTTGCGGTTTCGGTTGCCTCACCGCCTCTACGCTGCTGTAATAGCAGCCTGCTCGGCCTGCTGGGGGGCACGCCCGGGCCCGAGCTACGGCCTCCGGGTCACAGTTCGGTCCCAGCCCTCGAAGGAAGGCACCGTGCGGCGCAAGATGTTCACATCCGCCGAACACGAAGGGAAACCGACCGATGTCTGCCACCCACCCTCCCCGGCCGCCTCAGGTGGATCCCGCGCTGCTGCGGGGGCTCACCCAGTCCCGGCACAGTCGGCGTGACCTCTTGCGGCTGATGGGGATGGGGGCCGGTGCCATGGGCGCCGGGGGTCTGCTGTCGGCCTGCGGCGTCTCGGGGCAGGCCCCCAAGGCCGGGTCCAGTCCGACCACCAGCAAGGGGGTCGCTGACGCCGCCGCGGCGTACTGGAAGGGCAAGCAGCAGACCGGCCAGGTGAACTGGGCCAACTGGCCGCTCTACATCGACACCGCCGGCAAGGGCAACCATCCCTCGATCAACCAGTTCCAGAAGCAGACCGGGATCCAGGTCAACTACCGCGAGGTGATCCAGGACAACCCCTCGTTCTTCGCCACCATCCGGCCCACCCTGGAGGCTGGGCAGTACACCGGCTACGACACCGCCGTCATCTCCGACGGTGTGGTGCTCACCGAGCTGATGACGCTGGACTACCTGGTCCCGCTGGATCAGAGCCGGCTGACCAACTTCAAGAAGTACGCCGGGGCGAAGTACCGCAATCCTCAGTACGACCCCGGGAACCGCTACACGATCCCGTGGCAGGCCGGGTTCACCGGGCTGGCGTACGACCCGGAGAAGACGGGCCGGGAGATCACCGGCTTCCAGGACCTGCTGGACCCGAAGTTCAAGGGCAAGATCGGCATGTTCGGCGACGCGAGCGAGCTGGGCAACGCGGCCATGTTCGCCCTCGGCATCGACGCGGAGAAGTCCACCGTCGATGACTGGAAGAAGGCGGCGGCCTGGCTGGAGAAGGTCAAGCCGAACGTGCGGAAGTACTACGAGCAGGACTACGTGCAGGCGCTGGTGAACGGCGACATCTGGCTGACCCAGGCGTGGTCGGGCGACATCTTCCAAAGCAACCTGTCGGGCTCCAAGCTGAAGTTCCTGATCCCCCAGGAGGGCGGCCTGCTCTGGACCGACAACTTCTTGATCCTCAAGCAGGCGCAGAACCCGGTCGACGCGATGATGCTGATGGACTACTACTACCAGCCGGACAAGGCCGCCGAGGTCGCCGAGTGGGTCAACTACATCACCCCGGTGCCCAAGGCGCAGCCGATCGTCCTCCAAGACGCCGCGGCAGCGAAGAAGCCCGCCGACGCGAAGTACCTCAAGAGCGTCGCGGACAGCTACGCGGTCTTCCCGACCGAGAAGACCTACAACCAGGTCTCCGTCGGCCGGGTCCTGAAGGTGGGCGAGATCGACACCTGGAACTCGATCTTCGACCCGATCTTCCAGTCGTGAGTGGCACCATGTCCGCCGCAACCGGAAACGCACCCCCCGAGGTGGGCAGGCCGCCGCGCTCGGGAACCACCGCCGCGATCAGCCTGGTGGGCGTCGCCAAGGAGTACACCTCCCGCCGTGGTGACAGCGTCCGCGCCGTCGCCGGCATCGACCTGGCCATCGAGCAGGGCGAGTTCTTCTCCATGCTCGGCCCGTCCGGTTGTGGGAAGACCACCACGCTGCGGATGATCGGCGGGTTCGAGGAGGCCACCGAGGGCCACGTGCTGCTGTACGGCGAGGACGTCACCAACACGCCGCCGAACCGGCGGGACGTGAACATGGTGTTCCAGAGCTACGCGCTGTTCCCGCACATGGACATCTTCTCCAACGTGGCCTTCGGGCTGCGCCGCGCGAAGGTGGCCAAGCAGGAGATCACTGACCGGGTGAAGGAGTCGCTCGCGCTCGTCGAGCTGAGCGGCATGGACAAGCGCAGGCCGACGCAGCTGTCCGGTGGCCAGCAGCAGCGGGTCGCGCTGGCCCGGGCACTGGTGAACAAGCCCCGGGCGCTGCTGCTCGACGAGCCGCTCGGCGCGCTCGACCTGAAGCTGCGCCAGACCATGCAGATCGAGCTGAAGCGGATCCAGCGCGAGGTCGGCATCACCTTCGTCTACGTCACCCACGACCAGGGCGAGGCGCTGACCATGTCCGACCGGGTCGCCGTGATGAACGGCGGCCGGATCGAGCAGCTCGGCACCCCCAAGGAGATCTACGAGCGGCCGGCCACCAAGTTCACCGCCGGGTTCATCGGTACCTCGAACGTCCTCGAGGGCACCGTGGAGCGGGTCGACGGCAATCTCGCCGTACTGTCCGTGCCCGGCGAGGGGCGCGCGATGGTCCCGATCGAGTCGGCGCACACCGGCGAGCACATCGAGCTCACCGTGCGGCCGGAGAAGATCTCGCTGTGCGCCGAGCCGCCCGCCGACGGATGCGCGCTGCCCGGCACGGTCACCGAGGTGGTCTACCTGGGGACGTCGACGAACTACACCGTGACCACCGCCGGCGGCACCGAGATGGTGGTGTTCGTGCAGAACGACGCGTCGGCCGAGGTCACCCTCGACCGGGGCGACCGGACCTGGCTGTGCTGGCGGGCCGAGCACGGCTACGCCCTGGGTGGGTCGGGGAACCCGTCATGAGACGCAGGTTCGCGACCGCCCTGACGCCGTACGCGCTGGTCTTCCCGGGCGGCCTCTGGATCGCGATCTTCTTCGTGGTGCCGATCGTCGCGATGCTGTCGCTGTCGACGATGACCGGAAACCTGCTGACCGGGTTCCAGCAGACGTTCAGCATCAGCAACTACGCCGACGTGCTGTCGCTCTACCACGAGCAGTTCATCCGCTCCATCATCTACGGCCTGATCGCCACCGTCGCAGTGATCGTGATCAGCTACCCGATGGCGTACTGGATCTCGTTGTACGGCGGGGCGCGCAAGCCGACCTACCTGTTCCTGCTGCTGCTGCCGTTCTTCGTCACGTTCGTGCTGCGGACCCTGTCGTGGAAGTTCCTGCTCTCCGACGACGGGCTGCTCCTCGGGCCGCTGCGCGACGCGGGCATCGTGCCGCAGGACTTCCACATCCTGGCCACCAGCTTCGCGGTGATCTCCGGACTGGCCTACTACTCCGTGCCGTTCATGGTGCTGCCCATCTACGTGGCGCTGGAGCGGATCAACCGGGAGGTGCTGGAGGCGGCCAGCGACCTGTACGCCAACAAGCTGCAGACCTTCTTGAAGGTGGTGCTGCCGCTGTCGCTCCCGGGCGTGTTCGCCGGCGTGCTGCTGACCTTCGTGCCGGTGACCTCCGACTACATCAGCGCCGAGATCCTCGGTGGCACCGGGCAGGTGATGATCGGCAACGTCATCGAGACGCTGTACATCACCAACAGCGACTACCCGCAAGCAGCGGCGCTGTCCTTCGTGCTGATGTTCGCGCTGCTGCTCGGCATCTTCGCCTACGCCCGGGCGCTCGGCACCGAGGACGTGCTGGAGGTGAGCGCGGCATGACGACCATGGCGCCCACCCGCGAGTCGGTGCCGTCGCCGACCACCCAGCCGGTACGACGGCGCAAGCCCCGTCGCAAGGGCAAGACCCTGCACGTGTACACCTGGCTGATCCTGCTGTGGATGTTCCTGCCGATCGCGGTGATGGCGGCGTTCGGGTTCAACGACACGCACAGCCGCTACAACTTCACCTGGCAGGGCTTCACGCTGCGCTGGTGGCGGGACCTGTTCGCGATCCCGAACCTGACCGGCTCGCTGGTCAACTCGTTCACCATCGCGATCATCGTCACGCTGTTCGCGGTGGTCCTCGGCACCCCGATGGGCATGGCCCTGGGCCGGTACCGGTTCCGCGGGCACGGGGCGACCGACCTGGTGCTGTTCGCGAACATCGCCGCGCCGGAGATCGGGCTGGGCGCGGCGCTGCTCTCGCTGTACATCGCGATGGGGCTGCCGCGGGGCTACTGGACGATCGTGATCGCGCACATCATGTTCACCATCCCGTTCGTGGCGATCACCGTGCGCGCCCGGATGTCCGGGTTCGACATCTCGATGGAGGAGGCGGCCCGCGACCTGGGCGCCGGCCCGTTCACCACGTTCCGGCTGGTGACCCTGCCGATGATCATCCCCGGCGTGATCGCCGGTGCGCTGCTGTCGTTCGCGCTGTCCATCGATGACTTCATCATCACCGAGTTCACCGCCGGCCAGACGCTCACCTTCCCGCTGTGGATCTGGGGCGCCAGCCGGCTCGGGGTGCCGCCGCAGGCGGACGTGATGGGCACGATCATCTTCCTGGTCGGCGCGCTGCTCGCGCTGCTCAGCGGGTTCCTGCTCCGCCACCGCGACTGAGCGGGCGGGCCCTTTACCAGGGCACCCTGGTAAAGGGCCGCTGCCCACGGTGAATTCACCATGGGCAGCGGCCCTGTTCCGTGGGCAGTCGGTGGGGCCTGCCGATTGCCGGCGGCAGCTCAGCCGCGCAGTCGCCCCCGAGCCCGGACGAGCGTTCCGCCGACCGCGATGACGGCAAAGACCGCGGTCCCGGAATCCGAAGCATCCGTCGTGGCCGCACGCACGAGAGTGTTGTCGATCATGTCGGTGCCCTGGTTCAGCGGCGTGCAGGTACCACGATGGGCGGCTTGCTCGGGTGAGGCTCTGATCCCGTGCCCCGGGCAGTAGCGTCTGGTTCCAATCCGCAGGTCGGCCTTCCGCGAACAACAGGTGACCCGTCGACGGACCACGGGCAGAGCAGGAGGGGCAGATGGCATCCGAGCCTGGCTTGAGGCTGGTGCATGGCCAGGGCAGCGGCGGAGACATCGACGTGCTGCTCACCCGGGTCGCGCGCGGCGACTCCGAGGCGTTCGGCCGGCTGTACGACGAGGTGGCGGCGGCCGTCTACGGCCTCGCCCGCCGGGTCGTCCGCGACCCCGAACGGGCTGAGGACGTCGCGCAGGAGGTGTTCCTGGAGGTGTGGCGGAAGGCTCCGCGGTTCGACCGGAGCCTCGGCAAGGCCAAGACCTGGATCATGACCATCGCCCACCGGCGCGCCGTGGACGCCGTACGCCGCAGCGAGGCCGACAAGCGGCACGACCAGCACGCCGCACCCGACGAGCTGGACCGCGAGGAGCCCGGTGAGGCGGTGATCCGGGCCGAGGAGCACGGCGCGGTCCGTGACTGCCTGGACACGCTGACGGACCTGCAGATGGAGTCGGTGCGGCTGGCCTACTTCAACGGCTACACCTACCCAGAGGTGGCCACGCTGCTGGACCGCCCCCTGGCCACCATCAAGACGCGGATGCGGGACGGCCTGATCCGCCTGCGCGACTGCCTGCAGGGGGCGTGATGAGCGACGATCTGCACACCCTCTCCGGCGCGTACGCTCTCGACGCGCTGAGCAGCGACGAGGCCCGCGAGTTCGAGGGACACATGGGCGACTGCGCCTCCTGCGGCACCGAGGTGCTCGAGCTGCGGGAGGCCGCCGCGTCCATGGGTGCTTCCGAGGCGCTCACGCCGCCACCGGCGCTGAGGGCGCGGGTGCTGGCGGCCGCCGAGCGGCAGCCCCAGCTCCCGCCGCTGGTCACCCGGTTCGACGGCGCGGGCAAGAAGCGCCGCTGGCGCAGGATCGCGCTCGGCGCAGCCGCCGCGGTGCTCGCCGCGGTCGCCGGCGTGACCGTCACCCAGACCCAGGGCGGGCCCGAGCTGTCCCGCCCGGTCGCGGCCGTCTTCCACGCCCCCGACGTGCACAGCACCCAGGTGCGCACCAGCAACGGCGGCACGATCACCGTGGCCACGTCGCAGCGGCTGGACGAGATGGCCGTGGACACCCACCAGCTGCCCGGGCTGAGCAAGGCGCAGGTCTACCAGCTGTGGAGCATCGTCGCCGGCCAGCCGAAGTCGGCGGGTCTGGTCACCGACGTCGCGGCGGGCCAGGCGATGCCGCTTCCGCCCGCCGGGGCGGAGGTGGCGATCACCATCGAGCCCGCCGGTGGGTCCCGTCAGCCGACCAGCCAGCCGATCGTGGTGCTCAGTCCCAGCCGGGTGTGACCTCCGTCTCGACGACGTACCCGCTGCAGCGGATTCGGCTTCGCTGCGGCGGGTACGACTGTCTTCGGCGCACAGGCTGGGAAGGCGAGGCATGGCGGTAGGGCTGATCGTGGAGTGGTACGACGAGCGCGGCGTCGCGGTCGTCGAGGTCACCGGCGAGATGGACTACAGCAACGCCGCGCAGCTTTCCGGTGTCGCCGCCGACGTGCTCGGGTCCGGCCGCCGGGAACTGGTGGTCGACCTGAGGGGCCTGGCGTTCATGGACTCGAGCGGCCTGGGCGCGCTGATCGCCGCCTGGAAGGGCGCCCGCGCCAGGAGCGGGGCGATGCACCTGGTCTGCGACCGCGACGTGGTGCTGCGCATGCTGCGGGTGACCGGGCTGGCCACCGTGTTCGACGTACACCGCTCACGCGAGGACTGCTTCGCGAGCCTCGGGTAGCGCGAGACCCGCCGGCTGATCCGCTTGTCTCGCCGGGCGGTGGTGAATCGGCGCGCGGCGCCGGGTGGAAAGGTCCTCCCCGCCGTAGACGAGCCGGCTCGGGAAGTGCGCCTTCTTGAAGTCGCGCACCGTTGCTCGGGCCGACCGGGGATTGCTTTCACGGGGGGTTCGGCCACCGACGACGCCCGGATTGGTGCGATCGCGCAATCTTTCCGGCTAGCACTGCACGACACTCGTTCGTGCACTGCTCGACGTGCTCCGCGGGAGCGGGTGAGCCGACCCCGGGTCGCGTTTAGCAGGGTGACTCGGGGGTATCGCCTCGGCCACTGCGGAGCAGCAGTCACTCTCGGGAGACACACGTGAACGCGAAGAGCAGCAACGGCCGCGCGCACAGCAGCGGCGTCAAGGAGAAGCTCGACCAGGCCGACGCCTTCCAGCAGGAGCACCAGACCCTCGCCGTCCCGGTGGCGGTGATCCGCAAGTTCGGCGAGGACAAGTCCACGAACCTGGCGAGCATGATCGCGTTCTGGGCGTTCTTCTCGATCTTCCCGCTGCTGCTGGTGTTCGTCACCCTGCTCGGGTTCTTCCTGCCGCCGGGCAGCAAGGGCGACGTGCTGAGCAAGGTCGGCCAGATGTTCCCGCTGCTGGACACCTCCACGGTCTCGGGGCTCTCCGGGTCGTGGTGGGCGCTGATCATCGGCGTCGCCACCGCGCTGTGGAGCGGCTCTTCCGTCGTACGCGTCACCCAGTTCGCCTTCAACTCGGTGTGGGAGGTTCCCTACCACGAGCGCCCGAAGCTGGCCGAGCAGGTGCTGCGCAGCGTGGGCGTGCTGGCCACCATCGGCCTGGGTCTGGTGGTCTCCACGCTGATCACCAGCTTCATCTCCGGTTCCGCGAACGGGCTCAGCCTCGGCTGGCTCGGTCATGTGGTCGGCTACCTGATCGCCATCGCGCTGGACGTCGGCCTGTTCGTGATCGCGTTCCGGTGGCTCACCGACCGGGACGTGTCCACCCGCGACGTGCTCCCCGGCGCGCTGCTGTCCGGGATCGCCTTCTGGGTGCTGCAGTCGGTCTCGTCGCTGATCATCAGCCGCTACCTGCAGAACGCGCAGAGCACCTACGGCAACTTCGCCACGGTGATCACGATCCTGTGGTGGTTCTACCTGCAGTCGATCATCACGCTCCTCGGCGCGCAGCTGAACGTCGTGCTCGTCGAGCGACTGCACCCGCGGGCGTTGGTGGACGCTCCGGACACCGAGGCCGACCACCGGGCCTACGACGCCTACGCCAAGGAGCGCACCTACTCCGAGGAGGAGCACGTGGAGGCGGACTTCCGGGAGCAGCGCTAGCGCCCGGTCGCGCCCTCGAAGGTACGACGGGGCGGATGGTCCAGACCGACGCCGGCGGATGTTTTGGCGACCGCTGCGCCGGGGATTCTTTCCCGCGACGCCATCGTCCGGCCGGGAGAGGTAGGCATGCATCGCCCGCTTGAGCGGAGTCAGCACGACCCCGTCTTCCTGAGCCTTCCCTCGCCGATCCTGCTGCTCAACCGCGACTTCACCATCGCAGCCGCCAATCGGTCTTACCTGCGCACCACCGGCCGCTGCGCCGGCGATCTCGTCGGGCGCAACGTGTTCGACGCCTTCCCGGAGAGCCCGGCGTCGAAGGAGGCGGGGACCACTGCGGACTTCGCCAGCTCGGTGGACCGGGTGTGCCGGACCCAGCGGCCCCACCGGTTGAGCGGGATCCGCTTCGACGTGCCGGACCCCGACCGTCCCGGGGAGTTCCTGACCAAGTCCTGGTCGGTGGTGAACGCTCCCGTCTGCGACGGGGACGGCGTGGCGGGCGTGATCGTCCGGGTCGAGGACCTCTCGATGGTCGACGAGGATGTGGTGGCCACGGTGCGCGCCTACCAGGACGTGGTGGCCGTCGTCGGCCACGAGCGCCCCGGTCAGGTCGACAGCGACGAGGTGGATGCCGTGGTCGACCTGCTCGAGAACTACTCCGAGATCGCCGCGGAGATCGCCCAGCTACGGGAGGCGCTGAAGACGCGCCCGGTCATCGAGCAGGCGAAGGGCATCATCATGGCCGACCGCAAGTGCTGCCCGGACGAGGCTTTCCGGGTTCTCAAGCGGCTGTCCATGGACACCAACGTGCGAATCGCGGACGTCGCGGCCGCGGTCGTCTACCAGCGGGCCGGCGCTCGGGAGCCGTCGACGGGCACCGCTTCCTGACCTTCCGCCATGACGCTACGGCCGGTGCTTCACTCGGACACCGTCAGCTCCGCGCGGGGCGCGAACTCCCGGGTGAAGCAGTCCACGAGGGCCACCACCGACTGGAAGCGGCCTTGGCAGATCAGCGCCAGAGCCGCCCGGCCGTCACCCGCAGCCGGATCCGGGTCCCCGGAGGTGGGCGAGCCGTCGACGCACACGGAGGCCAGCGTCACTCCGGCATCTCGAAACGTCTTCGTCACCGCGCCCAGGAGCTCGAGGGGTCCCTCGTAGCGGACCCGGTAGCAGTCCCGGCGAGCAGCCGCAGCCACGGCGGCGACGGTGCCGGTCGGCTCGGACGGACTGGTGTCGGTCATGGATCGAACGTAGGTGAGCGCTGCGGGCCGACTCAGGAGTCATAAGTCCCGAATGACCCGCGAACCGGCCCCAGTACGGCGTCGCTCAGGCCAGCGCCTCGAGCTCGGTGAGCTGCCCGTCGACCAGGTGCACGCGCCGGTCGCAGCGTAGTGCGACGTCGGCGTCGTGGGTCGCGAGGAGCACGGCTGCCCCGGTGTCCGCGGCGGCGAGGATGGCGTCGAGGATCGCCTTGCGGTTGGCGTGGTCCTGCTCGGCGGAAGGCTCGTCGGCGAGGAGCACGTCGGGACGGCCGGCCAGCGCTCGAGCGATGGCGACCCGTTGCTGCTGCCCCCCGGAGAGCTCCTCGACGAGGTGCTCGGCACGGTTGGCGAGGCCGACCCGTTCGAGGGCGGCGTGTGCCCGCTCGGCGGCTTCCGCCGCCGCCACCCCGGTGGCGGTGAGGGCCAGCTCGACGTTCTCCGCCGCGGTCAGCAGCGCGATCAGGGCGTAGCCCTGGAAGACCACGCCGACGCGGCGGCGCAGGCTCGGCCCGTGCTGCTGCAGCGGCCGACCGTCGAGCAGCACCGTCCCGTCGGTGGGCACGGCGAGTCCGGCGAGCAGGCTGAGCAGGGTGCTCTTGCCGGAGCCCGAGGGTCCGGTGAGAGCCACGCGCTCGCCCGCCCGGACGGTGAGGTCGATCCCGCGCAGGATCTCGGTGCCTTGCTGGGCGAAGCGCAGTCCTCGGCCGACGAGCTCGACCGGAGCCGCGGCGGTCGGACTCACGCTTCCTCCTCTTTGCCGGCCACGGGAAGCCAGGTTCCCGACTTCAGCGTGCCGTCGTGGATGGTGTAGGCCGCGTCCAGGGCGTCGCTGAGGTGGTGGTCGTGGGTCACGACGACCAGCGTGGTGCCTCGGTGCTCGCGGGCGGCGAGCATCAGGTCGACGACGGCGTCCCCGGTGTGCCGGTCGAGCTGGCTGGTGGGCTCGTCGGCCAGCAGCAGCGTCGGTCGGCCGGCGAGCGCGACTGCGACGGCAAGCCGTTGCTGCTGGCCGCCGGACAGGAACCGGGCGGGCCGGTGAAGGTGCTCGACCAGCCCCACCGTCTCCAGAAGGTCGGTGACCTCGGCCCGTCGCTGGGCGCGGCTGAGGCTTCCCGAGCGCTGGGCGAAGATGATGTTCTCGCTCGCCGTGGCGTAGGGCACCAGGTTGCGGCCAGGGGTCTGCAGCACCACACCGATGTCCCGGGCCCGGAGCCGCCGCAGGGCGCCCTCGGACATCGTGGTGACCTCGTGGTCGGTGACGCGGATGCGGCCGCTGCTCGGTCGGGCAAGGCCGGCCAGCATGGTGAGCAGGGTCGACTTGCCCGCGCCGGAGGGACCGACCAGGGCGACCGCTTCACCGCGTCGTACCTCCAGGTCGACCGAGTCCAGCGCGAGCACCTCGCTGCCGACGTCGTCTCGGTAGACGTGGGTCACCGACTCACACGCAACGGCGGCGGTCATGCCGGCGCCTCCCGCAGCTGGGCGAACCGCGCGCCGCGCAGCAGGTTGGCGGCGCTCAGCGCGATCACAATCGCCAGGACCACCACGGCGCCCGCGGCGGTGCCGAGCACCGACACCAGGTGGACCCCGTAGAGCATCGGCGGCGCGGTGGGGGTGTCGGCGAACTCGGGCACCGCCGGCAGCGCCAACATCGCACCGCCGATGCCCGCGGCGACCCCCACGCCGATGCCGAAGACCAGCAGCAGCGCCTGCTCCAGGAACAGCGAGAACAGCAGGACCCGCCGGCCCACGCCCAGCGCGGTCATCGCGGCGAGCTCGTAGGTGCGGCGCCGACCGGCCAGGTGCAGGTTGAGCACCACGCCACCGGCCGCCAGCAGCGCTCCCAGGCCGGCGCCGGCCAGGAAGAGCAGGATGGCCAGCGCCGGTCCCTGCCGCTGGTAGAGCACAGTCTGGTGCGGGGCGCTCGCGGCGGCCAGGATGTTCACGCCGGCCTTGCGCAGCTGGTCGGGGAACGTCGCCACCGCCGACGGCGCCAGCCACACGGTCTCGGTGGTGGCCAGGGTGTAGCCGTGGGCGGCGTCGATGGCGTACCCCCGGTCCACGATCACCGCATCGGCGCCGGCTCCGGGAAGCGCCGGGCCGACCGAGATCGGGTCGAGGTCCAGCTGGGTGTTCGCCAACCCTCCGACATGGGGTCCTGCGGCGGAGTGGGCGGTGCGGGTCATCAGCGCCGGCAGCCTCGCCGGCCGGTCGGCGACTCGCCAGCCGGGGTTGGCGACGCTGCCCACATGCGCCACCAGCACCAGGCCGCCGCCGCCGTCGGGCGGAACCACGGACGACGCCGCGCCGGTGGGACGCCAGCCGTGCGGCAGGGAGAGGTCCGCGGGCAGGTCGTGCCAGCCGGCGGCGGCGCGAACCCGGATCCCGGTCAGCGCCAGCCGTCCGTCGATGGGGTAGAAGCTGGTGCCCGGCCGTTCCAGGTGCAGTCCCACGAGCCGGCAGGTGCCCCTGACGCACGGCAAGCTGGTGCGCAGGGTCTGGTCGCCGGGCCGCAGCCTGCCGACGGTGACCGGTGCCAGGCCGGCACCCTGCTGGGCGATGTCGGCGACGAGCACGGGTGGGTGCTCTGCGGACAACCGCGACACGTGCACGCGGACCTCGAGTGCGGTGCCGGACAGGGCCACCGGCGGCGCCACCTTCTGGGTCAGCCGCCGCATCAGCTCTGGCAGCGGTGCGGTTCCGAAGTCGGAGCGCCAGAAGGCGACCCGCGCGAACCGTTCGGGCTGCACCGCGAGCAGCGTGATCGGGGTCGGCCTGCTGTAGTCGGTGATCTCGGCGACCGCCGCAGCCTGGCGCCCGGAGTGGTCGAGCCGATCCACGATCTTGCCGAGGTCCTTGGTGGCCGGGCTGGCCACGGTGAGCACCTCGGCGGCGCCGACCTCGGTCCAGGCCCGGTCGTGCTCGTTGGCGCGCGCCACCGACCAGGCGTCGATGCCGAACGCCACCAGCCCGAAGGCCACCGTCAGGATCAGCGCGAGCCGCAGCGTGGTCGGCCGCCGGGCCAGCTGACGCACCGCCAGGAACCCGCCCAGCCGGGCGTTGCGGCGGGTGGATCCGAACGCGGCGCGGCACAGACCGGGCAGCGCCCGCGAACCCAGCAACGCCGCGGCCAGCACCACCAGCCCGGGCACCACCAGGGCCAGCACGCTGGTCGACCCGGCCTGCACGGCGCCGTGCCGGGTCAGCACCACCAGGCCGGCCACGACCGCCGCCACGAGCACCCCGTCCACCAGCCAGGGCCGCGACTTCACGCGACGGGTCGCCCGGCGCCACTGCTCGAGCACCGGGCGGCGCAACGTGCGTGATGCGGCCAGCACGGCAGCGACCGCGGCACCGGCGCCGGCACCGGCAGCCGCCAGCCCGGACGCGGGAGTCAGCACCACCGGGGTGCCCGGCGCCAGCTGCAGATGGGCGATCGCGGTGACCCAGGCCCATGCCAGCGCCAGCCCGATCGGCACGGCAAGCACCACCAGCAACAGCGTGTCGAGCAGGCCGAACGCCACGGTGGAGGCCGCGGGCGCGCCGCGCAGCTTGGCCAGTGAGACCTCCTGCCCGCGTGCCTCGGCCGCGTTGGCGACCACCAGGAACAGGATCAGCCAGCACAGCACCAGCAGCTGGACTTCGACCACGACGACGGGCAGCACCAGCTTGTCGGTGATACCGGTGGCCTGGATGAGCACCGCCCCGACAGCGGTGTCGGTGACGCCGACCGAGCGGAACCGGGCCGCGCCAAGACCGGTGTCGGTGTAGTCCAGCAGCGCCTTCTCGACCGCGGGTACGTCGACCACCCGCAGCTGCGCCACCTTCAGGTGCCGGTCCACAGCCCCCGTCGCGTCGACGTACCCGGGCTGCGCGAGCAGCGTGGCGCGCGGGCCGAACAGCGCGTCCACCGTGCTGCCCAGGTCACCGGCGACGCCGGAACCCGACAGCGCCGCGAAGTAGGGGTGCGTCCCCCAGTAGTCGCCCTTGGGGTCCACCGGGGCGTACAGGCCCACCACCCGCACCGACCGCCCGTTGGCCAGCAGTCGCTGCCCGGTCCGCCAGCCCACCGCATCCGCGGTCTTCGCGCTCACCATCACCGAGCCGGGCTGCTCGGCGCACCGGCCGCTGACCATGCGCACGTGCGCGCAGACGCCCTCCCGGTAGGCGAGCACCGCCGAGGCGCCGGTGACTCCGGGCCGGCCCACGACCGCCTGTACCTGCAGCGAGCTGACGGGCGGGGTGAACAGCCGGTCCAGCGTGGGCAGCGCGGCCAGCTTGTGGCGGCTCGCCTTCGCCACCTGGGCAAGGGGCCTGGCCTTGACCGGGCTGGACATGCGGTCCGACACGATCCGCCCGATCGGCAGCGCCTGGTTCAGCGTGTCGTGCAGCACCGACTCGCCGGCGGCACGCAGGAACAACGGACCGGTCACCGCGCCGCCGACCACCAGGGCCGCCACGACCAGGACCGCCAGGGACACCCCCCGCCGGAACCACATGCCGCGCAGCGTCAGCCAGAGATCCCACATGTCCGGGCCAACATACGCGGTTTCAGCCCAGGCGCCCATCCATTTCGGTGCCGGACGACCGGTGCCGGGAACACAAGAAAGCCCAGGTCACGGGGGATGGGCCTGGGCTTTCATGTGCACGCGCTGGAGGGTTCGATCCCCAAAGTTCTGGCCGAAGCCTCGACGCGAACGTTGTGCAGCGTATCAGCGCGCCAGGCCCAGGCTCAATAGCCGCATACCGACACGCGACCAGAGCGGTCGGCGTCTCGAAACAAGAAAGCCCAGGTCACGGGGGATGGGCCTGGGCTTTCATGTGCGCGCGCTCGGAGGGATTCGAACCCCCAACCTTCTGATCCGTAGTCAGATGCTCTATCCGTTGAGCTACGAGCGCAGGGCGTCGATGAGTCTAACGTGCCCCTGCGGTCGGGACGAAATCGCACCCACCGGGAGCCTTCGACGGCGGTACGGCGGACCCTGGATCGTTCCAATAGACCCTGCCGCGAACTTGTGAGTACATTCACCAGCACCCCGCTGCGACGCCACCGCAGCAGGCACCACATCGCACGCAACGAGGCGGCGATCAGCTGAAGAACAACTCCACGACCCACCACTGACCAGGTCGGTGGTCCGGCGCCCGCAGGCGCCGAGGACGCGCGAGAGGGAACGATAGGCAATGACCGCCGAGACAGTCAACGAAGTCACCTTCGACGAGCCGACCACGCACCGGGGGATCCTCTCCTGGGTCAAGAAGATCGCCGAGCTGACCCAACCCGAGGCGATCCACTGGTGCACAGGCTCCGACGAGGAGTGGAACCAGCTCACCGACGCCCTGGTCGAGGCCGGCACGTTCGTGCGCCTCGACGAGAAGAAGAAGCCCAACTCGTTCTGGGCCCGCACCGACCCCACGGACGTCGCCCGCGTCGAGAGCCGCACGTTCATCTGCTCGGTGGATGAGAAGGACGCCGGCCCCACGAACAACTGGATGGACCCCGGCCAGATGAAGGCCGTCCTGACCGACCTCTACCGGGGTTGCATGCAGGGCCGGACCATGTACGTCATCCCGTTCGTGATGGGTCACCTCGACGCCGAGAAGCCGATGTTCGGGGTGGAGATCACCGACTCGCCGTACGTCGTGGTCTCCATGCGCGTGATGGCCCGGATGGGCACCGCCGTACTCCGCAGGATGGAGGAGACCGAGGCCACCTTCGTACCCGCGCTGCACTCCGTGGGCGCGCCGCTCGAGCCCGGGCAGGCCGACGTGCCGTGGCCGTGCAACGACACGAAGTACATCGTCCAGTTCCCCGAGGAGCGGATGATCTGGTCCTACGGGTCCGGCTACGGCGGCAACTCGCTGCTCGGCAAGAAGTGCTACGCGCTGCGCATCGCCAGCGTGATGGCCCGCGACGAGGGCTGGCTCGCCGAGCACATGCTGATCCTCAAGCTGACCAGCCCGCAGGGCGTCACGAAGTACGTCGCCGCGGCCTTCCCGAGCGCCTGCGGCAAGACCAACCTGGCCATGCTCGCGCCGACCATCCCCGGCTGGAAGGTGGAGACCCTCGGCGACGACATCGCCTGGATGCGGATCGGCGACGACGGCCGGCTGTACGCGATCAACCCGGAGTACGGCTTCTTCGGTGTCGCTCCGGGCACCAACGAGAACACCAACCCGAACGCGATCCGCACCCTCGAGCGCGGCAACTCGGTGTTCACCAACGTCGCGCTCACCGAGGACGGCGACGTGTGGTGGGAGGGCATGGAGAACCCGCCCGCGCACGCGACGTCCTGGAAGGGCCAGCCGTGGACCCCCGAGTCCGAGGAGCTCTCCAGCCACCCGAACAGCCGGTACTGCACGCCGATCAAGCAGTGCCCGATCCTCGCTCCGGAGTACGACGACCCGAAGGGCGTGCCGATCGACGCGATCCTGTTCGGTGGCCGGCGCAAGACCACCATCCCGCTGGTGACCGAGGCCCGGGACTGGGCGCACGGCACGTTCATGGGCGCCACCCTCTCCTCGGAGACGACGGCCGCCGCGGTCGGTCAGGTCGGCGTGGTCCGCCGCGACCCGATGGCCATGCTGCCGTTCATCGGGTACAACGCCGGCGACTACTTCAACCACTGGATCACGGTCGGCAAGGAGCACGACGCCGCCAAGCTGCCGCGGATCTACTACGTGAACTGGTTCCGCCGCAGCGCGGACGGTAGCTTCCTGTGGCCCGGGTTCGGCGAGAACAGCCGGGTGCTGAAGTGGATCGTCGAGCGCATCGACGGCCAGGCCGAGGCGGTGGAGACGCCGATCGGGCACGTCCCGACGCCGGAGGCGCTGGACATCGACGGACTGGACGTGACCGACGAGGAGCTCGCGGAAGCGCTGCGCGTCGACGTCGAGGAGTGGAAGGCCGAGATCCCGCAGATCACCGAGTGGTTCGAGAAGTTCGGCGAGTCACTGCCGGCCGTGCTCTGGACCGAGCTCGACGGGCTGCGCGCCCGTCTGGGCGAGTAACAGCTTCGTCAGAGTAGGGGCCCCTCCGTACGACGGACGGGGCCCTTTCTCGCGTCCGGACCCTCCTTTGTCCGTACCAGCCGGGCCGCCCCTGTGTCTGGGGCAGGCGGATTTCACAACTAGGGCATACTGGCGCACGGTAGAGCGAATGGGAGGGCGCATGCCGGAGAGCAGTTCCTACGGTCCCGATGAACGGTCGCTCTTGGAGAGCGTCGCGGGTCGCATCTACAGCAACGTGGTGGCGCATGGTCAGGTGGCCGCCGATGATCCCGGCCTCGCCAAGACGCCCGAGCAGCAGAAGGCGCTCGACCTGCTGCTCGAGCTCGGGCTTCTGAAGCTGGACGAGGGCTCCCGCCAGTACGTGCCGATGGATCCGAGCACGGTGCAGGCGCAGGTCGTTGTGCCGATCGGACAGCGGGGCGC
>DASSKA010000081.1:0-2689 GCA_035690905.1 Nocardioidaceae bacterium | reverse complement strand
GACCCCGCAGATGCACGGCTGGCAGGCGCTCGGCGCCTCGCCGCTGGTCTCCGGGGCCCCGGTGCCCGATCCCGAGACGGTCGCCTCCGCGATCCGGATCGGCAACCCCGCCTCGTGGGACCTGGCCGTGACCGCCGCCGCGGACTCCGGCGGGCGGTTCCGGTCGGTGACCGACGAGGAGATCCTCGCCGCGCAGCGCGAGCTGGCCTCGCGCGACGGTGTGTTCGTCGAGCCCGCCTCGGCGGCGGGCGTGGCCGGCATCCTGCAGGACCTCGCGGCGGGGGAGTCGTTCGCCGGCCGGCAGGTCGTGGTCACCGTCACCGGGCACGGCCTGAAGGACATCGACACCGCGCTGTCCACCTTCACCGACATCGTCGACACCGTGGTGGAGGCCGACGTCGACGCGGCGGCGCGCGCCGCCGAGCTGACATGAGGACCCCGTTCGTCGAGGGGCCGGTGCGGGTCACGGTGCCCGCGACGAGCGCCAACCTCGGACCCGGGTACGACGCGCTCGGGCTCGCGCTGGGCCGGTGGGACACGGTGACTGCCGAGATCGCCGGACCCGGGACAAGCGTCCTGGTGTCCGGCGAGGGGGAGGGTTCGCTGCCGCTGGACGACACGCACCTCGTCGTACGCGCCATGCGGCTCGCGTTCGAGGCGATGGGCGTCCGGCCCGACGGGCTCTCGCTGCGGTGCGAGAACACCATCCCGCAGGCACGGGGGATGGGTTCCTCATCGGCAGCGATCGTGGCCGGCGTGCTTGCCGCGCGCGCCCTGGTCGCGGGTGGAACGCTGCTGATGGACGACGACGCGGTCTACGCGATGGCCGCGGAGCTGGAGGGACACCCCGACAACGTGGCGCCGGCGCTGTTCGGCGGGTTCACCATCGCCTACCGCGACAACGGACGGTTCCGGGTCGCCGGGGTGGCAGCCGACCCGCGGATCGAGGTGACCCTGTTCGTGCCGCCCTACCCGGTCGAGACGTCCGCGGCCCGGAAGATGCTCCCGGACTCGGTGCCGCACGCGGACGCGGCGTGCAACGCCGGCCGTGCCGCCCTCCTGGTGGCGGCGCTCAGCGGCCAGCCGGAGCTGCTGCTCGACGCGACGGAGGACCGGCTCCACCAGGGCTACCGGGAGCCCGCGATGCCGGAGAGCCTCGCGCTGCTGAGGGCGCTGCGTTCGGACGGGATCCCGGCCGTCGTGTCCGGGGCCGGTCCGACGGTGCTGACGTTCGTGGACGGGGTGGACCGGGACGTCGTACGGGCCAAGGCTCCCGTGGGCTGGCAGGCGCTGGTGCTCCCGATCGACCGGGACGGTGCGCGCACCCAGATCCTCGGCGGGGAATAACCGACGCGGCCCGCCGGTTCCGCCGTTGGGACTCGCCCTACCGGCAATGGTGCTAGTCTTCAGGTGCGCCCTTGGTTGGGGCCAGGACTCGCGTACGACGTGTCCGGCGAGACCCGCGCAGGGTGTGACCTTCTTCCTAGAACCCTTCAGTTGAGCGTTCCGGCGTCGCCGGCGCGCATCGAGCCGGTTCAGGAAACCGCAATGAGAAAGGCCGTCGGGCTCATCCGTACCCGGCCTGGACGTGGGAAGGACCTCACGTGTCGGAAGCAATCGAAGCAATCCCCGCCGAGAGCCCCGCTGAGGGTGGCACCGGCGGGACCAGGCGCCGTGGCGGCTCCGGGCTCAGCGGGATGCTGCTGCCCGAGCTGAAGCAGCTGGCCGGCGGCCTGGGCATCAAGGGGGTCGGGGGCATGCGCAAGAGCCAGCTCATCGACGCGATCAAGGCCGCCCAGTCGGGGAGCCAGAGCAGCCAGGAGGGCACGCAGCAGGGCACCGCGCAGGAGCAGCGCTCCAACGGCCGGGCCACGCAGCCGGCGGAGAACCGGGCCGCGCAGCCGGCGGAGAACCGGCAGGACCGCCAGCCGGGCGAGGGCGGCGAGCGGGAGAGCCGTGATGGCCGCCGCGACCGCAACCATGACAACCGCGGCGAAAGCAACCGGGGCGAGAGCCGCGAGGCCGGCAACCGGGGCGAGAGCCGCGAGGCCGGCGATCGCGACAACCGCGGCGAAAGCCACCGGGGCGGAGACGGCCGGGACAACCGCAACCACGACGACGACCGGGGCGGCAGCGGCAGCAGCCGCCGCAACCGGCGGCGCCGGGGTCGCGAGCGCGAACGCAGCGGCAGCAGCAACTACCGCGAGCGGCGCCGGGACCGCGACGAAGGCGAGCCGCAGATCAACGAGGACGACGTCCTGGTGCCCACCGCGGGCATCCTGGACGTGCTGGACAACTACGCCTTCGTGCGCACCACCGGCTACCTGCCCGGACCGGACGACGTCTACGTCTCCTTGTCCATGGTCCGGAAGTACGCCCTGCGCCGCGGTGACGCGATCACCGGGCAGGTGCGCCAGCCCCGCGAGGGCGAGCGCAAGGAGAAGTTCAACCCGCTGGTGCGCATCGACACCGTGAACGGCGCCGACCTGGAGGCCGCCAGGCACCGCGTGGAGTTCTCCAAGCTCACCCCGCTCTACCCCTCGGAACGGTTGCGCCTGGAGACCGAGTCGACCAACCTGATCGGCCGTGTCATCGACATCGCCGCGCCGATCGGCAAGGGCCAGCGTGGCCTGATCGTCTCGCCCGCCAAGGCAGGCAAGACGATGATCATGCAGTCCATCGCCAACTC
>DASSKA010000080.1:0-5879 GCA_035690905.1 Nocardioidaceae bacterium | reverse complement strand
GTCGAGGAGCTCCTCGACGTGCTGCTGGGAGGTGTGGGCGGCCATGGGGACGATCCTGCCTGATGGGTGCGCAGGTGCCGGTGATTTCGAGACGGTCGCTCCGCTCCCTCCTCAACCACCGGGGTGAGTGGGAGATCTCACGGTGCACGGACCGACGGGCGCGCCGTACTCTCCCTGCATGAGCGAGACCGGGACCACGGAATCTGGACTGCCCTTCGAGCCGGTGTACGGCCCCGACGCGCTCGCGGGGTTCGACCCCGACGAGAAGCTCGGCGACCCCGGTGAGTACCCGTTCACCCGGGGCGTCTACCCGTCGATGTACACCGGCCGGCCGTGGACGATGCGGCAGTACGCCGGGTTCGGCACCGCCAAGGAGTCCAACGAGCGGTACAAGCAGCTCGTCGCGCACGGCACCGGCGGCCTGTCGGTCGCCTTCGACCTGCCGACCCAGATGGGCCACGACTCCGACTCGCCGCTCGCGCACGGCGAGGTCGGCAAGGTCGGGGTGGCCATCGACTCCATCGAGGACATGCGGGTGCTCTTCGACGGGCTGCCGCTGGACAAGGTGTCCACGTCGATGACCATCAACGCACCGGCCGCTCTGCTGCTGCTGATGTACCAGCTGGTGGCGGAAGAGAACGGCGTCAGCGGCCAGCAGATCACCGGCACCATCCAGAACGACGTGCTCAAGGAGTACATCGCCCGCGGCACCTACATCTACCCGCCCAAGCACTCGCTGCGCCTGGTCACCGACACCTTCGCCTACTGCAAGGCCGAGGTGCCCCGCTGGAACACCATCTCGATCTCCGGCTACCACATGGCCGAGGCCGGTGCCACGCCCGCGCAGGAGGTCGCGTTCACGCTGGCCGACGGGATCGAGTACGTCCGTGCAGCGGTGGCCGCCGGCATGGACGTCGACGACTTCGCGGCCCGGCTGTCGTTCTTCTTCGTGTCCCGGACCAGCTTCTTGGAGGAGGTCGCCAAGTTCCGCGCCGCCCGTCGGATCTGGGCGCAGGTGATGCGCGACGAGTTCGGCGCCACCAGCCCCAAGTCGCAGATGCTGCGCTTCCACACCCAGACCGCCGGTGTGCAGCTGACCGCCCAGCAGCCGGAGGTGAACCTGGTCCGGGTCGCCGTACAGGCGCTGGCCGCGGTGCTCGGCGGCACCCAGTCTCTGCACACGAACTCCTACGACGAGGCGATCGCGCTGCCCACCGAGAAGGCGGCCCGCCTCGCCCTGCGCACCCAGCAGGTGCTGGCCTACGAGACCGACGTGACCAAGACCGTCGACCCGTTCGCCGGCTCCTACGCGGTCGAGTCGCTCACCGACGGCCTCGAGGCCGAGGCGCGCGCGCTCATGAACCAGGTCGAGGACCTCGGCGGGGCAGTGGCCGCCATCGAGAAGGGCTTCCAGAAGAACGAGATCGAGAAGGCGGCCTACCAGATCGCCAAGGACATCGACGCGGGGGAGCGGGTGGTGGTCGGCCTGAACCGGTTCGCGGTCGACGAGGAGGAGCCGTACGAGCCGCTGCGCGTCGACCCGGCCATCGAGGAGCGGCAGGCCGAGCGGCTGGCGAGGCTGCGGGCCGAGCGCGACTCAGAGCAGGTGCACCGGTCCCTTGCCCTGCTGAAGAAGGCGGCCGAGGGCGACGACAACGTGCTGTACCCGATGAAGGAGGCGCTGCGCGCCCACGCCACGGTCGGGGAGGTCTGCGGCGCGCTCCGCGAGGTGTGGGGCGTGTACTCCCCGCCCGACGCGTTCTGATCTTCGCCTCCGGTAGCGTGTGGTGCCGTGCCGGCCTCCCACGTCCTTGAGATCCGCTCGGCCGTGGACGCCCACATCCCCGAGCTGGTCGCGCTGCGCCGGGACCTGCACGCGCACCCGGAGCTGGCCTGGCAGGAGGAGCGCACCACCGCCGTGGTCGCGGAGCACCTCGAGGCGGCCGGCATCGGCCTCCAGCTGTTCGGCAAGAGCGGCTTGGTCGCGGAGCTCGGCACGGGCGAGAGCCCGGCGGTCGCGCTCCGCGCCGACCTGGACGCCTTGCCCGTCGACGACCGCACCGCCGCGCCGTGGGCCAGCGAGCGTCCCGGTGTGGCGCACGCGTGCGGCCACGACGTGCACACCGCCGGCCTGGTCGGCGCCGGTCTCGCACTCGCGGAGCTGCACCGGGCCGGTGGGCTTCCCGGGCGGGTCCGGCTGCTGTTCCAGCCCGCGGAGGAGGTGATGCCCGGTGGTGCGCTGGAGGTGATCGCCGCGGGAGCGCTCGACGGAGTCGCCCAGGTGTTCTCCCTCCACTGCGACCCCGCGCTGGACGTCGGCCGGGTCGGCCTGCGCGAGGGGCCGATCACCGGCGCGGCCGACGCGCTGACCGTGCGGCTGACCGGCCGGGGCGGGCACACCTCGCGGCCGCACCTGACCGAGGACCTCACCTTCGCGCTGGCCAAGCTGGTCACCGACCTGCCCGGGGCGCTCTCGCGGCGACTGGACCCGCGGGCCGGCGCGAGCGTGGTCTGGGGCTCGGTGCGCGCCGGGTCGGCGATGAACGTGGTGCCCTCGGTCGGCGAGGCCACCGGCACCGTGCGGATGCTCGATGCCGTCGCCTGGGTCGAGGCCGAGGACCTGGTCCGCGAGCTGGTGGCGCAGATCGTCGCGCCGTACGGCGTGGGCGCCGAGATCGGCTACGTGCGCGGAGTGCCCCCGGTGGTCAACGATCCGGCCGCGACGGCGACTCTGTCCTCGGCGGTGCGCGACGTGCTCGGCGCGGAGGGAGCGGTGCCGACCTCGCAGAGCCTCGGCGGCGAGGACTTCGCGTGGTACCTCGAGTCGGTGCCCGGCGCGATGGGCCGGCTGGGCACCCGCACGCCGGGCGGGGCCACCTACGACCTCCACCAGGGCGACCTGGTCGTCGACGAGGGCGCGATCTCGGTCGCCGCCGAGGTGCTCGCAGCCACGGCGCTGGGGGCGCTGTCCCCCACCGAGGGTGGATCCGAAGCGGCCCGGTAACCGGCCGATAACAAGTCGTCTGGAAACCTTGCAGGATCCCTGTGACGAACGCCTCCGCGTAATAGGGTGACCCTTGGTCTGCGCGCCAGCAGGGTGCGTTGGCATACGGAGGAGGCAACCTTGCGTCACGCGACGAAGATCGCCGCAATTGCCGGCGCAGCAGCGCTCCTGCTCGCCGGGTGCGGCCAGAAGCCGGCCACGCCGAAGGCGGGCGGCGAGAACACGAACACCGCCACTGCCTCGAGCGGGGGCGGCGGTCAGGAGTTCAGCGCCTGCATGGTGCTCGACACCGGCGGCGTGGACGACCACTCGTTCAACCAGTCGTCGTGGGAAGGTCTGCAGGCTGCGAACCAGGCCAACCCGAACATCAAGATCTCCTACGTGTCGTCGAACTCGCAGAACGACTACACGCCGAACCTCAACGCGGAGACCAACAAGGGGTGTAACACCGTCATCGCGGTCGGCGGCCTGATGATGCAGGCGGTTGCGAAGGCCGCGAAGGCCAACCCGGAGCAGCACTACGCGGAGATCGACGCCCCGTCCCAGGCCGACAACATCTACGGCCTGCAGTACAACACCGCCCAGGGCGCCTTCCTCGGTGGCTACCTGGCAGCCGGCATGAGCAAGTCCGGCACCGTGGCCACCTTCGGTGGCCTGAACATCCCGCCGGTGACCATCTACATGGATGGCTTCTGGGAGGGCGTGCAGTACTACAACAAGACCAAGCACACGAACGTCAAGGTGCTCGGCTGGAACGAGAAGAACCCGAAGAGCGGCACCTTCGCCAACTCGTTCACCGACCTCAACAAGGGCCGGCAGATCTCGCAGGCCTTCATCCAGCAGGGCGCCGACATCATCTTCCCGGTCGCCGGCGGCACCGGCCTCGGGGCGGGGGCGGCCGCGCAGGCGTCCGGCGGCCAGGTGAACGTGATCTGGGTGGACACCGACGGCTGCGTGAGCGCGTCGCAGTACTGCAAGTACTTCATCTCCAGCGTCACCAAGAACCTGACCGACTCGGTCACGAAGTACGCCGAGGCGGCCGCCGACGGGACCTTCCCGACCGGCAACTACATCGGTACGCTCGCCAACGACGGCACCGGGCTGGCACCGTTCCACCAGTTCGACAGCAAGGTCCCGTCAGACCTGAAGAGCGAGCTCGACACGATCAAGCAGGACATCATCTCCGGCAAGATCAAGATCACCTCGCCCAGCCAGCCGCAGTAACGGGGAGATCCTTCCGCGGAACCGCCGTCGAGGGGAGTGCCGGTCCCGGCCGGTGCTCCCCTCGACGCCCGCAGGCCCGGAGAACATCGGGAGGGAACCGGTGAAGCTCGAACTACGCGGGATCACGAAGCGGTTTGCTGCGCTGACCGCCAACGACTCCATCGACCTGGTGATCGAACCGGGCGAGATCCACGCCCTCCTCGGCGAGAACGGAGCCGGGAAGAGCACGTTGATGAACGTGCTCTACGGGCTCTACCAGCCCGACGCGGGCGAGATCCTCGTCGACGGGCAGCCGCTGAAGCTCCACGGCCCCGGCGACGCGATGGCCGCGGGCATCGGCATGGTGCACCAGCACTTCATGCTGATCCCGGTGTTCACCGTGGCCGAGAACGTCGAGCTCGGTCACGAGCGGACCCGTGGGTTCGCGTTCCTGGACCGGCGCAGGGCCCGCAAGCAGGTCGCAGAGGTCTCGAAGAGGTACGGGCTGGAGGTGCCTCCCGACGCGCTGGTGGCCGACCTCCCGGTGGGTGTGCAGCAGCGCGTGGAGATCCTCAAGGCGCTGGTCCGGGACGCGAAGGTGCTGATCCTGGACGAGCCCACCGCCGTGCTCACTCCGCAGGAGACCGACGAGCTCATGGAGGTGATGCGCAGCCTGCGCGACAGCGGCACCTCCATCGTGTTCATCACCCACAAGCTGCGGGAGGTGAAGGCGGTCGCCGACCGGATCACGGTGATCCGCCGCGGCAAGGTGGTCGGTGAGGCCACCCCCGAGTCCACGACGGCCGAGCTGGCCTCGATGATGGTCGGTCGCCCGGTGCAGCTGACCATCGACAAGGAGCCGGCTCAGCCGGGCGCGCCCGTGCTCGAGGTCGACCAGGCCCGGCTCCTCGACGCAACGGGCCAGGTGCTGGTCGATGGCGTGTCGTTCACCGTGCGCGAAGGCGAGATCTTCGCGCTCGCCGGTGTGCAGGGCAACGGGCAGACCGAGCTCACCCAGGCGCTGCTCGGGTTGGTCCCGCTCGACGGTGGCACCGTCAGCATCGACGGGCGCGACGTGACGCACGCCGACGTGCACCAGATCCTCTCCTCGGGGGTCGGCTACGTCCCGGAGGACCGCCTCCACGACGGTCTCGTCGCCAGTTTCACCATCGCGGAGAACCTCATCCTGGACGTGCACGACCGGGAGCCGTTCGCGAAAGGGGCCGCACTCGATCTCGAGGCGGTCAGGGCGTACGCCGAGACGCGAGTCGCGGAGTACGACGTCCGTACCCCCTCGGTGGAGGCCGCGGCCTCGACGCTGTCCGGCGGCAACCAGCAGAAGGTGGTGCTGGCGCGCGAGCTCTCCCGGCCGCTGCGCCTGCTGGTGGTCGCCCAGCCGACCCGCGGCCTGGACGTCGGCTCGATGGAGTTCGTGCACAAGCGGATCGTCGCGGAGCGGGACAGTGGCGCGGCGGTGGTGCTGGTCTCCACCGAGCTCGACGAGGTGCTCGGCCTTGCGGACCGGATCGGTGTGATGTACCGCGGGTCGATCATCGGGGAGGTGCCGGCCGGCACGCCGGCAGCCGAGGTCGGCCTGCTGATGGCCGGCCAGTCGCCGGAGGAGATCAAGCAGATCGAGGAGTCACGATGACTCAGCCGGGCAGCAGCACCG
>DASSKA010000079.1:0-11291 GCA_035690905.1 Nocardioidaceae bacterium | reverse complement strand
GACTCCAGGAGCTGGGCACGTCGCGCGCTGCGCGGCATCCGCGCGCTGCGGGGCCTCTGGTCGTCCGTGGTCGTCACTGCCGATGCCTCTCCACCTCGCGGATGTCCGCGCAGCAGCCTACTCCTCGGTAGCCAGTCCGCTCCCGGTCCAGATACCGGGACAACCGCGGATGCGCCGGGGCCGCACAGGGAACATGAACCGGGAACACGATCCGGGTGCAGTGTGTTGGAACCCGATGAAACCGGCTCCGTCCCCCGCGGCCGGATCTGCGACTGAACAAGGACTAAGGAGTGCCCGTGTCCCTTCCCCCACTGGTGGAACCCGCCACGGAACTGACCACCGACGAGGTGCGCAGGTACAGCCGGCACCTGATCATCCCCGACGTCGGGATGACCGGGCAGAAGCGGCTGAAGAACGCCAAGGTCCTCGTCATCGGCGCGGGCGGGCTGGGCAGCCCGGCGCTGCTGTACCTCGCCGCCGCCGGCGTCGGGACGCTCGGCGTGGTGGACTTCGACGAGGTCGACGAGTCCAACCTGCAGCGGCAGGTCATCCACGGGCAGAGCGACGTCGGCAAGCCGAAGGCGGTCTCGGCCAAGGAGTCGATCGCCGAGGTCAACCCGTTCGTCGAGGTGGTCGTCCACGAGGAGCGGCTCGACAACGACAACGTGCTGGAGATCTTCTCCGGCTACGACCTGATCATCGACGGCACCGACAACTTCGCCACCCGCTACCTGGTGATCGACGCGGCGGTGCTGCTCGGCAAGCCCTACATCTGGGGCTCGATCTACCGCTTCGACGGGCAGGCCAGCGTGTTCTGGCCGGCGGCTCCCGGCGGCGAGGCGCCCTGCTACCGCTGCCTCTACCCGGAACCGCCGCCGCCGGGCATGGTGCCCTCCTGCGCGGAGGGCGGGGTGCTCGGGGTGCTCTGTGCGAGCATCGGCTCGGTGCAGGTCAACGAGGCGATCAAGCTGCTGACCGGGATTGGCGAGCCGCTGCTCGGCCAGCTGCTGATCTACGACGCGCTGGAGATGGAGTACCGCAAGCTGCCGGTCCGCAAGGACCCCAACTGCGCGATCTGCGGCCAGAACCCCACCGTCACCGGGCTGATCGACTACGAGTCGTTCTGCGGCGCGGTCTCCCAGGAGGCCGCCGACGCAGCGGCGGGCTCGACGATCTCGGTGACCCAGCTCGAGCAGATGCTGAAGGAGCGCGAGAACGGGGAGCGCGACTTCGTGCTCGTCGACGTACGCGAGCCCAACGAGTACGAGATCAACAAGATCCCCGGCTCGCAGCTCATCCCCAAGGGCGAGTTCCTCAACGGCAACGCGATCGGGCAGCTGCCGCAGGACAAGCAGGTGGTGCTGCACTGCAAGTCGGGCGCTCGGTCCGCCGAGGTGCTGGCCGTGCTGAAGGGCGCCGGGTTCTCTGACGCCGTGCACGTCGGCGGCGGCGTGGTCGCCTGGGTGAACCAGGTCGACCCGTCCCAGCCGTCGTACTGACCCGGTCCCGCCGCACGGAGTAACCCCCGGGCGGAAGCGTCGTTGTGACCTGTGACACCGACGCCGTCCCCGGAAGGGTTTCTCCATGCGCCTCCCCACGACGCGCACACTGGCCGCGGTCGGCACCAGCGCGGTGCTGGCCGCGGCCGGTTCCGTTCTCGCCCCGGCCTCCGCCACCGGCACCCAGGCCTGGGCGCCGGCGGCCAGCGCCAGCATCCATCCCGGCACGATGATGTACACCAAGGGCGCCCAGTGCACCGCCAACTTCGTGTACGCCGACGCGGCGGGCGACACCTACCTCGGCTACGCCGCGCACTGCGCCGGCACCGGCGGCTCGAGCGCCACCGATGGCTGCACGACGGGTTCGCTGCCACTCGGCACCCGGGTCGCGTTCTCCGATGACGGCAACCCGGCCACCCGAGGCACGGTGGTCGGCCACGGGCGGCTGGTCTACTCCAGCTGGCTGACCATGCAGCGGCGGCACGAGACGCGGAAGAACGTCTGCGCCTTCAACGACCTGGCGCTGGTGCGCATCCGGCCGGCGGACGTGGCCAAGGTGAACCCCAGCGTCCCGTCGCTGGGCGGACCGCTCGGCATCGACCGCGACGGCACGGCGGCCGGTGATCCGGTCTACACCTACGGCGACTCGAGCCTGCGCGCCGGGATCAGCGAGCTCTCGGTGCACACCGGCGTCAGCCTCGGCGACCAGGCGACGGACGGCGGCTGGTCCCACCCGGTGTACACCGTGGCGCCGGGCATCCCCGGCGACTCGGGCAGCGGGTTCCTCGACGCGCAGGGCCGAGCCCTCGGCGTGCTCTCCACCGTCGAGCTGGCCCCGCTGGCCGGCGAGAACGGGGTCGGCGACCTGGCCCACGAGCTCCGCTACGCACGCTTGCACTCCGGACTCGCGGGCCTGCACCTGGTCCGGGGCACCGAGCCGTTCCGCCCGCCCCTCTGACCGCCTCGATCGGGTGCCGCCGGCCCGGTCACGGCGTCACGGGAGCGCCCGGACCGCGTATCCTCGCGACGTGGTGACGGGGAGAGTACGACGCGCGGCCGTGCCCGTGCTGACCGCGGTCGGTGTGCTCGTGCTCGCCTGGGCGACGGTGGCCGGACCGGCCCGGATCATCGGAGCCCCGCACCTCGGCTTCGCCCCGCCGCGTCCGCCGCCCACGGTGCCGCCGTCCACCCCGCCCTCGGGGAGGTCGCTGGCCCAGCTCAAGCGGCACTACCAGGGCATCCACCACTTCGGCTGGCTCGCTGACCTGCTGGCCTGGACCGTGCTGCTGCTGCTGGCGCTCGCCGTGGTCGCTGTCCTGGTCTGGCTGTGGCGGTACCGCTGGTACCGGCCGGAGCCGCCTCTGGACGTGCCGGTGCAGGTGCTGCCGACGGTGGACCTCGCCGAGGCTCTCGAACAGAGCGCGGACGCACGTGTCGCCGCGATCGCCGGTGGCAGTCCCCGCAACGGGATCGTGGCCTGCTGGCTGCTGGTCGAGGAGGCCATCGCCGAGGCCGGCGTGCCACGGCTGGGCTGGGAGACCTCGACCGAGTTCACGGTGCGCGTGCTGCGCCGGCTGGACATCGACCCGCGACCGATCGGGACGCTGTCGCGGCTCTACCGCGAGGCCCGCTTCTCCGAGCACCCGCTGGGCGAGGACGCCCGCGAGGCGGCTCGCGCAGCGCTGCGACGGTTCGACGAGGAGCTCCGCGCAGTGGGCCCAGCCGCATCCGGGACACCGGCATGACGCGGTTCTGGAGAAGAAGGGTCGCCTTCGCAGTGGCGATCTGGTTCCTGCTGTGCGCGGCGGGGCTGTTCCTCGACGCGCACCCACGTCCGGCACTGCTCGCGCTCGCCGTGGCGGCCACTGGCGTGGCGCTGCTGCTCTTCCTCGACGTGCAGACGCCTCCGGTGAGCTGGACGCTGCAGAGCGACGAGCCGGTGCGGGCGCGTGGAGAGGATCCCGGCCTGGTGCTGCTGTCCCACCTCGTCAGCGAGCAGCTGTACGCACGAGAGCCCGGCGCCCGGTTGCGCAGGCACCTTGTGGAGATCGTGGACCGCAGACTCCTGGCGCATCACGGGATCAGCCGGATCGCCGACCCGGAGCGCGCGGCGGCGCTGATGGGTCCGGCGCTGGCACAGTTCGTGACCGCCGCGCCGCCGTACCCTCGGATGACGCCGTCTCGGATCGCCCAGCTCGCCGACCGGATCGAGGAACTGTGAACGCACTGACCCCTGCCGACGTCTCCCGGATCGCCGCCGAAGTGCTCGACGAGGTGCAGCGTGCGGTGGTCGGCAAGCGCAGCGCCCTGACTCTGGTGCTCAGCTCTGTCCTAGCCGGCGGGCACGTGCTGATCGAGGACTTCCCGGGGCTCGGCAAGACCCTGGCGGCCCGTTCGTTCGCGCAGACGCTGGGCCTGGAGTTCACCCGCGCCCAGTTCACCCCGGACCTGCTGCCCGCGGACCTGACCGGGTCGTTCGTCTACGACCAGAAGGCCGGGGAGTTCGACTTCCGGCACGGCCCGCTGTTCACGGGTCTGCTGCTGGCCGACGAGATCAACCGCACCCCGCCGAAGACCCAGGCGGCGCTGCTGGAGGCGATGCAGGAACGCCAGATCACCGTGGAGGGGCACACGTTCCGGCTGCCCGCGCCGTTCCACGTGCTGGCCACCGCGAACCCGGTCGAGTACGAAGGCACCTACCCGCTGCCCGAGGCGCAGCTGGACCGGTTCCTGATGCGGGTCAGCTTCGGGTACCCGAGTCGTCAGCAGGAGTGGGAGGTCCTGGCCCGGCGGCTGGGCCGGCGGCAGGAGGAGCAGGAGCTGGAGGCGGTCACCGACGCAGCGGGGCTGCTGGCCATGCAACGGGCGGTGGAGACCGTCGAGGTCGAGGAGAGCGTGGGCAGGTACTGCGTCGCGCTGGCCGCCGCGACGCGGGTCCATCCGCACGTGCTGATGGGATCCTCGCCGCGTGGCGCGCTCGCGCTGATGCTCACCGCGCGCAGCTACGCGGTCGTCGACGGTCGCGACTACGTGGTGCCCGAGGACGTCAAGGCGGTCGCACCGGCAGTCCTGGCGCACCGGGTGACGCTGCGCCCCGAGCTCTGGATGAGCGAGGTCACCGGCGCCTCGGTGATCGAAGGGGTGCTCACCGAGGTGGAGACGCCGGCGGCACGTGAGCAGCTGCAGCCGCCCGGGCCACGCTGATGTCCCCCGAGGACGGCCCGTCCTGGCACCCCACCGACGCGTTCGTGCGGGCCTGCCTGGGTTCGCTGGTGCTGGTGCTGGTCGCGGTCCTGGCCGGCCGGCCGGACGTGCTGGTGCTCGCGTCACCGTTGCTGCTGGTGGCCGTCGCCTCCGCCGTACGACGGCCGGGCCCGGTGCCGCAGGTGCAGGCCCGGCTGCTGCACACCAGCCTCCGCGAGGGGGAGGGGACCGCGGTGCGGACCACGTTCCGGGACGCCTCGGACGTGGAGCACGCCGTGGTCGCGCTGGCTCCGCACCGGTGGGTCGCCTACGACCCGCCGCTCGGCGTGCGGGACCGGGCGGTCGACGTGCCGCAGCAGACGCTGACCCTCGACGTGCCGCTCTCCAGCCGGCGCTGGGGGAGACGCAGCGTCGGGGACGGGCTGGTCGCGGTCACCTCCGCGTGGGGGGCGTTCCGCCGCCGGCTGGAGCCGCCGCACGCGATGACCCTGACCACGCTTCCGGTGCCGGGTGCCTTCGACGCGCACGCGCCGGCCCCGCACCCGATCGGACTGGTCGGCACCAACCCCGCACGCAGACCAGGGGAAGGCACCGAGCTCGCGAGCATCCGGCCGTTCGCCGCGGGCGACCGGCTGCATCGGGTGCAGTGGCGGGTCTCGCTGCGCACCGGCACGCTGCACGTCACCACCACGGTCGCCGAGGAGGACGCCGGCATCCTGCTGCTCCTCGACGCGGCCGCCGAGCTCGGTGAGCCGGGAGGCCTGGACGGGCCGGCCAGCACGCTCGACGTGTCGGTGCGGGCTGCGGGAGCGGTCGCCGAGCACTACCTGCGCCGGGGAGACCGGGTGGGCCTGCGGGTGCTGGGACGCGGGGCGAGCTCGGTGCCCGTCAGTGCCGGTACCCGCCATCTGCGCCGGCTGCTGGAGAGCCTTGCCCTGGTGGTGCCCGGCGAGGGCAGGCGGCTGGACCCGGGTCGCCTGCACTTCGGTGTCTCCGGCGGCACCGTGGTGTTCGTGTTCTCGCCGATGCTGTCGGACCGGGCGGTGACCGCGACGGTCACGCTGGCCCGTCGCGGGCTGACCGTGGTTGTCGTGGACCCGGTGGCGCCGGACCTGGTCGTGGGCGCCGGCGACCCGCGGGCCGAGGTGGCGTGGCGGCTCCGGATGCTGGAGCGCGACCTGCTCCTCGAAGGGGTGCAGGCCGCTGGCATCCCGGTGGTGCGCTGGCGTGGCCCCGGCACGCTCGACGACGTGCTGCGCCGGCTTGGCCGGCAGGCGGCGCTGCCGAGGCTGGTGCGCCGATGAGCAGCACGGCCGCCCGGTGGTTCGACCTCCTCGACGGGCTGAGCCGGTTGTCGGCCCAGCAGTGGCTGTTGCGGTCATCGGCGCCGGTCGGCGCGTCCGTCGTACTCCTGCTGGAGCGGCTGGCCGGCGGCACGGTGCAGCCGTGGTTCCTCGCCATCGCGCTGGCGCAGGCGCTGCTGGTGGCGGTCCTGCCGGACTCCGGCGCGGGCCTGGTGCTCGTCCTGCTGCTCGGCGTGCACTGGGCGATGTTCGCGCCGGCGGCGGTCACCGGCTGGGTGCTGGGTGCGGCGATTGCCCTGCTCGGCGTGCACCTGGGCTGCACGCTGGCCTCCTACGGGCCGCCGTCGCTGGTGCTGGACCGGCTCCTGCTGCTCCGGTGGGGGCGGCGGGCAGCCGCGGTGGCCGCCGGCACCGCGGCCACCTGGGCGCTGGTCCGGTTCTCGCCATCCGGGCTGGGCTCGACCAGCGGCTGGGCCACCGGCCTGGCGCTGCTGGTGACGCTGGCCTGGACGCTCAGGTTGACCCGGCTGCTGGTCGCGCGCCGGTAACGTGTCCGCGTGGCACGCATGGATCCCGAGGAGTACGTCGAGGCGGTGCTCTGCCTCGTCGAGCAGATCCCACCCGGCCGGGCCACCACCTATGGCGCGCTGGCCGCGGCGGTCGGGGTCGGCGGACCGCGGCAGGTCGGCCGGGTGATGTCGACGTACGGCGGGCCGGTCCCCTGGTGGCGGGTGGTCCGCGCCGACGGCGGGCTGCCGCTGTGCCACGACGGCGAGGCGCTGGCGCACCACCGGGGGGAAGGCACCCCGCTGCGCGGCACCGAGCGCGTCGACCTGGAACAGGCGATGTGGTGGCCCCCGGACAGCGACGCACTGTCGGCGCCGTCTGGTCTGATGCGCCCGTGACGACGTACCTCCTCGAGCGGCCCACCCGGGGAGCCGCCGCCCCGACGCCCCTCGACGCCCACCAGCGCGCCGTGGTCGACCATCGCGGCGGGCCGCTGCTCGTGCTGGCCGGGCCCGGCACCGGCAAGACCACCACACTGGTCGAGGCGATCGTGGCCCGGCTGGAGTCCGGGGTGCCCGCCGAGTCGGTGCTGGCACTGACGTTCAGCCGGAAGGCCGCCGAGCAGCTGCGCGACCGGGTCACCGCCCGCCTCGGCCTGACGCTGGCGACCACGCTCAGCAGCACGTTCCACTCCTTCGCCTACGGGCTGGTGCGGCAGCACGCTCCGGCCGAGGTGTACTCCGCCCCGCTGCGGCTGCTGTCGGCCCCGGAGCAGGACGTGGTGCTCCAGCAGATGCTCGAGGGCAACCGGGTCGAGGAAGACCGGCTCTGGCCGTCCTCGCTCGGCGCCGCGCTGCGCACCCGCGGCTTCGCCCGCGAGGTGCAGGCGGTGCTGGCCAGGGCCCGGGAGAAGGGTCTGGACCCCGTCGACCTCAAGGCGATGGCCGAGGAGGCCGGCTTGCCCGAGCTGGTCGCCGCGGCCCGGTTCATGCAGCAGTACCACGTCATCCTCGACGACCACAGCGCCCTCGACTACCCGGAGATCGTCTACCGGGCGGTGCAGCTGGCCGAACGTCCGGAGGTGCGCAGGCGGCTGCGGGACCGATTCGCCTACGTCGCCGTCGACGAGTACCAGGACACCGACCCCAGCCAGGTCCGGCTGCTGCAGGCGCTCGCCGGCGACGGCCGCGACCTGGTGGTGGTGGGCGACCCCGACCAGTCGATCTACGGCTTCCGCGGGGCCGAGGTGCGCGGCATCCTCGACTTCCCCGACCGGTTCCGCCGCGCGGACGGATCCCCCGCCGACGTGCGGGCGCTGCGCAGCACCCGCAGGTTCGGCCCGAGGCTGCTCGCCGCCTCCCGCGCGGTGGCGGCCTCGCTGCCCGCCACCGGGGCGATCGACGCGGAGACGTTCCGCGCGTTCCGCGAGCCGGTGCCCGCGGAGAACGGGTACGGCGACGGGGAGGTCGAGGTGTGCACGTTCGACACCGACCGCGCCGAGACCGAGCACGTCGCCGACCGGCTGCGCCGGGCGCACCTGGAGGAAGGGGTGCCGTGGTCGCAGATGGCGGTGCTGGTGCGGTCCGGGCGGCGCTCCATCCCGGCGCTGCGCCGCTCCCTCGGCGCGGCCGGTGTGCCGGTGGAGGTGGCGGGAGACGACATCCCGCTCGTGGAGGAGCCGGTGGTGCTGCCGCTGCTGGACGCGCTGCGGGCGGCGGTGAACCTCGACAACGACGACGCCGGTCACCTCGACTACGTCGATTCCACCAGGGCCGAGTCCCTCCTGGTGTCCCCGCTCGGCGGCCTGGACGCCACCGAGGTGCGCTCCCTCGCCCGCGTGCTGCGCTCCGCGGAGAAGCGTGCCGCCGATCGTGCCGGCGGCGCTCCGCGCCCCTCGCCGGAGCTGCTGCGTGAGGCGCTGCTGCGGCCTGGCCTGCTCCGCGGGGTCGCCGGCCAGCCCGCCGTCAAGGTTGCCGCGCTCGGCGGGCTGCTGTCCTCGGCCAGAGCCGCCCTCGACGCCGGCGGCACCGCGGAGGAGGTGCTCTGGCTGCTCTGGTCCGGCACCGAGTGGCCCCGTCGGCTGCGACGCGCGGCCGAGGCCGGGGGACCGGGCGCGCGGCTCGCGCACCGGGACCTCGACGCGGTGTGCGCTCTGTTCGAGGTCGCCGCGAGAGCCGAGGAGCAGCGCGGGCACACCAGCGTCGCCTCGTTCCTGTCCTCGCTGCGGGCGCAGCGGATCCCGGCCGACACGCTGGCGGAGCGGGGAGTCCGCGGGGACGCGGTCCGGCTGCTCACCGCGCACCGCTCCAAGGGCCTGGAGTGGCGGTTCGTGGTGGTCATGCACGTCCAGGAGGAGCTGTGGCCGGACCTGCGACGCCGCGCCACCCTGCTGCACGCCGACCGGATCGGGCGGGACGGCATGCTGCCGCCGACCACGACCAAGACGCTGCTCGCCGAGGAACGCCGGCTGTTCTACGTGGCCTGCACCCGCGCCCGGCAGCGGCTGCTGGTGACCGCGGTGCACGCCGTCGAGGAGGACGGCGAGCAGTCGTCCCGGTTCCTCGACGAGCTCGGACCCGGCGGGGAGGAGGGTCAGGCGCCGGTGCCCCGCCGGCACGTGCAGGGCCGCCCGGCCCGGCCGCTGTCCCTGGCCGGTCTGGTCGCCGAGCTGCGACGCACCGTCTCCGACCCGGACGTTCCGGGCGCCCTCCGGGACGCGGCCGCCCGCCGCCTGGCCCGGCTGGCTACCGAGGGCGGTCCGGACGGGCCGGTCGCCCCGCACGCGGACCCGGCCCACTGGTGGGGGCTGCGCGGCCGCAGCCTGGCCGGCCTGCCGCTGCGGCCGCCCGACCAGCCGCTGACGCTGTCCGCGAGCGCGCTCGAGGGGCTGCTCGCCTGTCCGGTCAAGTGGTTCCTGGAGCGGGAGGCGGGCGGGCAGCTGCCCGCGAGCGCCTCCCAGGCCTTCGGCCAGCTGGTGCACGCACTCGCCGACCGAGTGGCCAAGGGCGAGCTCGCCGGCAGCGAGGACCTGCTCGGCGACCTGATGGCGCACGTCGACCGGGTCTGGCCGCAGATCCCGTTCCGCACGCCGTGGTCGCGCGCGAAGGAACGCGCAGAGATCGAGGCAGCGCTCCGGCGGTTCCTGGACTGGCACGGCCGGCCAGGTGCCCGCACGGTGGTCGCCACCGAGCAGCACCTGTCCGCCGACGTGGCACTGCCGGACGGCCAGCAGGTCCGGCTGAACGGGTACGCCGACCGGCTCGAGCTCGACGAGGACGGCCGGGTCGTGGTGGTCGACCTGAAGACGTCCAAGTACCCGCCACCGGACAAGGAGCTGCCGGCCAACCCGCAGCTCGGCCTCTACCAGCACGCCGTCGACCACGGGGCGGCCGACAGCCTGCTCGGCCGACCCGTGCGGGCCGGCGGAGCAGAGCTCGTGCAGCTGCGCAAGCAGAAGGCGGGCACCGCAAAGGTGCAGGGCCAGGCGCCGCAGCAGCCGGGCAAGGACGGCAACACCGAGATACAGCGGCAGCTGATGCAGGCCGCGTCCGTGGTGCGTGAGGAGGCGTTCGTGGCCACCCCCGGCAAGCACTGCGACCACTGCGGGTTCCAGGCCATCTGCCCGGTCAAGGGCGCGGGAACGGTGCTGTCGTGACCCGCCGGCTGGACACGCCCGAGTCGCTGCGCCATCTGATGGGCGCGGACTTCGCGTTCAGCGACCAGCAGTTCGCGGCGATCACCGCGCCGCTCGAACCCCAGGTGGTGGTCGCCGGTGCCGGCTCGGGCAAGACCACCGTGATGGCAGCCCGCGTGGTCTGGCTGGTGGCAACCGGCCAGGTCCGCACCGACGAAGTGCTCGGCCTGACGTTCACCAACAAGGCCGCCGGCGAGCTGGCCACCCGGATCCGGTCGGCACTGCGTGACGCCGGGCTGCTCCCGCGCCGCGGCGGGCCGCGGGAGCCGCACGAGGAGGAGCCCGAGGAGCCGACCGTCGCCACCTACAACGCGTTCGCGGCGAACCTGCTGGCGGAGGAGGGCCTGCGCATCGGCCATGAGCCGGACACCAGGGTGATCACCGACGCGTCGCGTTACCAGCTCGCCGCCCGGGCGGTGGCCCGCTACACCGGGCACGTCGAGCTGCTCAGCGACCACCCGCCGACGGTGATCGGCTACCTGCTCGGGCTGGACAGTGCGATGACCGAGCACCTGGTCACGCCGGACGACGTGCGCCGGTTCCAGGAGCGTGAGCTCCCCCGGTTCTCCGACGCACTGGCTCTGGAGACCTACAAGACCAAGGCCGACGAGATCCGCAAGGTGTTGCACACGTTCGGCCGCCGCGAGGAGCTGCTCGGGCTGGTGGAGGCCTACCGGCGGCTCAAGCACGAGCTCGGGCTGATGGACTTCTCCGACCAGATCGAGCTCGGAGCCAGGCTGGCCACCGAGCGCCCGGAGGTCGGCGCGGCCGAGCGGGCGAAGTACCGCATCGTGCTGCTCGACGAATACCAGGACACCTCGGTGGCGCAGGCCCGGATGCTCAGCCGGCTGTTCTCCGGCGAGTCCGAGGAGACCGGTCGCGGGCACGCGGTGACGGCGGTCGGCGACCCCAACCAGGCGATCTACGGGTGGCGGGGCGCCTCGGTGTCCAACATCCTCCACTTCGCCGACACCTTCCCCGCCGGCCCTGGTGAGCCGCCCGTGCGGTCCTACCCCCTCACCGTGAGCCGACGCTCCGACCGCCGCATCCTCGAGGTGGCCAACCACCTCGCTGAGCCGCTCC
>DASSKA010000078.1:0-29895 GCA_035690905.1 Nocardioidaceae bacterium | reverse complement strand
CTGACCCTGGATGGTCATCGCCTCCGCACCCCCGGCCCACAGGGCGTTCGCGACCGCCTGGATGTCCTGCTGGTGCACCACGAGGTTGTTCGGGTTGGTGTCCGCCGACGCGATCACGTCGCTCGGCGCGTCGTCGAGGGTCACCGTCAGGCCGGGGCCGCTCACCGGGTCGAGGCCGACCGGGCCGCGCAGCGCGAGCGCCTGTTGCTGTGCGGGGGCGACGTGGTGGGATCCCACCTTCTTCGACAGCAGGTTGACCTGGTCGTTCAGCCCGCGCACCTGGTCACGCAGCGCCTGCACCTGCTGGCTCTGCTGGTTGACGAGCGAGGCGAGGTCGCTGA
Organism: Nocardioidaceae bacterium; assembly: GCA_035690905.1. GTDB lineage: Bacteria > Actinomycetota > Actinomycetes > Propionibacteriales > Nocardioidaceae > DASSKA01. The sequence continues at coordinate 29,554 of DASSKA010000078.1, read as the reverse complement.
ACCGCCCCGGACGGAGGTCGGTGCCATCCGAACTGATCGCGCTGGTCACGAACAGCATCCCGGCGAGCAGGCAGACCACCGGCACCAGCAGCGTCCATGAGGGGCGCCGCCTGGTCAGAACCATCCGAAGGACCAGCCTCGTGGGTGCGGGTACCGGATGGCGATCTGGCAGGTCCTGGTGGTCGTGTCGCAGCGGATGACCTGGTCGAGGCCACCTGGCTGCCCCCCGCTGATCAGGAGGGTATCGGGGGACTCCCAGGCCTCCGGGACACCGGCACCGAGCGGAAGCAGCAGCTGCTGTCGCTGACCGGTGCTGGTGTCGTAGACGTATACGGTGAGCCGGGGGTTCTTGTTGTCAACGGCTCCCGAGCCGTCGGCGGGGTAGGCGAACAGCCGGCCGTCCGGGGACCACACGCCTGAGTCGATGGGCGTTCGGCCCTGGCGGTGGAAGACGCCGTCAGCGTCCACGGTGCCGTACACGCCGGGCATGTCGAACAGACCGGGGCCGTCGCCCTGGAAGACCAGCCCGAAGGGCGTGACAGCTGACGGCAGTGCCGGCAGCTGCCCGTAGCCGGTGACGGTTCGCACGGTTCCGGTGGAGGGGGTCCACACGGTGAGCGTCCGGCCGTCGCCGTAGAACACCTGCCCGCGGCTGTCCGCGCCGTACAGCATCAGGCTCGGCCCGCCGCCGCAGCAGGACGGCTGCTCGATGTTGATGTCGCGGTACCCAGCCACGCGTTGGGAGGCGACGTCCCAGGCGACCACGCGGGTGACCTGCGGGTGGATCACTTCCCAGACGGCCAGCCGCCCATCGGGACTGAGCCTGATGAAGATCGCTTGCGGGGTCTGGACGACCGGCACGAGGTGGTCTCCGTCCACCAGGTCCCACTGGGAGGGATCGGCGCCGCGGGCATGGCCGACCAGCACCTTCCCCCCAGCGGTGACGATCTGGTCCAGGGCCGTGGGAATGCTGATGTCCCCCACGTGCAGCACCCCGGCGTGCCAGTACACCGCCGGGGGCGCGCCCGTGGGCAGGTCCTCCAGGCCCGACGGGTTCTGGCGCTGGGGGTGGCGGACGTGGTGACTGGGCGTCGGACCCGGGGCGATCGGCCGCGCCGGATGGTCGGCTCGCAGCGCGGTCGCCCCGAGCCCTACTCCGGTGAGCACCACCAGCACAGCGGCCGCCGTGGCGCATGCGGTGACGATGCGGTGTCGACGTACCTGGCGACGCCCGGCAGTGGCCAGCTCGGTGACCGGTGCGGGCGGGACATCGGCCAGGGTCGCAGCCGCGTTCAGATCGTCCGCCAGACGCTGCTCAAGCTCGTTCATCGACGCCTCCCTCCGGCACCACCTCAGGTCCCAACCCGGCGCGGAGGCTCCGCAGCGCATCGGAGGCCTGCGACTTCACGGTGCCCGGCGAGCAGCCCAGCGTGTCCGCGATCTGCCGCTCGGTCAGGTCCTCGTAGTAGCGGAGCACGATCACCGCCCGCTGCCGCGGCGGGAGCGTCCGTACCTGTTCCCACAGGCTCACCCGGTCCACGACTCCCTCGCCGTGGCCCGGGACCGGCAGCTCGAGCTGCTGCACGTCCGCGCGCCGCCGATGCCAGGAACCGCGCCGGGACGACACGAAGTCGTTGACCAGCATCCGCCGCACGTAGGCCTCCGCTGACTGCGCCTTGGCCACCTTCGCCCACGAGGCGAACGCCTTGACCAGCGTGGTCTGCAAGACGTCTTCGGCGTCGACGCGACGGCCGGTCAGCAGGTACGCCGTCCGGTACAGCGCCGCCCAACGGGTCGCGACGAACTGCTCGAACGACAACGTCGTCTCGTCCGCCACCACCGCGTCCCCCTTGTCTCGTCACCTGGTAGACGCACCGGATCCGAATTTGGTTGGGTCTTCCCACCGCAACCTCTCGGTGACCGGGGTGCCCGGCCGGTGTCCGAACGCGCTGACGCCCAGGCGGTCGAGGCGTGAGCATCACGGCGACGACGGCCAGGCGACCGGGCCAATGCACCATCCAGGCCGGCAGCTCCAACGGTTCTTGTGACACGTTATTGCGACCGCTTCGGCCCGGGGGCAACCCCGACAGGTCCTGTGACCCGTTATTGCAGTCGTCGCCGGTGACCGGGCACGGCCGGGCGGGCAGAGGTTGCCCGACCCTGTACTAGATGTCGCACTGGGCGTCGCGACGACGGCGGATGCGGCACCGAATCGAGTCGAACCACTTCACGACGGCAGTGCAGCACTGCGCCAGCTTGGCCAACCGGAATCGATCGGCGGTCCGCCTCATGTCGGCCACGTGCTCGTCGGCGAGTGCGCGTTCGTAGCGATACATCGGGGACCCCCTTCACCGGTGGGACTTGTCCCGATTCCTAAGTCGAACGTCCGGCCGCGGCGCTCCGTCGTACAGGGGAGAAGGGCCGGGACCGGGATGACCAACGGCCCCGGTGCATCCCCCGCGCGGAGCTCGAAAGTCAGGTCGCGGCTTGTGGGCCCCCCGTGGTGGGCCCCGTGGGGCTCGAACCCACAACCCGCGGATTAAAAGTCCGCTGCTCTGCCAATTGAGCTAGAGGCCCGGGAGGCGGGAGTTCAAACAGGAGCTTCCACCGCGTAATCGCCGTGTGATTCCCCGTCCGGACCCCGCGTGGAGTCAGTATGCCGGATGGGCGTCATCGCAAGGCGAGGGGTAGTGGGCAGAACAGCCTTCAGCCCAGCGACGGGTGCAGCGGTGCGGCGGTCGAGGGCTCGCGGCCGCCGACCGCGAAAGCGACGCCGGCCGTGACCGTCCAGAGCACGAACACGAAGTAGGTGAAGAAGAACGGCGCGAGGATCCCGCAGACCCCGGCGACGACAGTGAAGACCCGCAGCCACGTCGGCATCGGCGCCTTCACGGCGAGCACGATGCCCACGAGGCCCGCGCACAGCGCCGGGCTGCACACCGCAAGGAGGTTGCCGATCTCGCTCAGCGCGTAGACGACCGGGTGGGCAATGGTGTCGCGGACTGGCGCGCCTCCCTCCGCCGCGGAGACCGCGACCCCGCCGGTGACGAACCAGCCCACGAGGCTGGTGGCCGTCCCCACGACGGCGAGTCCCCCCACGAGGTCGCGGGCACTGCCTGCCTGGTGGCGCATCCCTAGACCGAACACGAGCAGCCCGAGAGCGCCGAGGATGCCGAGGTAGGCGAGGCCGAAGGCGGCCCACATGTGCCCCGCGGAGATGAACCGGACGACGCCGTGCTCCTTGTAGTCCCCGCCGGGTGCGTTGTCCGCGAAGGCGGCGAACGTGGCGAGCCCGTAGGCGGTCAGAGCGAGGCCGGCTGTGCGCTTGGAATGCATGGTGTGTCCTCTCGGAGCGTGGTGACGCCTCCTGGCTGGAGGTCGCATCGACGGTAGGAGTCGGCGCGGGCGCTGTACGTCCTGCCGGGCGACGAACTTGTATCCACAGGACGCAGGAGGTCCCGATCCTCCACAAGGAGGACGTCTCGCCCGTTCAGGTGCCCTAGTGTCAGTCGCATGACACGCCGGGGCTGGGTCTTCGACGGCGCCGTCGCGCTCGTGGTGGCAGCGCTCGGCGTGCTCGAGGCCTTCTGGGGTGTCGACGCCACTCACCGGCAGGGCCCGCACTGGGCGCAGGGGCTGCTCTACGTGGTGACGGCGGTCCTGCTCGTCGTACGTCGGGTCAACCCGCTCGGGTGCCTGGTCGCGATCGTGGCCGTGAGCATCGCGGAGTTCGCGACGTTCGGGTCGCCGGAGGGCATGGGGGTGGCCCTGCCGGGGATGATCGCGGCCTACACCGTAGGCAGCCGGGTTGAGGTCCGCCGGTCGTGGTGGGGCGTTGTCCTCGTCGCCTTGCTGTGGACGGGCTGGGCCGGGTTCGACCCGATGAACGCACAGCTGGCGGACCGGCGGCTGAGCCTGGTGTGGCTCTTCCCCTGGGTCATCGCGTGGCTGCTGGGCGCCCTGGTGCGGACCACCCGCTTGGTTACCGAGCAGCGACGGCTGACCCGCGAGCAGCGCGCCTCACGCGCAGTGGCCGAGGAGCGCAATCGCATAGCCCGGGAGCTGCACGACGTCATCGGGCACAGCGTCAGCGTGATGACTGTGCAGGCCTCGGCCGTCCGTCGTCGGCTCTCCGCCGACCAGGCCGTCGAGCGGCAGGCACTGGAGACCGTCGAGGCCGTAGGCCGCGAGGCGCTGACCGAGATGCGCAGGATGGTGGGAGTCCTGCGCCAGGCAGGCGACGGGGCGGACCGCGAGCCACCTCCCGGGCTGGCGCAGCTAGATCCGCTCGTCGAGAAGTTCCGCCTCGCCGGGCTGCCCGTGCGGCTGCAGCAGGGCGGCCTGGAGCGGCCTCTCGCCGCCGGCCTCGACCTCACTGCCTACCGGCTGGTCCAGGAGGGGCTGACCAACGCTCTACGTCACGCCGATATGCCCACCGACGTCGAGGTTTCCGTCGACTACCGCGAGCACGAGCTGCGGCTCTGCGTGCGCGACGACGGGCGGCCCACCCGCGACCCCGGCGAGGCCGGTCACGGCCTGCTGGGAATGCGCGAGCGCGTGTCGGTGTACGGCGGCCACCTGGCCGCCGGCCCCGGGCCCGCGAGGGGCTTCGAACTGGCCGCGACGCTGCCGCTCGACGATGTCCCCGCTCCAGGACGGCCCGGGTCATTGGAGCGAGCGTGATCACGGTTCTCATCGCCGACGACCAGGCGCTTGTCCGGCGGGGCTTCCGGATGATCCTCGAGATCGAGGACGACATCGAGGTTGTCGGCGAGGCGGTCGACGGACGAGACGCCGTGGACAAGGTCGCCGAGCTGCGGCCGGACGTCGTGCTGATGGACGTGCGGATGCCGACGCTGGACGGGATCGCCGCCGCCCAGCAGCTGGCCGCAGCGGGCCGGTCTGCCACGCGGGTGATCATGCTGACCACGTTCGAGATGGACGAATACGTCTACGGGGCGCTGCAGGCAGGCGCCAGCGGGTTCCTTCTCAAGGACGTCCAGCCCGAGCTCCTCGTCGCCGGAATCCGTGCGGCCCACGCCGGTGAGTCCCTGCTCTCGCCCAGCATCACTCGTCGGATGATCGAGTCGTTCGTGCAGCATCCCCGCACGTTGACTCCCGATGCCCGCAGACGGTTCGACACCCTCACCGCTCGGGAGCAGGAGACCCTCGGCCTGCTCGCCCGCGGGCTGACCAACGCCGAGATCGCCGCGGACCTCGTCGTCTCCGAGACGACCGTCAAGACCCACGTCGGACGGGTCCTGATGAAGCTTGGCCTGCGGGACCGGGTTCAGGCAGTGATATTCGCCTATGAGACCGGGCTCACGTGGCGGTGAGGCGTGACGGAGAACTGCGGCCTCCGACGATGCGCCACGCTACGCCTTGTTGACAGCCTGCTTCAGCTGCGCCCCGGCCTTGAAGGCCGGTGTGGTCGAGGCAGCGATCTCCATCGTCGCGCCCGTCTGCGGGTTTCGGCCCTGGCGGGCTGCGCGCTCCCGGGTCTCGAAGGTGCCGAAGCCCGGCAGTGTCACCCGGTCCCCGGAGGCCAGCGCGGAGGTGATGGAGTCAATGACGGCGCTGACGGCCTTGTCGGCCTGGGCGCCGCTGAGGCCGGAAGCCTGCGCCACCGCGTCCCGCAGTTCGGTCTTGTTCATGGTTCCCCTTTCGGAAATCGACGATCAGGGCAACGGTTCCCGGGACGTCCCCGCCGAAACATCGTTCGCGAACGGGCACTGTGGCGCCGGTTCAACCGCCGACGCACGGGTACCCAGGCGCTGTCGCCGGCACGCGGCCGACGCAGGGAGGAGGACTTCGATGGCGGACGAGGCCAAGCGTAGTGCCCAGGAAGCTCTGTTTTCCGCGATCCAAAGTCAAGCGGAGACCAACATGAAGGCCGCGCTGCCTGCGGCCGAGAAGGCGGCGCTGTTGCGCGACCTTGCCGAGGCATACCGCCTTGCCGCCGGTGGATCCATGCCGGACGGGACTGGGCGCCGGGGGAAGCGGCCGAGCGCTGAAGGCCGCCCAGAAGGGACCTCGGAGTCATCCGCCCGTCGAGGACGCCGGGCGAGCTGACCGATGGTGGCGCCGCGTGCGAGGCGCCGGCTCACCGCATGTTGCCGGTGTGTCCCAGGGAGTACCGACCCGGCTGCGGCCAGACCAGCAGCCCGTGCGGGCTACCGCCGACGTGGATCCGGGCGATGAGCTTGCCGGTACGGGTGTTCCAGCCGTACACCTCGCCGTCGTAGCGCCCGGAGAGCCACAGCGTCTTGCCGTCCGCGGACAGCCCGCCCATGTCCGGGCTGCCCCCGCCCGGGACGGTCCAGGTGTCGACGATCTTGTTGGTTGCCACGCTGACCACGCTGACCTTGCCGGCTCCGCGATCGGAGACGTAGAGCCGCCTGCCGTCGCGGCTGGGGTAGATGCCGTGCGGCATGGGAGGCGTGTCGGTGTGCCCGACCACCCGGAGCTTGCGCCAGCCGATCCGCAGCAGCTTGCTGCGCCCCATGTCGGCGACGTAGAAGCTGTGGCCGGTCGGCGAGAGCCGGACGTCCTGCGGCTTGGAGCCCGCGGGCAGCGCGAGCCTGGCCGTCACCTTCTGGCGCAGGGTCGAGACCTTCAGCAGCGAACCGGAGAACTCGCAGCTGACGATGAAGTACCGGCCGTTGGCGGAGAAGTCCAGGTGGTTGGGCCCGTCGCAACCACGGTCGTGGACGACCGCGATCCGCCGGAACGTGTGCGGGTGCTCGAAGATGATCTTGTCGTCCTCTTCGGCCATCTCGATGGCCTGCTTGCCGTCCGGGGTGAAGTAGAGGTTGTACGGCCGGGTCTGGTGGATCTTCTTCTCGACGCGGCCGGTGCTCGGGTCGATGGCCACCAGCTGGTTGGCCACGCTCGCCTCGACGTACAGGGTGCGAAGGTCGTACGACGGGGTGACGTGCTGTGACATCGTGCCGGTGTGCAGCACCCGCACCACCTTGTGGGTGCGCTGGCTGATCACGGTCGTGATGGGCTCGCCGTACGAGTTGGGCACGTAGAGGTAGGCCGGGTCCGCCGCGATCGACGGCTTGACGTTCCCCGCCCGTGCCGCGGCGTACACCTCGCCGTCCTGGATCGGCGGCATCCCCGGCAGCGGATGACGGAACGCCGGAGCCGCGGCACGGTGCTGCTTGCTCGCCGCAGCCGTCGCGGGATCCTCGGCTACCCGCTCCGCGGCTGGGGGCCCGGTCGGGTGGCTCATCGGCGACCGTTGCGCATCGGTGTGCGCGCCGGGCCGGCCGCTGCAGCCCGCTGCGGCCAGGCCCAGGAGCAGGCACATCGCGGTGAGCCGTCGAGCTGGATTGGAGTTCACCGACCGCCCTCCTCCCGCCGACAGGCCCTGGCGTCCACCGGTCCCATTGCCCACTCGGCAGTCTGCTACGCGCCCGGGCTCCTCCGGCATCACCCGCACGGGGGAGGTTGGCCCCCGGATTAGTCGTTCTGGCAACAAGACGATCGGGACAGTTGACACTTGTCATCGTGTCCCCCCGCTCTGGCCAGCTCGTCATGCCCGCGCCCGTCCGGGTGCGCAGCTACCGGCACACGCGCGTCCCGCGCCGCCACGCGTTGCACCTGATGCAGCGCTTCTCGTTCGGCTACAACGAGGGGCTGTACGCCCAGGTCCGCCGCGCCGGCGGCGCCCGCGCCTGGTTCGAGCAGCAGCTGCACCCCGGCCAGGTCCCGGACCGGTTCGCCGAAGGCCTCACCGACTGGTTCCCTCAGATGGCATGGGGCCCGCTGCACGCCTATCAGCAGGTCACGTCGCACCGGATGAGCCGCAGCGTCTACCTCAATGGCATTGCCCAGCTGGCGATGCTGCGCCGCGCCTACTCGAACCGGCAGCTGTTCGAGGTGATGGTCGACTTCTGGCTCAACCACTTCCACGTGTTCTCGCCGGTCAACCAGGCGTGGCCGTTCCGCCCGTCGTACGACGCGGCTATCCGCAGTCACGCGCTGGGCACCTTCGCCGACCTTCTCAAGGCCGCCGACACCCACCCCGCCATGCTGCGCTACCTGTCCGCCGACGACTCTGTCGGCGACGCGATCAACGAGAACCTCGGGCGCGAGCTGCTCGAGCTGCACACGGTCGGCCGTACCGCCGGCTACACCGAGGAGCAGGTGCAGGAGTCGGCGAGGATCCTCACCGGCCAGCTCATCGACAAGGGCACGCTGCGGCCGTACTACGACGAGGCCGAGCACTACCACGGCCCGGTGCAGGTGATGGGGTTCAGCCACCCGAACGGCCGCGGACAGGGACGGGAGGTGCTGGACGCCTACCTCGGCTACCTGGCGCACCACCCGGCCACCGCGCACCGGATCGCCACCAAGCTCGCCGTCCGGTTCGTCGGCGACCGGCCACCGGCCGGGCTGGTGGACCGGGTCGCCGCGGCGTACCTGAGCTCCGGCACCGACATCAAGGCCACCTTGCGGGCGCTCGTCGAGGACCCGCAGTTCTACACCCACGCCACCCCGAAGGTGCGCACCCCGGTCGAGGACGTGGTGGCCACGCTGCGGTCGCTGGGTGTGCGCATCCACCGGCCCACCAGCATCACCGACGGCGACGAGGCCGCGCACGCCGTCCTCTGGCTGGCCACCGGAATCGGTCAGCAGCCGTGGCGATGGTTCACCCCGGACGGGTTCCCGGACCGCTCCGACGCGTGGGCCTCCGCGTCCCGGATGCTGGCGTCCTTCCGGGTGCACCGCGAGCTGGGTGGCGGTTTCTACCCGAGGCGGCACGTGCACTACCGCGCCGGCGCAGCCTGGCTGCCGCAGCGCCGGATCCGCTTCGACGAGCTCGTCGACCACCTGTGCCGGGTGCTGCACGGCCGCGGAGCAACCCTCGCGCTGCTCGGCGCCGCCTGCGACTTCCTGGACGTCGCACCCGGCACCGTGATCACCGCCCAGCACACGGTGGCCCAGTGGCGGATGCCGTGGCTGCTCTCGCTGCTGCTCGACTCCCCGACCCACATGACCCGATGAGGGCCCCCGCCATGCATCCCAGCCAGGAACAGCCGTCCTGCTGCTGCGACGAGTACGCGCTCAGCCGACGCCAGTTCCTGCGCACCATCGGCGCCGCCGCCGGCGCCGCGGCAGCAACCAGCGTGTTCGGCTCCGCCGTGCTGCAGACCAGCTTCGGCGGGACCGCCGCCGCGAGCACGGGTGGCCGCGTCCTCGTCGTGCTGTCCCTGCGCGGCGGCGCCGACATGCTCTCCGTGGTCGTCCCGCACGGCGATCCCGGCTACTACGCGGCCCGGCCCACCATCGCGGTGCCGAAGGGCGCCCTGCTGCACCCCGATGCGATGTTCGGGCTGCACCCGGCCATGGCGCCGCTGGCCGACCTGTGGAAGGCCGGCCGGCTGGCCGCGGTCACCGCCGTGGGGCTTCCGGTGCCGAACCGCTCCCACTTCGACGCCATGGAGCAGATCGAGGACGCCGACCCCGGCGACGGGATCCGCACCGGCTGGATCAACCGGATGATCGGCCTCAACGCGGCCACCAGGGTCACCGAGGCGATCCAGATGGGCTCCGGGATGGTGCCCACCGCGCTGTACGGACCGCAGCCGGCGCTGGCGGTCGCCGACGTGGACCAGATCGCGCTCAACGGGCCCACCGGACGCGACCGCGCCCGGGCGCTGCGGCGGGTGTGGGCAGCTACCCGCGGCGACCTCGGAAACGGGGCCCGAGAGGCGCTCACCACGGCGCGCGCCTTTCGCGGCGTCGCCGGACACCGCTACCGGCCCGCTTCCGGTGCGAGCTACCCGGCCGACGATCTCGGCGACGCACTTAAGGAGGCAGCCCGGCTGATCAAGGCCGACCTCGGAGCACGCGCCATCACCCTGGACTACGGCTCCTGGGACATGCACTCGCGGCTCGGCACCGTCGACGCCGGCGACGCGGACTCGATGCACATGATGGTCGACGGGCTCGCGCACGGGCTGAAGGCCTTCTTCACCGACCTCGGCCCGGCCGCCGGCCGGGTCACCCTGGTGACGCTGACGGAGTTCGGGCGCCGGGTCGCCGAGAACGGCTCACGGGGCCTGGACCACGGCTGGGGGAACACCATGTTGCTGGCCGGCGCCGGGGTGCGCGGCGGCCGGGTCCACGGAACGTGGCCGGGACTGGACGCCGCGCACCTCAACGAGGGGGACCTCGCGGTGACCACCGACTACCGGAGCGTGCTCGCCGAGGTGCTCAGCACGCGGTTCGGTGTCTCGACCGCGAAGGTGTTCCCCGGCTTCACCCCGGAACGGGTGGGTGTGATGGGCTGACTCGGCTTCCCGCGCGCCGAGCCCGACCTAGCCAGCATCAGCCAGCACGGCGCGGGCCATCGCCAGCCGTGCCCCACACCGCTCCGGCATGGTGCGCCAGTAGTAGGGGAACGTCAGGCTGCCACCAGGTCGACGGTGGGATCGCCGACCCCGAGCCCGCCGAAGTCCAGCACCGCCGCGCGCCGGCCGTCGCGCACCAGCAGGTTCTCCGCGAGCAGGTCGCCCCGGTACCCGCAGAGCTCGGGGTCGGTGAACGCGGCGCGGGGCACGGCCGCCTCGCGCAGGGCGAGCACCACCGCTGCGAGGTCCTCGGCCAGTCCGTCCGTCGTACTCCCCGGTGCATCGCCGACCACCGTCGGCACTGTCCCGTCGATCCAGCGCACCACCGACCAAGCCTCCGGGTAGCCCGGCCCCGGCTCGCCGACGATCACCACCTCGGGCACCGGGACCGGCAGCAGCGGCGCCACCACCGGCAGCCAGCGCGCCTCCTTGGCGATGGCCGCCGACCCGCCGGGCTGCCGGGGCAGCCGGACCAGCAGCTCGTCACCGAGACGGAACAGCGCGTTGCTCGACCCGGACGCGGCCAAGGGCCGCAGGGGCAGCGACGCACAGCCGGGCAGGTCGCGATCGACCAGTGCTCGGACGAGGGGTACGTCGATCAGCAGCTCGCCGTCGTGAAGAGAGGGCACGCCGCCGATTCCACCGGAGAGCCACCTCGCTGTCGAACGAAATCAGTCAGCCGGATGCGCCGGATCCGGTCAGCTTCGTCGGGCCGGGTCAGAGGTAGTGGCGGGCGCCGGCGTACCCGGCGAGGGTCACCGGCACCGTCTCCACCGAGGCGCCGGTGTGCGGTGCCTGCACCATCTGGTGGCGGCCGGCGTACATCGTCACGTGGTGCACCATGCCGTTGCTCGCGTAGAACATCAGGTCTCCGCGGCGGAGGTGGGCGAAGAGTACGGCGCGGCCGTGGGCCGCCTGGGGAGCCGCATCGCGCGGGATCACCATGCCGTGCACGTGGTAGTCCAGCCAGGTCAGTCCCGAGCAGTCGACCCCGAAGCCGGAGACGCCTGCCCACAGGTACGGAAGTCCGGTGAACGTCTTGGCGGCGCGCACCAGGCTCCTTCCGGTCCGGGGGAGTGCCGGCGTTCCGGGCTCGTGCACCACGACGGCGGACGCGCGGACCCGTCGTACCGCACCCAGCGGGGTGCGCACCCGGACCAGTGAACCGCCCGTGGCGAGGTAGGGCAGGGTGGTCCCGAAGCTGATCTCGACGACCCGCCGCGCGGCAGCGTCGTCGGTGCGCAGCCAGGCGGTCCGGGCGGTGACCGTGGCCACGTGTCGCGGGGTCGCCGGACGCCGTTCGGTGAGCTGCCGGACCGGGACCCAGCCCGGGTAGCCGCGTCGGTTCATCGGGCTCGGCTGGTCCGGGACCGCGACCTTGGCCCAGTGGTCGCGGACCCGCAGCACCAGGACCCGCTCGCCCAGCAGCGCCTGGGTGTCCGCTCTGCCGTTCAGGTCGAGCTGCTGGTCCAGCGTCATCGCGGACAGCCAGTCGCGAATCCGGGCCGGGCGCGCGAGCGCGGGGCGGTCCACCGGCCGGGCCGAGGTCGGGGAGCGCCACAGCGTGGCCACCGAGACGGCGATCCAGGCCGGCCGGCCGGGAGCCACCGCGGAGCCGGCGGCCACCGCGTCCGCGACCTGCGGGACGGTGGCCGGCGGTGCACTGCCCGCGCATGCGGTCAGCACGCAGATGGCCGTGACGAGCACCGGGCCCAGGCGCCGGAGGGGCCTGCTTCTCAGCACGCTTCCACGTTGTCCCCGCGGGCTCCCGGTGCGCAGAGGCCAAGGTCATCGCCGGGTCAGCGGACGTCCCGGCTGACGGTGAACGCAGCCGCCGGCCGAGCCAGGCGACTCCTCATCTATGCCCGCCGCACATGAAGGTGTCGGCAACGGTGGCGGCCAGCACCATCAGGCTGTGCTGGGTCTGGCGACGCAGGTCGGTGAGCACCGTCTGTCCGCCGGTCTCGAGAGCCGGGTCCCACGGAACTGTGACGACCCGGGAGCAGCGCTGCTCGAAGTGCGTGGTGAAGTGTCCCAGCGGCGTGCTGGTGCCGCGTCGTACGCCGTTGATCACCACCACCGCACGCTCGACGAGGTCCTGGTGCTCGTGCTCCTCCAACCAGTCGAGGGTGAGTGCGGCGGCGCGACCGCCGTCGATCCCGGCGCGCAGCACCACGACGAGCTCGTCGGCCTCCGACAGCAGGCCCTGGTTCGCGCTGTCCAGGATCCCGGTCCCGGTGTCGAGCAGGATCAGGTTGTAGAAGTGGTCGAGCAGGCCGATCAGCCGGTGGTAGTCGCTGCGGTCCAGGGCCATCCCGATTCGCGGGTCGTCGTCGGAGGCCAGCACCTCGAGGCGGGACTCGTGCGCCTGGGAGAGGTAGGACCGGAGGTCGGCGTAGCTCTCGATCTTGTCCATGTCGGCGAGCACGTCGGTGATGGTGCGGCCCCGCGGCGGGGCGACCCGATGGGCCAGGTTGCCCGCGTCGGGGTTGGCGTCGACGGCCACCACGCGGTCTCCGCGCACGGTCGCGAGCACGCTGCCGATCGCCAGCGTCATGGTGGTCTTGCCGACCCCGCCCTTGCGGCTCATCACCACCACGCGCCGGGATCCCTGGATCGGTGTGCACAGCCGGCGCTCGATCTCGGCGTACCGCCGCTCGTCAGGGCCTGGCCCGGGGTTGAGGCGGCCGCGGGAGGTGCGGTACACCCTCCGCCGCCAACCGGCCTCAGGTCGAGGCCCGCGACGGGGGAGCATCTCCGCGTCGGTGAACGCGGAGGCGGTCAAAGTGCCCGCGGGCAGAGGTGTGCTCGCCCCTCCGGCGTCGGACCGGGGTGCCATGGGGTCGGCCGTCGGATGGGCCTGCGAGCCGTGCTCATCGAGACTGGTCGTAGGAAGCATCGGATCCCCCTTGGGGTGTCGGGAGGGTGAGCGTGACCCCCGACACTTCGGGGACCACGCGGGTTCACCGCTGGTGCACCGTGATGGTCATTGGACGCGCTGGCGCGTGACCCCGGCGTGACAGCCGCGTGACAGGTCCGTGACAGCGCCCTTACAGCGCGCTCGACGATTCCGGGTGGGCAGCGGTGCGATCCGTGCTACAACGGTTCTCGGGGGAATTCGGACCAACTTCCACATTGGGGACATCGTGGAGCAACCGGGGGGGCCGGTCGCCGACGCCGACGGCGTGCTGGTGATCAGCGTGTGGGCGCACGGCGCGGGCGGCACGATGCTGGCCCGGCTCACCGGCGGCAAGCCCACGACCCCGGAGGTGCGGGCGGTGACGAGCGCCGACGAGCTGCACTCGGCCCTCGACGAGTGGCTGGCCTCCCTGGGGATCTGAAGGCGCTCTGCAGGGGCATTCGGCCCATCTCGGGAGCAGTCGACCGGTCGGCAGGTCTCAGCCTTGACACCTGCACCATCCGCCTCAACAGTGAAGGTTGTCGCGGATTCGTCGGGGGGTCCGGCGGGTGTGCGCATCCCAGCGGGGAGGGAGCTGAGATGCCAGGAGTCGGCGTCACGGTCGCAGCCAGCCGGCTGCAGCTCAGGCTTTTCGGATGCTTCGACGTGCGCGTCGAGGATCACTCGGTCGAGATCGCCCGTCGCGAGCAGCGGCTGCTGGCCTTCCTGGCCCTGCGTGGCCGGCGGTCCCGGTCCTACGTCGCCGGGACCCTGTGGCCGGACACCCCCGAGGAGCGGGCGCTGGCCAGCCTGCGGGCGGCGGTGCTGCGCTGCAGGAAGCTGGCCGGCGACCTGCTGGAGGCGGGCCGGACCACTCTCGCGCTCGCGCCCGAGGTCAGCGTCGACGTGCAGGACATGCTGCACAGCCTGGGCGGGAACATGCGTTCGCCGGGCGGCGACGCCCGGGAGGCGCTGCTGCGGCTCGCGTCGGCCGACCTGCTGCCGGGGTGGTACGACGACTGGGTGCTCTACGAGAAGGAGCGGCTGCAGCACATCCGGATCCGCGCGCTCGAGGCGCTCGCCGAGCGCGAGCTGCTCGGTGGGGAGCCGGAGCTGGCGCTGACCGCCTCGCTCGAGGCCGTCGCCCTGGAGCCGTTGCGGGAGAGCGCACACGCGATCGCGATCCGGGCCCATCTGCGGGCCGGGAACCCGGCTGCCGCCGTCCGAGAGTACGAAGGCTACCGGCGCCGGCTGCAGAGCGAGCTGTCGATCGCACCGTCACCGGAGCTGGCCCGGCTGGTGCCGATGGCCGGTGTCCCGCCTCCGCGTGAGGGCTCGTCGGTGCCACGGTCGCGGCCCCGAGTGTGAGGCTCGCGGGCGACCTCGGCGACCAGCACCGTGGCTCCGGCGGTCTCGAACCGCTCCAGCATCGCCGGGTCCGCGCCGGAGTCGGTGACCAGCGTCCACGGCGGGTCGAGCGGCGCCCACGCCTCGAACGGCGCGGCGCCCAGCTTGCTGGCATCGGCGAGTACGACGACCCGCTCGGCCGACGCGGCCATCAGCTCCTTGAGATGGGTCTGCTCCAGCGTCGCTTCGCAGATGCCGCGCCGGGGATCGAGCCCGTCCGCGCCCAGGAAGGCCGTGTCCGCGGTGATCCGGCGCAGGGCTGCCTCGGCGAGCGGGCCCACGAGTCCTCGGCTGATGCGGCGAACCCGTCCGCCGAGCAGATACAGCTCGATGTCGGGCACCGGCTCCAGCTCCTCGGCGGCGCTGAGCCCGCAGCTGGCGACGGTCAGACCGGACCTCCCGGGCAGCGCTGCGGCGAGCCGTGCCACCGTCGTACCGGCGTCCAGCAGGAGGGTCTGGTCGTCCTCGACGAGGGAGGCGGCGAGACGACCGATCGCCTCCTTGGCGGCCAGGTGCTGGCGGGCCCGTTCGGCGAGTGGGGCCTCCGAGACCGGTTGCAGGCCGGGCACCGCGCCGCCGTACGTCCGCACCACGCGGCCCTCCGAGACCAGCCGGGCCAGGTCGCGCCGGATCGTCGACACGGTGACCCCGAGCGTGGCGGCCAGGTCATCTGCGCGGTGCACGCCCTGGCTCACCAGCGCGAGCAGCCGTTCGCGACGCTCGTCGCCACTGAGCCCGCCGGCCATCTCACGCACCAGAGTCGGCACCCACTGGGGCGGCAAGATCCGCGGCCTGCCGCAGCGCCTCCACCATGCTCCGCTCGTCCGCCTCGCCGGTGCCGGCGATGTCGAAGGCGGTGCCGTGGTCGACGCTGGTGCGGATCACCGGTAGCCCGACGGTGATGTTTACGCCGGCCTCGAGTCCCATCACCTTGATGGGCCCGTGCCCCTGGTCGTGGTACATCGCGACCACCAGGTCGAAGTCGCCGCGGCCGGCCCGGAAGAACACGGTGTCGGCGGGCAGCGGCCCGAGCGCGTCGATGCCTTCCGCGCGCGCCTGCTCGAGCCCGGGGGTGATCTTCTGCTCCTCCTCGCCGCGTCCGAACAGACCGTTCTCGCCCGCGTGCGGGTTGATGCCGCAGACCGCGATCCGCGGCTGCTCGATGCCGGCCTTGCGCAGCGTGTCGTACCCGCGGCGCACGGTGCGGTAGACCAGGCCCGGCTCGATCTTGTCGACCGCGTCGACCAGGCCGATGTGCGTGGTCACGTGGATGACCCGCAGGTTGGGGGCGGTCAGCATCATCGACACCTCCGGGGTGCCGGTCAGGTGCGCCAGCAGCTCGGTGTGCCCGGGGAACTTGTGGCCGGCGGCGTGCAACGCCTCCTTGTTGAGCGGCGCGGTGCAGATCGCGTCCACCTCGCCTGCGACCGCCAGAGCGGAGGCCCGTTCGATGAACCGGTAGGCCGCCTCGCCGGCCTCCGCGGAGAGCTCACCGAACGGCAGCTCCTCCGGCACGCCGCCGACGTCGAGGACGGCGAGCCGTGCCGTTCCCGGGGTTGCCTCCCGCGGGTCGTCCACCGCCTCGAGCTCCACGTCGACACCGCACAGCGCGACCGCGCGCCGCAGCCGCGCCAGGTCGCCCACGACCGTCGGTGTGCAGAAGGATGCCAGGTCGTGGCGGGCCGCTGCCTTGACGATGACCTCCGGGCCGATCCCGGCCGCGTCCCCCATGGTCAGTGCGATCACTGGTCGATTGCTCATCGAAGCCTTTCCTGCTCGTGGTCGGTTCCCGCTCTGAGTGTTCCCAGGGCCCGGACCAGCGTTCCGGCGTCGCCGAAGGCGCCCGCCTTGGTCACGACCGTGGTGCCCGGGCCACCGGTGAGCGTGCTGTGCACGACCCCCGGCTCCAGTTCGGCGAGCACGTCGAGCCCGTGGGCGCCGGTTGCCAGGGCCAGGGTCAGGGCCGTCTCCCCGCCGGTCGCGACGATCGCGGCGGGACTGGCCTGTGTGACGACAGGGGCCAGCGCCGTGCCGAGCGCCTCCACGACCCGGCGGCCGTGGCCCGGCTCGATGCGCCCGTCGGCGGCGATCCTGACCACAACGTCGCGGCCGTCCACCAGCAGGCCCGCAGCGCGGTCGGCGAAGCGGCCCGCCTCGGCGTCGAGCAGCGCGCCGGCGGGGACGGCCACCTCGGCCGCGCCGGCCGCCACCAGGGTGTCGGCCTGCGCGGTCGCGACCGTGGTCGCGGAACCGACGACCGCCAGCGCGGCCCCGGCGACGGGCAGGCCGGCCGGACGGTTCCGGGGCGGGCGGCCGCTCCCGGGCGGCGAGGTGACGCTCGCCAGGGCGGCGCCGAGCCCGCCGGAGCCCACCCAGAGCACGTCGTGGGGGAGGGCCGTCCCAGCGCGCACGACCTGTTGCAGATCCTCGTCGGTCTCGGCGTCCACGACGGCCACCGTGGGCTCGTCGGCGGAGAGCGGCAGCAGCTCCTCGTGACATCGCCCTGCCCGCACGGCGTCCAGGCCGACGTGCACGACCCGGAGTCCGGTGAAGCACGCGCTGACGTCGCCGATCCTGCTGCCCACGGCCCACTGCGCGCCGCCGCGGGTCTGCCGTCCCGCGGCCGGGAAGGCCGGCGCGCAGAGCGCGAGGCTGCCGCCGAGCAGGTCGAGGGCGGCGGTCGTCTCCGCGCCGATGTTGCCGCGCAGCGTCGAGTCGATCTTCTTCATCCGCAGCCGAGCCGGTGGCGCGGCGCGCAGCGCGGCGGTCACGGCGGCTGCCGCGTCCCGTGCCGTCCGGCGGCGCGAGTCCGTGTCCAGGGCCAGCACCGCCGGCGCACGGTGCGCCTGCCCGCGGTGGGCCCCCTGCGTCCCGGCGAAGGCCACCTGGGTGGGCAGACCCGCCGCGGCGAAGGCCACCGCGGTGTCGGCTGCGCCGGTGAGGTCGTCGGCGACCACGAGGGCCTCGACGACCTCACCGGCAGCGGTCCCGGTCGGGCTCTGCGTCATGCACCCTGCCCCTCGGCGGCAAGCGCGCCCTCCGGCCGCCCCGCCGGCGCGGCGGGATCGGTGGTCGCACCGGACTCGGCCAGGGCCGCCGCGTCGCTGGCCGTGGCGTCGGGCACGCCGATCCGGCGTGCCCACCAGGCGGTGAGGAACGGCACGCACACCGCGGTGACCACGACGCTGGTGGCGACCAGCAGGGTCGCCTGGGCGGCGGCCGGCTGGTAGGCCGGGTTGGCGGCCGCCACGATGGCCGGCACCGCCGCGGCGTTGCCCGCGGTCGACGCGGCGGCGAACCCTGCGGTCCCCGTCCCGCCGGTGACCTTGTCGGCGCCGAACAGGAACGCACCGGTCACCACCACGACGACCAGGCCCAGCAGGATGCCCAGCACTCCGGTGCGCCAGATGCTCGACAGGTCGATGCCCGCGCCCAGCGAGAAGGCGAAGAACGGGATCATCACCGGCACCGCGGCGCCCAGGAACCCGCGCAGCTGGTGGTCCAGGTTGCCCAGCACGAGGCCGACCAGCAGCGGCAGGACGGCGCCCAGCAGCGCCTGCCACGGGAAGGCGGAGAGCCCCGCAGCGCCCAGTGTCAGCATGGTCAGGAACGGCCCGGACTCGATGCTCATGATCGAGTACGCACCGACGTCCTCACCCTTGCCGAACTGGCCCATCAGTGCCATGTAGAGGCCGCCGTTGGTGTCGTTGAAGGCCGCCACCACGGCGAGCGTGGAGACACCGGCGAAGAACCCCGAAGTCACCGGCGTCTCGCCCAGGAAACGACCGAGGACCACGCCGATGGCGACCGCGACGAGCACCTTGGTCAGGAACAGCGCGCCGCCCTTCTTCACGATGTACGGCGTCTGGCGCACCTCGATCGTGGCGCCCATGCAGACGTAGAACACCGCGAGGATGGGGAGCGCGCCGTCGCTGAAGAGTGCGCCGGTGAAGGAGCCGAAGAAGTCCGGGGTCTTCGGCGCGACCGTGTTGATCGCCGCTCCGATGAGGAGCGGGACGATCATCATGCCGCCGGGCACCCGTTCGACGGTTCGCTTGATCGGGATGTTCACACGCTACCTCCGCACGATCTGGGGCGGCCGACCCGAGACGCGGCCGCCGTCCGGGGGACGGTAGACCCTGCTGCGTGAAACGCGCAACCCACTGCGCGCAACGCGCATGCAAGGCGACCGATCGGGAGAAGGGGTCTTGACACGGCAAACTGTTTACAGTTTGCTGTTTTCCGTCTCCGGATGACATCTCGGTCCCAAACACCCACCCATGGCGGCTTTCCCATGCGCAACGGGCGGCTGCCCGCGTACAAACCCGCAAAAATCCCCCACCCCTGCCTCCCCTGGCATCCCCCAGAAACCCCAAGGAGCATCGATGTCCGGCATAGCCCCCCGCCGGCGCCGCCCGGCGATCCCGGCCCGCCGCCGGCGCCTCTCGGCCATCCTGGCCCTCGTCACCACCCTCGGCCTCGCGGCCACCGCCTGCAGCCAGCCCGCGGGCACCAGCCCCGCCAACGACGCGGGCAGCAGCGGCAGTGGCAGCGGCAAGGTGCAGAGCGGCGGCACCCTGACCGTCGGCCTCGCCGAGGCCCCGGACGCGCTTGACCCGACCGTCGCCGCGACGTACGTCGGCCGCATCGTGTTCGCGAACATGTGCGAGAAGCTGTACGACGTGGGGCCGAACACCCAGATCGTGCCCCAGCTCGCCGCCTCGATGCCGCAGGTCAGCAACGACGGCAAGACCTACACGATCAAGCTTCGCCAGGGCGTCGAGTTCAACGACGGCACCGGCTTCAACGCCGACGCGGTGAAGACCACCCTCGAGCACTACCTGACCGACCCGAAGTCGGCCCGGGCCTCGGAGCTGGCCATGGTCAAGTCGGTGAACGCGGTCAACCCGTCCACGGTGCAGATCCAGCTCAAGCAGCCCTACGCGCCGCTGACCGCGATCCTCGCCGACCGGTCCGGGATGATCCTGTCGCCGAAGCAGCTGTCCAAGCTGGGCGACAAGTTCTCGACCGACCCGGTCTGCGTCGGCCCGTTCGCGTTCAAGGACCGGCCGTCCTCGGACCAGATCGACCTGGTCAAGTCGAAGTACTACTACGACAAGGACCAGGTCCACCTCGACGGCGTGAAGTTCATCGTCGTCACCCAGCCGAACGTGCGCGCCGCGAACCTGCGCTCCGGGGACATCGACGTCGCCGACCGGCTCGCGCCGCCGGACGTGTCCACGCTGAAGTCCGACAGCAGCGTGAAGGTCTGGCCGGTGACGTCACTGGGCTACCAGGGCATCACCATCAACGTGTCCAACACTGGAGGCGCCGGTCACCCGGGCAGCAAGCCGGCGGACAACCCGCTGGCCCAGCACCCGGAGCTGCGTCAGGCGTTCGCGCTCAGCCTGGACCGCGACATCATCAACAAGGTCGTCTACGCCGGCCAGTACGTCCCCGGCTGCACGCCCATCTCGCCGGTCAGCCCGTACGCGCCGGACATCACCTGCCCCGGCCCGGACCTGGCCAAGGCCAAGCAGCTCGTGAAGCAGAGCGGTGTGCAGACGCCGATCAACGTGAACCTCATCGTGCAGGCGGCGGACGCCGAGTCGGCCAAGCTCGGCACGGTGATCCAGTCGATGGCCAAGAAGGCCGGTTTCGCGGTGCACGTGCAGCCGACCGAGTTCACCACCGCGCTCGACCAGTCCGCGCAGGGCAAGTTCCAGACCTTCCAGGTCGGCTGGTCCGGACGTCTCGACCCGGACGCGAACATCGCGCCGTTCTGGGACCCGAGCAGCACCCTGAACTACAGCGGGGCGGCCTACCCGGACGTGGAGAAGCTGCTGACCCAGGAGCGCACGACCACCGACATGGCGCAGCGCAAGCAGATCTTCACCCAGCTGAGCCAGGCGCTCCTGCAGCACAACAACATCATCTACCTGTACTACCCGAAGATGGTGATGGGTTACTCGTCCTCGGTCACCGGCATCCAGTACTACGCCGACGGACTGATCCGCCTGAAGACCGCGGCGTTCACGGGCTGACACGATGAAGTGGTACATCGCGCGCCGGGCGGGCGCCTCGCTCCTCACCCTGTTCATCGCGACCATCGTGGTGTTCGTGGGGGTGCGGGCGCTCCCCGGCGACCCGGCCATCGCACTCTCGGCGGAGAACCCCAGCCCACAGGTGATCGCGGCGATCCGTCACGAGTACGCCCTCGACAAGCCGCTCCCGGTGCAGTACGTCGTGTGGCTCGGCAAGGCGCTGCATGGCAACCTCGGCACCTCGCCGAAGACCGGCCTGCCGGTGGCGCAGTCGCTGGCCGAGCGGCTGCCGATCACCCTGGAGCTGACCATCCTGGCGATGGTGATCGCGATCGCCGTCGGGCTGCCGATCGGCATCCTGGCGGCGGTACGACGGGGGTCGCTGGCCGACTACGTGGCCAGCACCACCGCGATCGCCGGGCTGTCGGTGCCGCACTTCTGGCTCGGGATCCTGTTCATCCTGGCCTTCGCGGTGAACCTGCAGTGGCTGCCGGCCTCCGGCTTCGTGCCGCTGACCGATCCGGGCGCCAACCTGGCGCACATGATCATGCCGGCCGCGGTGCTCGGCATCGGCATGGCGGCAGTGGTGATGCGGCAGATGCGCTCGGCGATGCTGGAGTCGCTCGGCGCCGATTACATCCGCACCGCCCGCGCAAAGGGCATGAGCGAAGGGGTGGTGGTCGGCATGCACGCGCTGCGCAACAGCCTGATCACCGTGGTCACGGTGCTCGGCCTGCAGCTCGGCGTGCTGATCTCCGGTGCGGTGATCACCGAGCAGATCTTCATCATCCCCGGCATCGGGAAGATGACCATCGACTCGGTGTTCAGCCGTGACTACCCGACCCTGCAGGGCGTGGTGCTGGTCACCGCCACCGGTTACATCGTGGCCAACCTGGCCACCGACATCTGCTACTCACTGCTCAACCCACGGATCCGCGTCGCGGGAGGTGCGGCATGAGCACCCCACGAAACCGCTCGCTTCGCTCGCGCTTCCGAGGGGACCCCGCATGAGCACGATCAGCGCGACCGCAACCGTTGCCCCGGCACGACGGGGGAGCCGGCTGCGTCGCAGGTTCGCTCGGCGCCCCACGGCGGTCATCGGCCTGTTCGGGGTGTGCGTGGTGGTGGTCGTGGCCCTGCTCGCCCCCTGGCTCGCGCCGTACGCCCCGGACGCCTCGGACTACAACGCGATCCTGCAGCCTCCCGGCACGCCCGCCCATCTGCTGGGCACCGACGACATCGGCCGGGACCTGCTCTCCAGACTGGTGGTCGGCACCCGCGCATCCCTGACAGCCGGTGTGCTGGCCACCATGCTGGCCGTGGTGGTAGCCGTGCCTCTCGGGATGATCGCCGGCTACTACCGCGGCTGGATCGACCCGATCGTGTCCCGGGTCACCGACGTGGTGCTGTCCTTCCCGTTCCTGATCCTGGCGGTCGGGTTGGCGGCCATCCTCGGCCCGTCGCTGATCAACGCGGCGATCGCGCTGGCGGTCTCGCAGGTGCCGATGTTCGTGCGCATCGCCCGCGGCGAGGTGCTCTCCCTGCGGGAGACGGAGTACGTCCAGGCGGCCGTGGTCAACGGCGCACCGACGCGGGTGATCCTGTTCCGGCACATGCTGCCGAACATCGCGAACCCGCTGATCGTGCAGGCGACCGTGGCGATCCCGGCGGCCATCATCGGCGCCGCGGTGCTGTCCTTCCTGGGCCTGGGCGTGCAACCGCCGACCCCGGCCTGGGGCACGATGCTCAGCGACGCCCAGCAGTACGTCTCCCAGGCGCCGTGGTTCGCCACCTTCCCCGGCCTGGCCATCGCCCTGACCACGCTGTCGTTCAACCTGTTCGGGGACGGCCTGCGCGACGTGCTCGACGTGAGGATGCGCTCATGACCCCACCCGTGATGCAGCCCCGCCTGGAGGTCGAGGACCTCCACGTCCGCTTCGACACCGACGAGGGGTCGGTGCTCGCCGTGAACGGTGTCTCGTTCACGCTCCAGGCAGGCGAGGTGCTGGCCCTGGTCGGCGAGTCCGGCTGCGGCAAGTCGATGACCGCGATGGCGATGCTCGGGCTGCTGCCGCCCACTGCGACACCGAGCGGCAGCATCCGGCTGGAAGGCCAGGACATCTCCGGGTTCTCCCAGCGCGAGCTGCAAGCCATCCGCGGCCGGGACATCTCGATGATCTTCCAGGAGCCGATGACCTCGCTGAACCCGGTGTTCACCGTCGGCCACCAGATCGGTGAGGTGCTGCGCCGGCACGAGGGCCTGTCCCGCAAGCAGGCCCGGGCCCGCGCGGTCGAGCTGCTCGACCTGGTCCGCATCCCGTCCGCCCACACCAGGGTCGACGAGTACCCGCACCAGATGTCCGGCGGCATGCGGCAGCGGGTGATGATCGCGATGGCGGTGGCCTGCAACCCGAAGGTGCTGCTCGCCGACGAGCCGACCACCGCGCTCGACGTGACCATCCAGGCGCAGATCCTGGACATCATGCGCGACCTGCGCCACGAGCTGGGCACGTCGATCGTGATGATCACCCATGACCTCGGGGTGGTCGCCGACATCGCCGACCGGGTGGTGGTGATGTACGCCGGGCACGTCGCCGAGACGGGCACGGTGGACGCCGTGTTCGCCAACCCGCAGCACCCCTACACGCTCGGCCTGCTGGGATCGGTGCCCCGCCCGGACCTGGTGCTTGCCGACGTGCAGGACCGGCTGGCCGAGATCCCGGGTGTGGTGCCGACCCTGCGGCAGCCCCCCAGCGAGTGCGTGTTCGCGCCCCGCTGCCCGCGGGCCGACCAGACCTGCCTGACCCGGATGCCGGAGCTGACCGAGACCGCGCCGGGGCAACGGGCCGCGTGCGTGCACCCGGGACCCGCTGAGGCCGAGCAACGAGAGGCGGTGCATGCATGAGCGACGCAGTGCTCGAGGTGCGTGGGCTGCAGAAGTACTTCGACGTGCCCCGCGCCAGCGGCGGCGGTCGGGTGCACGCCGTGGACGGCGTGGACCTGACCATCGGCCCCGGCGAGGTGGTCGGCCTGGTCGGAGAGTCCGGCAGCGGCAAGTCCACGGTGGGCAAGTGCATCGTGCGGCTGCTGGAGCCGACCGACGGCACGGTCCGGCTGCACGGCCACGACGTGACCCACCTGAAGGAGCGGCGGCTGCGGCCGCTGCGGCGCCAGGTGCACATGGTCTTCCAGGACCCGTACTCCTCGCTGAACCCGCGCATGCAGATCAGGGACGTGGTCGCCGAGCCGGTGCGGATGCACGGCATCGCCCGCGGCCGGCAGGCCCGGCACCTGGTCGGGGAGATGCTGGAGCGGGTCGGACTGCCGCCGGAGATGCACAGCCGCTACCCGCACGAGCTGTCCGGCGGGCAGCGGCAGCGGGTCGGGCTGGCCCGGTCGCTGGTGCTCGGCCCGAGCCTGCTGATCGCCGACGAGCCGGTCTCCGCGCTCGACGTGTCCGTGCAGGCCTCGATCATCAACCTGTTGCTGGACCTGCAGCGGGACATGGGGTTCAGCTGCCTGTTCGTGGCCCACGACCTGGCCACCGTGGAGTTCCTGTGCAACCGGGTCGCGGTGATGTACCTGGGCCGGATCGTCGAGGAGGCCTCCCGCGAGGA
Organism: Nocardioidaceae bacterium; assembly: GCA_035690905.1. Lineage (GTDB taxonomy): Bacteria > Actinomycetota > Actinomycetes > Propionibacteriales > Nocardioidaceae > DASSKA01. Next base: position 5,223 of record DASSKA010000078.1, on the reverse strand, counting down.
GCTGTTCAAGAACCCGCGACACCCCTACACCCAGTCGCTGCTGTCCGCCGTACCTCTTCCGGACCCCGTGCTGCAACGGGGTCGGAGACGGGTGCTGCTGGAGGGCGACATCCCGAGCCCGGTGAACCCGCCGTCCGGATGCCGGTTCCACACCCGCTGCCCGGTCGCCGAGCTGCCGTTGTGCGCGGATGCCGACCCACAGCTGGTTGACCATCGACGTGATCGACACGTCACCGCCTGCCACCTCGTCCGCGGGGACGGGCAGGCGCCCGATGTCACGAGAGGAGCGGACCCGGTTGTTCACCACAAGGCCTGAGCTCGCCGGCACCTTCGGCATGGTGGGCTCCACCCACTGGCTGGCCTCGCAGGCCGGCATGGCGGTGCTGGAGTCCGGCGGCAACGCGTTCGACGCGGCCGCGGCCGCGGGGTTCGTGTGCCAGGTGGTCGAGCCGCACCTGAACGGACCCGCCGGCGAGGTGCCGGTGGTCGGCTGGGACGCGCGCGGCCAGGAGCCGTTCGTGGTCTGCGGGCAGGGCACCGCCCCGGCCGCCGCCACTCTCGACGCCGTCCGCGGGCTCGGTCTCAAGCTGGTGCCCGGCACCGGCCTGCTGCCGGCCTGCGTGCCCGGAGCCTTCGACGGCTGGCTGACCCTGCTGGAGCGCTACGGCACCAAGCCGCTGGGCGACGTGCTCGGCTACGCGATCGGCTATGCCGCCAACGGCTTCCCGATCCTGCCGAGGGTGACCAGCACGGTGCAGACGGTCGCCGACCTGTTCACCGAGCACTGGCCGAGTTCGGCCAGGACCTGGCTGCCGCACGGCCGCGCGCCCAGGCCGGGCGCGCTGTACACCAACCCGGACCTGGCGGTCACCTACCGGCGCATCCTCGAAGCGGCCGAGTCGGCCGGCCGGGACCGCGAGGCCCAGATCGAGGCCGCCCGGGCGGCGTTCTACCGCGGCTTCGTGGCCGAGACCATCGCCAGGTTCTGCGAGGCCGCGCAGGTGATGGACGTCTCCGGCGAGCCGCACGGCGGGCTGCTGCGGTACGACGACCTGGCCGGCTGGCGCGCGAGCGTCGAGAAGCCGGTGTCCCTGGACTACGGCGACTACACCGTGCTCAAGGCCGGCCCGTGGACCCAGGGGCCGGTGCTCCTGCAGCAGCTCGCGCTGCTGCGCGGCTTCGACCTGGACTCCCTCGACCCCTCCGGGCCGGAGCTGGTGCACCTGGTGACCGAGTGCGCCAAGCTGGCGTTCGCGGACCGGGAGGCGTGGTACGGCGATCCGCGGTTCGTCGACGTACCTCTCGAGACGCTGCTCTCCCCGTCGTACAACGACGAACGGCGCGCCCTGGTCGGCGACCGGGCGGACACAGGAGAGCTGCGACCCGGCAGCCCGGACGGCCGCTCGCCGCGGCTGCCCACGCTGCCCTCGCCCGACGACGAGCTGCCGGTGTCGGCGTCGGTGGGGGAGCCGACGGTGCGCGCCACCGGGGAGACCCGCGGCGACACCTGTCACGTCGACGTGGTGGACCGCTGGGGCAACGTCTGCTCGGCCACCCCGAGCGGCGGCTGGCTGCAGAGCTCGCCGGTGGTGCCCGGGCTGGGATTCCCGCTGGGCACTCGCGGCCAGATGTTCTGGCTGGAGGAGGGGCTGCCGGGGTCGATCGCGCCGGGCAAGCGGCCGCGCACGACGCTCACCCCGTCCCTCGCGCTGCGCGACGGCCGGCCGTGGATGGCCTTCGGCACCCCGGGCGGCGACCAGCAGGACCAGTGGTCGCTGCTGCTGTTCCTGCGGGTGGTGCACGGCGGGATGAACCTGCAGGAGGCCATCGACGCGCCGGCCTGGCACACCACCCACTTCCCGTCGTCGTTCTACCCGCGGGAGCGGCACCCGGGGCGGGTGCACGTGGAGTCCCGGATCGGCGAGCAGACCCTCTCCGGACTGCGCGAGCGTGGCCACGAGGTCTCGGTGGAGGAGCCGTGGTCGCTCGGGCGGCTCTCGGCCGTCACCCGAGAAGAGGACGGGCTGCTGCGGGCCGGCGCGAACGCGCGCGGTATGCAGGGATATGCGGTAGGACGTTGATCCATGGCACGTGGAATCTTCCCCGACCTCTCTCCGGTCGACCGGCCCGGTCCGCTTCGGCACCGGGTGCTGGAGGCGCTGCGTGAGCTGATCGTGGTGCGCACCCTCGCGCCCGGCCAGCACCTGGTGGAGTCCGAGCTCGCCGAGCGGCTCAACGTCAGCCGCGGCCCGGTGCGCGAGGCGCTGCAGGCGCTGGCCACCCAGGGCTGGGTGGACCTGAGGCCCGGCCGTGGCGCGTTCGTGCACGAGCCGAGCGACGAGGAGGCCGAGGACGTCTTCGCGGTGCGTACCGCGCTGGAGAGCGAGGCGGCCCGGCTGGCCGCGTCCCGGGTCACCGCCGACCACATCGCCGAGCTGCGGGAGACCTGTGCCCGCGGCCGGGCCGCGGTCGCCGCCGGCGACGTGCCCACCGTGGTCGCGGAGAACTCCGCGTTGCACCACCGGGTCGCGGAGCTGGCCGGGGTCACGATGCTCTACGACTACATCGACTCCCTCGACCAGCGGGTGCGGTGGTTCTACCAGCCCTTGGTACGACGGAGGGGGCTGGCGTCCTGGGACGAGCACGACGAGCTGATCGCCGCGCTGGAGGCCCATGACGTGGAGAAGGCGGGCCAGGTGATGCGCTGGCACACCTCGCAGACGCTGCTCGCCTACCACAACCAGAACGCGTCCGGGCCCTCGGAGCGGGTCGACGGTTCCAGACCGCGGACGGCGAAGGCGGGACGGTGACCCTGCCCGTCACTGTTTGGCACTGGCTGGCGGCGGTCGCACCGGTCATCGCGCTGTTCGTGCTGGTCACCAGCGGTCGGGTGAAGACGCGGACCGCCTCCGTGCTGGTCGCCGGGCTGACCGCGCTGCTGGCCTTCACGGTCTTCGGGGCCGGCCCGGGCGTCCTCGGGGTGGCGTTCGGCAAGGGGCTGTGGCTGGGCTCGTGGATCCTCTACGTGGTGTTCCCGGCGATGCTGCTCTACCGGATCGCCGAGCGCGGTGGGCTGGACCGCATCGGTGAGCTGTTCGCGCACCTGTTCCCCAATCGCAGCGAGAACCTGCTCGTGCTGGCGTGGCTGCTGCCCTCGTTCGTGCAGGGGGTCGCGGGCTTCGGCACGCCGATCGCGGTGGCTGCTCCGCTGCTGGCCGCGTCGGGGTGGCGGAGGGACCGTGCTGTGGCCTACCCGTTGATCGGCTACCACTGGTCGGTCACGTTCGGGTCGATGGGCTCGTCGTACTACATGGCCGAGCTGACCGCGCACCTGTCCCCGTCAGCCGGCGTCGTGTTCGCGCACCACGCCGCATTGCTGCTCGGGGTGAACTGCCTCGTGGCCGGTGCGCTGGTGCTGCTGTTCGACGGTGGGTTGCGCGGGCTGCGTGACGGGGTGCCGCTGCTGCTGGTCGCCGGGGTGCCGATGGCGGCCACGCTCTACGGGGTGACCTCCGTCGTACCCGCCGTCGGGTCGGTCGCCGCCGGCGCCGTCGGGTTCGCCTGCGCGCTCGGGCTGTCCGCGGTGACCCGGCTGCGCCGGCCCGCGGTGGTCACGGCACCCGCTGGCTCGGCCGGCGGCGCGGCGGTTGCCACCCTGGAGCCGCCGGCCGACGACGCGGCCTCCCGGCGCCGAGCGGTGTGGCTGGTCTCGCCGTACCTGTACCTGCTCGGCATCGCCCTGCTCGTGCTGCTCATCCCGCCGTCCCGTGCGTGGGCGGAGAGCCACCTGGTGTGGGGGCCGAGCTTCCCGGCGACCACGACCGGGCTGGGCTGGCAGGCGCCTGCGGTGTCCGGCTACACGCCGCTGAAGCTGCTCACCCATCCGGGCAGCTACCTGCTGGTGGCGTGCCTCCTGGGCTACCTCACCTACCGCGCGGTCGGGCTGTGGCGGCGCCGGCCCGCCGTCGAGCTGGCCAAGGCGTGGCTGTCCTCGGTGCAGTCCACGGCGATCAGCATCGTCGCGCTGGCCTGCGTGACCGACGTGATGATCGACTCCGGGATGATCTCGACGCTGGCCAGGGGAGTGGTGTCGGCCACCGGTGCCGGCTACCCGGCGCTGTCCGGGCTGATCGGCGGGCTCGGCTCGTTCCTCACCGGGTCGACCACCTCCTCCAACGCGCTGCTGGCGTCGCTGCAGGCCGAGGTGGCCGGACTGCTGCACGTCCCGGCCACCGTGCTGCTCGCCGCGCAGACGGCCGGCGCCAACGTGGGCAACAGCGTGGCGCCGGTGGTGGTGCTGATCGGCATCAGTGCGGTCGGCGGCGGGTTCAGCACCTCGGCTGTGCTGCGCACGGTGCTGGTCGCGGCCGCTCTGCTGATGGCGGTGGTCACCCTCCTCACGCTCGCGCTGGTCTGGCTCGCCTGACGATCTACCGGGGACCAGTGGCCCCGTGGAGAGGACTCAGGACTCTCGACGCCGGGCCTCGACGGGCGCACGGTCGAACCAGGCAGGGACTCCACCCGTCACCCCGGAGGACCCCAGCCGGTGGAGGTGGTCATGCTTGCCGTCCTGTTGCTGTTCATGGGTGTGATGGCGTTGGGGTTCGTGTTCCTGTGGGACCTGAGAAGGGTCACCTTCACCGAGGCCCACACGGAGGCCGAGCTGCGCGACTCCGCGATGCACCTGACCTACCGGGTGCCCGAGGGCCAGGACCCGGCGGTGCTGTCGGCTGCGCTGACCCGGGCCGGTTTCCGGTCCGTCGGCGTGCTCCACGAGGGCGTCGAGCAGCTGCTCGTCGAGTGCGCGCGGCCGGCCGACCGGGCGCGGGTGCGCGAGGTGATCGAGCACGTCACCCGCACCGGCTTCGAAGGCGCGGAGATGCATGTCGCGCACGTGCGCTTCGACGACGAGCCGGAAGCGCCGGCCGCCTGAGACGCCGACTTGTCAGGCGGGTGAGCGCCTATAGCCGGTCACGCGCCTGACAACTCGGCGAACGTGGGCTACAGGTAGGGCATCGCGAGGCAGAGTTCTGCCCGGGTTTCTCCGCAAATGGGGGGTGGGGGTTAGACAACTGCACGGCGGGAGCCCTGTCAAGATCCCGTCTCGGCGGCGGGGCATCCTCGCCAAACGGGAACCTCGGGACGGGTGGGCTCCCTACACTCCCGTCATGGGGTCGGTGGGCTTTCGATCTGGAGGGGGGCGTCAGCGCGGCGGCCCCTCCG
>DASSKA010000077.1:0-8833 GCA_035690905.1 Nocardioidaceae bacterium | reverse complement strand
GCCATCGGCAGCGAGCGCGCCGAGGCCGGCAGCTGCGCGTAGCCACGACGCACCGCGTTCTCCAGCGCCTCCGCCGGGTAGGGCCACTGACCCGCGGCCAGGGCCTCGGCCACCGGGACGCCCTGGCCGGCGAGGTCGGCGACGGTCTGCGCGACCAGCGCGATGCTGGCCCGCTGCTCCTGCACGTAGTCCCGGTCCACCGGGACCCCGTGTCCCGGTGCGACCACCGTGGCGTCGGTGAGCATCCCCACCAGCAGGTCCAGGGTGGCCGGCCACTCCAGCGGGTAGCAGTCGTCGCCGAACCCGGGCGCCGCGCCGCCGTCGGTGAACTCCTCCACGAGGTCCCCGGCGAACACCACGTCGGCGTCCGGGACCCGGACCACCGCGTCGCCGGCGGTGTGCCCGCGGCCGAGGTGGGCCAGCTCGACGTAGCGGTCACCGAGGTCCACGACCCCCGCCGAGGAGAAGGTCCGGCCGGGCAGCACGATCCGTGCCTCCGCGATGTCGCGGACCCGTGGGTCATCCTCGGAGTCGGCGTCTTGTCGGGCCTGCTCCTGCACGTCCGCTGCCTGGTCGGGGAGCGCGCCGGCCGCCTGCTCGTGCGCGATCAGCTCCACCCCGTCGTACTCCTCGGCGAAGACCGCGTTCCCGAAGCAGTGGTCGAAGTGCGCGTGGGTGTTCACCACGCTGACCACCTCGCCGAGCCCGAGCCGGCGTACGTCCTCGAGCACCCGGCGTGCCTCCACCTCCGAGGCATGGGTGTCCACCACCAGCAGGCCGCGCTCGCCGGCGACCACGCCGATGTTGACGTTCACGAACTCGAAGCGGGCCACGAAGCACCGGTCGGCGACCTCCACGAAACCCTGGCCGTGCGCGATCGGGTGCTGAAAGGTGTCGTGGGTCGTCATGGCCCAACACTAGGCGGGCAGCACGACTAGGCGGGCAGCACGCACCCGCCGCGGCGGGCGCATGATTCCACGTCTGCCGTCCCGGCTTGTAGCATTGGCACTCGGAACGGGTGAGTGCCAGGGCCGAGAGGAGGCTGTCGCGATGGTCGAGGACCGCAGGCTGGCCGTCCTCCGGGCGATCGTGGAGGACTACGTGTCCACCCAGGAGCCGGTCGGCTCCAAGGCGCTCGTCGAGCGGCACCGGCTCGGGGTGTCGCCGGCCACGGTCCGCAACGACATGGCCGCGCTGGAGGACGAGGGGTTCATCACCCAGCCGCACACCAGCGCCGGCCGGATCCCGACCGACAAGGGCTACCGGCTGTTCGTGGACAAGCTGAGCCAGGTCAAGCCGCTGACCGTCGCCGAGCGGCGGGCGATCACCACGCTGCTCGAGGGCGCGATCGACCTCGACGACGTGGTCGCCCGCAGCGTGCGGCTGCTCGCGCAGATGACCCGTCAGGTCGCGATCGTGCAGTACCCGACGCTGTCTCGCTCCACGGTCCGCCACATCGAGCTGGTGGCGCTCGGCGAGACGCGGGTGCTGCTGGTGCTGATCTTGTCGACCGGCCGGGTCGAGCAGCGGGTGGTCGAGCTGCCCAGCCGGCTCGACGAGGAGACCGCGGCAGACATCCGGGCCCGGGTGAACCGGGCGGTGGCCGGCAGCCGGCTGTCCGAGGCGTCGGGGAACCTGGCCGAGCTCGCCGAGGAGTTCGGGGAGAGCTCCCGGGGAATGGTCGCGGTGATCGTGGCCGCGCTCATCGAGGCGATGTCCGACCACCGCTCCGACGAGCGGGTGCTGGTCGGCGGTACGGCGAACCTGGCGCGGTTCGGGGACAGCTTCGAGGTCTCGATCAAGCCCATGCTCGAGGCGCTCGAGGAGCACGTCGTACTTTTGAAGCTGCTCGGCGAGGCCACCTCGCCGTCCCTGGTGACGGTGCGGATCGGCCACGAGGTGCCCTACGAGGAGCTGTCCTCGACGTCTGTGGTGGCCACGGGGTACGGGCCCGGTGACGAGGCGCTGGCCACCCTCGGCATCGTCGGGCCGACGCGGATGGACTACCCAGGGACGATGGCGGCGGTGCGTGCGGTGGCGCGCTACGTCTCCAAGATCCTCGACGAAGGATGAGCGAGGCTGTGAGCCAAGACCTGTACGAGACCCTCGGTGTGTCCCGCGACGCGGGCGCCGACGAGATCAAGAAGGCCTACCGTCGGCTCGCGCGTGAGCTGCACCCGGACGTGAACCCGGACCCGGAGACCCAGGAGCGGTTCAAGGACGTGACCCGGGCCTACGAGGTGCTCTCCGACCCCGAGAAGCGCCGGATGTACGACCTGGGCGCCGACCCGTTCTCCGGCGCGGCGTCCGCGGGCGGCTTCGGGCAGGGTGCCGGCTTCTCGTTCACCGACATCATGGACGCGTTCTTCGGCGGTGCGGGCGCCGGCACTGCCGGTGCCGGGCGGGGTCCGCGGTCGCGGGTCCGACGCGGGCAGGACGCGCTGGTGCGCCTGGACGTGGACCTTGCCGAAGCCGCCTTCGGCACCACGCGGGAGCTCAAGGTGGACACCGCGGTGCGCTGCTCGGTCTGCAACGGCGAGGGTGCCGCCCCGGGCACCCAGCCGGTCACCTGCGAGACCTGCCAGGGTCGCGGCGAGGTGTTCCACGTGCAGCGGTCCTTCCTGGGCGAGATCCGCACCATGCGGCCCTGCGCCGCCTGCCGCGGCTACGGCACGATCATCCCGGACCCGTGCCGGGAGTGCTCCGGCGACGGCCGGGTCCGGTCGCGGCGCACCCTGACCGTGAAGATCCCGGCCGGCGTGGACACCGGCACCCGGGTGCAGCTGGCCGAGCAGGGCGAGGTCGGGCCGGGCGGTGGCCCGGCGGGTGACCTGTACGTCGAGATCCACGTCGCGCCGCACCCGGTGTTCACCCGCAAGGGCACCGACCTGGTCTGCGCGGTCACCATCCCGATGACCGCCGCGGCGCTCGGCACCACGATCGAGCTGCCGACCCTGGAGGCCGACCTGGTCGAGGACGGCGCCGCCTCCGACGTGGAGACCACCGTGCCGCTCGACATCCGACCCGGCACCCAGTCCGGTGCGGAGATGGTGCTGCACGGCCGCGGTGTGCCGGCCCTGCGTGGCACCGGCCGGGGCGACCTGGTGGTCACCGTCGCGGTGGAGACCCCGACCCGGCTCGACGAGCGGCAGGAGGAGCTGCTGCGCGAGCTTGCCGCGCTCCGCGACGAGGAGTCCCCGGACGGACAGCTCGGCAGCGCCGAGCACCGGTCGGTGTTCGACCGGCTCCGCGACGCGTTCGGTCCGCGCTGAGCGTGTCGCTCCCGTACTTCCTCGCCACCCTGCGGCCCGGTCTGGCCGTCGGTGAGGAGGTGACGCTCTCCGGTGAGGAGGCCCACCATGCCGTCGTGCGCCGGACCCGGGTCGGTGAGCGGGTCGCGCTGACCAACGGTGCCGGCACGGTGGCCGAGTGCACCGTCCTGGCTGCCGATCGCAAGGCGCTGCGAGCCGGGGTCGAGTCGGTCTCCTCGGTCCCGCCGGAGTCCCCACGGCTGGTGGTGGTGCAGGCGATCCCGAAGGGGGACCGCGGCGAGCTCGCCGTCGAGATGCTCACCGAGGTCGGCGTGGACGTGATCGTGCCGTGGGCGGCGTCCCGGTCGGTGGCGGTGTGGCGGGGCGAGCGGGCGGCCAAGGCACTGACCCGCTGGCGCAGCACCGCCCGCGAGGCCGCCAAGCAGGCACGCCGGGCCTGGTTCCCGTCCGTGGAGGAGCCGGCGTCCCTGTCCCGGGTCGTCGAGCTGCTGCGGTCCTCGTCGGTTCCCGTGGTGCTGCACGAGGCCGCCTCCGGCCCGCTGGCCGACCTGCCCGTCCCCGGACGGGGCGAGATCGTGATCGTGGTCGGGCCGGAGGGTGGGATCGCCGAAGAGGAGCTGGCTGCGTTCGCGGAGGCCGGGGCCGAGCCGGTGCGGCTTGGCAGCTCGGTGCTGCGCACCTCCACGGCCGGGGTGGCCGCTGCCGCCGCGCTGCTGGCGCGCACCCCGCGCTGGCGCTGACCCTTCTGCGTCGAGTGGTCAGTAGCGCTGTCAAGGGCCGGACGGCCGGCCGAGTGAACGGCGCGCGGGTGACCGCTCAACACCGCGCGGGTGACCGCTCAACGCCGCGCGAGTGACCACTCAACCGGGCAGGGGGTTGGAGGGGCGGGGGTCAGGGGAGGACGGTGATGTCCTTGGTGTCCTGCGTGACGTTGCCCTGGCCTGAGGCGTCGTCGTCGTGCACGACGAGGGTGTAGTCGCCCGGGGGTGCGTCGACGTTGAAGGAGTACGGCGACATCAAGAACGCCTCCTGGGCCGTGGTGTGACCCTGCTTCACGACCTGGCCGCCCTGCTCGAGCTCCCAGACCACGTTGGCCTCGAACGCGTTCGCGAGGCCGGTGACCTTGAACGGGCTGTGCACCTTCGCGCCCTGGACAGGAGACAGCACCCAGACCAGCGCCTCGGTGCTGGTGTCCGGAGCCCGGTCCACCCCGCCGGAGACGTCCACGCCGAGCAGCTTCGAGGCGGGCTGCCCGTCGACGGTGAAGCTCACCGGTGCCTTGCTGGAGAGCGCGTCCTGCGCGGTGTAGACCAGCTGCTGTACGGCGAGAGTGGCCTCGTCGCTGCTCATCCCGGAAGGCCGGTCGGCCAGCGGGTTCCCACCGGACTGCAGCGCGATAGTGATCCCCGAGCCGTCCGCGGAGACCTTGTCGACCTGGGCCGTCGAGGGCCACGGCGAGGTGTAGTCGGGGTCGGTGCTGTATCCGGCGAGCGCGGCGTGGACGGCAGGCGTCGCCGCGTCCGCGGCAGGCACCTGCTGGTCGTCGCGGTAGAGCCGGGGCCCGTGCGGGGTCTGGCCCACGAAGTACACCGGCACGGTCACCGTGCTGTCGACCGGACCGGCCTTGGTGGTGCCCTGGCTCGGCTGTGACGACCCGGAGGCCGCCCCGGACTGCGCGCTGGCGCTCTGCCGGGCCTGGCTGGAGGCGGCGCCACTGGCGAAGCCGTGGTCGGCCTGCGGCGTGCCCGGGCCGTTGCTCAGCGTCACCACGGCGGCGACCGTGGCCGCGGTGGCGACCACCGCGGATCCGGCCGCCCACAGCCACCCCCGCCGGCCGTGCCGGGCCGCGGTGGACGAGGTGCGCCGCCGGATCGAGTCCAGGCCGTGCTCGGGTGCCACGTCGGACACCGCGTCCTCCAGCAGGCCGCGCACCCACTCCTCGTGCGGCGTGGTCTGGTCCATCACAGGTCCTCCAGTCGGTCACCCAGCCGGTCGCGGAGCTGCTCGCGAAGCGCCGCCACCCCCCGCGAGGCGTGGCTCTTCACGGCTCCCCGGCTGATGCCCAGGGTCTCGGCGATCTCGGCCTCGGAGAGGTCGAGGTAGTAGCGCAGGGCGAGCACCTCCCGCTGCCGTCCAGGCAGCTCGCGCATCGCGTCCAGCACCCGTCCGCGACGCTCGTCGGCGAGGGCTCGCTCGTCGGCTCCGGGCTCCTCCGGCATCGGAGCGGCCCGGTGCGTCGCGACGTACCTCGACTGCACGCCGCGGTGGCGCAGCACGGACCTGGCCCGGTTGACCACCGTCTGGCGCAGGTAGGCCAGCCCGCTGTCGGGCTCCTTCAAGGTGCGCCACTTGCCGTGCATGGCCACGAACGAGTCCTGGACCACTTCCTCGGCGGTCTCCGGGTCGCGCACGAGAAGGATCGCGAGTCGAACCAGCCGACGGTAGTGGGCTGCGTACAGCTCCTCGACGGCCGTGTCCGCGTCCCACCGCGCGGTGACGGTCATGTTGCTCCCCAGCCGCGTCAGCGGTGCTCGTAGTGCCGGTGCTTGGGTCAACACGCTAGTTGCACGCACCGGGTCCGGCCGGGGTTTACACGCCGAAGCGACGGATTCGGACGTTTGACCTGTTTCCCGGCGCGCGTGCCATGGCTAGTCTGACCGGATGGCGACCGATGCTAGGACCGATGCCGACTGCGTCTTCTGCAAGATCGTGGCGGGGGAGGTGCCCGCCGAGGTGGTGCACCGCACCGAGACCACGCTGGCCTTCCGGGACCTGCAGCCGCAGGCGCCCACGCACGTGCTGGTGATCCCCACCAGCCACCACCCCGACGCCGTCTCGCTCGTCGCCGCCGAGCCGCAGGTGGCGGTGGACCTGCTCAGCTCGGTGGCCGTGGTGGCCGAGAAGGAGGGGCTCGGCGAGGGCTACCGGCTGGTGTTCAACACCGGCGCGCTGGCCCACCAGACCGTGTTCCACGCGCACCTGCACGTGCTCGGCGGTCGGCGGATGACCTGGCCACCCGGCTGAGCCGGGGCCGGACGGGTCAGACGAACTCCTGCCAGAGCGTGGTGACCATCGGCACGGTGACCGCGAGCAGCATCAGCCAGGCGACCACCTTGTGGGAGAGCTTGGCGGGGTCCAGGTTCGCGGCGAACGCGATCATGCATCCCCCGTCACCGGTCCACCGGTCGAAGCCCATCCGCTGCGCGTCGAGCGGGAAGGGGTTGGGCGGCAGGAAGTCTTCGGGAGTGATCAGCTCCGGCTGCTCGTCGTACTCCTCCTGCATGGACCGACTCTAGCCCCGGGCGGGCGCGGTGAACCCGGCCGATCGGACTACGATCCGGCGCGATCGGGGCCGCTCCCGTAGCATGGAGGCAAGAACCGTTCCAGCGAATCCGGGGAGGATGGCCCGCCGCGGCCAGTCGATGACTCAGACCGAGCTACCTCAGCACACCATCGTCGTGCCGGCGAGCATTCCCATGGTCGCCCTGCTCGGCCCCGGGGACGAGCACCTGACGCAGATCGAGAACGCGTTCGAGGCAGACGTCCACGTCCGCGGCAACCAGATCACGCTGCGCGGTGACCCGGCCGAGGTGGCCCTCGCCGAGCGGCTCCTCGACGAGCTGGTCACGATCATCCGCACCGGGCAGGGGCTGACCCCGGAGACCGTCGAGCGGGTCGCCGGCATGCTGCGGGCGGAGACCAAGGAACGGCCGGCCGACGTGCTGAGCCTGAACATCCTGTCCAACCGCGGCCGCACCATCCGGCCGAAGACGCTGAACCAGAAGCGGTACGTCGACGCGATCGACAAGCACACCATCGTCTTCGGCATCGGCCCGGCCGGCACCGGCAAGACCTACCTGGCGATGGCCAAGGCGGTGCAGGCCCTGCAGTCGAAGAAGGTCAACCGGATCATCCTCAGCCGTCCCGCGGTGGAGGCCGGGGAGAAGCTCGGCTTCCTGCCGGGCACGCTGACGGAGAAGATCGACCCGTACCTGCGTCCGTTGTACGACGCGCTGCACGACATGGTCGACCCGGACTCGATCCCCAAGCTGCTGACCGCCGGCACCATCGAGGTGGCGCCGCTGGCGTTCCTCCGCGGCCGGTCCCTCAACGACGCGTTCATCATCCTCGACGAGGCGCAGAACACCTCGCCGGAGCAGATGAAGATGTTCCTGACCCGGCTCGGGTTCGGCTCCAAGATGGTGGTCACCGGCGACGTCACCCAGGTCGACCTGCCCAGCGGCACCCGCAGCGGTCTGCGGATCGTCGAGGAGATCCTGCACGGCATCGAGGACGTCTCGTTCAACCGGCTCACCGCCCACGACGTGGTGCGGCACAAGCTGGTCGGGCACATCGTCGCGGCCTACGACGACTACGAAGCCCGCAGCGGGGAGGACGAGCGGCGCGACCAGGACCGGCCGCAGCCGCACGGCCACCGGAGACGGCTGCAGTGAGCCGCCGATGAGCATCGAGCTGCTCGACGAGTCCGGAGCGCAGCTGCCGGTGGCCGATCTGGCCACGCTGTCCAGGTTCGTGATGGACCGGATGCGCGTGCACCCGCAGGCGGAGCTGTGCATCAAGCTCGTCGACGAGGACACCATCGCGCAGCTGAACGAGCGGTGGATGGAGAAGACCGGGCCCACCGACGTGCTCGCGTTCCCGATGGACGAGCTTCGACCGGGCCTGGTCAACGAGGAGCCGGAGGAGGGCGTGCTCGGTGACCTGGTGGTGTGCCCGCTGGTGGCGCGCCGGCAGGCCGATGAGGCCGGCCATCCGGTCGGCGAGGAGCTGGAGCTGCTGACCGTGCACGGCATCTTGCACCTGCTCGGCTACGACCACGCCGAGCCGGAGGAGCACAAGGAGATGTTCGACCTGCAGGCTCGGCTGCTCACCGAGTGGCGGGAGCGCCCGAGGTGAGCGCAGGCGATATCTGGCTGCTGGTCGCAGCAGCCCTCCTCGTCCTGGTCGCCGGCGTGTTCTCCGGCGCCGATGCCGCGTTGTCGTCGTTCTCCAAGGTCCGCGCCGAGGAGATGGCCGCCGAGGGCCGGGCGGGCGCGCGGCGGCTGCTGGTCATCGTCCAGGACCCCGCCCGGTTCCTGAACACCGCGCTGTTCTTGCGCATGCTCTGCGAGATCGCCGCGATCGTCGCGGTCGCGTCGGTGCTCTTCGACCAGATCGGGCAGCGCTGGTGGGCGATGCTGGGCACCCTCGGGATCATGCTCGTGGTCTCCTTCGTGCTGATCGGGGTGTCCCCGCGCACGGTCGGCCGGCAGCACCCGGAGCGCGTCGGGCTGCTCACCTCCGGACTGCTGATCGCGTTCACGAAGGTGCTCGGCCCGCTGCCGCAGCTGCTGATCCTGGTCGGCAACGCGATCACCCCGGGCCGCGGTTTCAGCGAGGGCCCGTTCGCCACCGAGGCGGAGCTGCGCGAGCTGGTGGACCTGGCCGAGGCGAGCAGCGTGATCGAGTCCGGCGAGCGGGAGATGATCCACTCCGTCTTCGAGCTCGGCGACACCATCGTCCGCGAGGTGATGGTGCCGCGCACCGACGTGGTGTTCATC
>DASSKA010000076.1:0-4166 GCA_035690905.1 Nocardioidaceae bacterium | reverse complement strand
CATCGACGTCCTCGGCGGCGTGGGCACCTTGTGGGGCAGTGTGCTCGGTGCGGCGCTGATCGTGCTCGTGGAGCATCGGCTGTCCTTGGCCGGGTTCGAGGCGACGGACGTCGTCATCGGCGTGATCTTCGTGGTCGTCGTACTCCTGTTCCGGCGCGGCATCTGGGGGACGGTCGCGCACCTGCTCACCGCGCGCGCTGGCCGCTCGTCCGGGGGGGAGCCGGACGCGGGGGAGCAGCAGAGCAGTGGTGCTCTAGGGTCGTCGCCAGAGCCGGTGGAGCGCGCCGGCAGGTAGACGAGCACCGAGACCGAGGAGTGCAGCGTGGCCGAGTTCGTGAGGCTGGAGGTCGAGGAGGGCGTGGGCACCCTGCGCCTGGACCGGCCGAAGATGAACGCCCTGAACGTGCAGGTGCAGGAGGAGATCCGAGCCGCGGCCGCCGAGGCGTCCGAGCGCGACGACGTACGGGCGGTGGTGCTCTACGGAGGCGAGAAGGTGTTCGCCGCCGGCGCCGACATCAAGGAGATGGCGGACATGTCCTACGCGGACATGAACCGCCGCTCCGGCCCGCTGCAGTCCGCCCTGACCGCGGTCGCCCGCATCCCCAAGCCGGTGGTGGCGGCGGTCACCGGGTACGCACTCGGCGGCGGCTGCGAGCTGGCGCTGTGCGCCGACATCCGGATCGCCGCCGAGGACGCCAAGCTCGGCCAGCCGGAGATCCTGCTCGGCATCATCCCCGGGGCCGGTGGCACCCAGCGGCTGACCCGGCTGGTGGGCCCGTCGAAGGCCAAGGACCTGATCTTCACCGGCCGGCACGTGAAGGCCGACGAGGCGCTCGCGATCGGGCTGGTGGACCGCGTCGTGCCCGCTGGCCAGGTGTACGACGAGGCGATCGCCTGGGCCCGGCAGTTCACCAACGCCCCGGCCGTGGCGCTGCGGGCGGCCAAGGAGGCCGTCGACCGGGGCAGCGAGGTGGACCTGGACACCGGCCTCGAGATCGAGCGTGCGCACTTCGCCGGCCTGTTCGCCACCGAGGACCGCGCCATCGGGATGCGCTCGTTCGTCGAGAACGGGCCCGGCAAGGCGGCGTTCGTGGGCCGCTGACCCTGGTCGGCTATCGTGCCCTGGTAACGAGCAAGGAGACACCAGTGACTGAGGCGGGCAGGAGCACCGGCGCCGGGTCGACCGAGGCCACCGAGTCCTCGACGCCCGCCCCCGCCCGGCGCCGGCCCACCGGGAAAGCGGTCCGTGGTGCGATCGCCACTGTGCGCAGCCGGGTGGCCGCGCTGGTGTGGCTGGCCGCCGTGGTCTGCGCGCTGTTCCTGGCGGTGGGGGCGCTCGTGATCGCGCTGAAGATGAACCAGCACAACGACATCGTCAGCTTCATCACGGACGTCGCCGGGAAGCTCGACTTCGGGGACTTCAAGAAGTTCGCGGGGGCGAACGCGGCCACCAAGAGCGCCTTGGTGAACTGGGGGATCGCCGCGGTGATCTACCTGGTCATCGGCAAGGTGCTGGACCGGCTGATCCGTCCCTGAGGTGTGAGCGAGCCCACCCGCCCGCGTGTTCCACCGCTAGCTACGCGCTAGTAACCTCGGTTCGACACCAACTGCACAGGAGGGGCCTTCCAGGCCAGACCGCCAATGAACATTGTCGTATGTGTCAAGCATGTCCCGGACGCGACCGCGGACCGGCAGTTCGAGGCCGATGGGACCGTGGATCGGGTCGGCGTGGACGGGCTGTTGTCCGAGCTCGATGAGTACGCCGTGGAGCAGGCGCTGCAGATCAAGGAGAAGGGTTCCGAGGACGTCACGGTGACCGTGCTGTCCGTCGGCCCGGAGCAGGCCACCGACGCGATCCGCAAGGCGCTGCAGATGGGCGCCGACAAGGGCGTGCACGTGGTCGACGACGCGATCGCCGGCTCGGACGCGCCGGCGACCTCGCTGGTGCTGGCCGAGGCGATCAAGAAGGTCGGTGACTGGGACGTCGTGATGTGCGGGATGGCCTCCACCGACGGCGGGATGAGCGTGGTGCCGGCGATGCTGGCCGAGCGGCTCGGGGTGCCGCAGGTGACGCTGGGTTCGGAGGTGAGCCTGGAGGGCGGCACGCTGCGGATCCGCCGCGACGGGGACACCGCGACCGAGACCATCGAGGGCAGCCTGCCGCTGGTGGCCAGCGTGACCGACCAGTCCGGTGAGGCGCGCTACCCGTCCTTCAAGGGGATCATGGCGGCGAAGAAGAAGCCGATGGAGACCTGGTCGCTGGCCGACCTGGGTGTGGATGCCGGCCAGGTGGGGCTCGCCGCTGCGTGGACGACGGTGGAGTCGACCGAGGCTCGTCCGCCGCGCAGCCAGGGCGAGATCGTCACCGATGAGGACGGTTCGGGCGCCAAGGCGCTGGTGGACTTCCTCGCGTCGAAGAAGTTCATCTGAGAGGGGCTGGCACTGTGAGCGAGATCCTGGTTCTGGTCGACCACGTCGACGGTGTGGTGGGCAAGACCACCAACGAGCTGCTGACCATCGCCCGCCGTCTCGGTGAGCCGTCTGCGGTGTTCATCGGCTCGGACGCTGCGTCGGCCGCAGATTCGTTGAAGGCGTACGGCGCGGAGAAGATCTATGCCGTGGACGATGCCGACGTCAAGGGCTACCTGGTCGCCCCGAAGGCGGAGGTGCTGGCCCAGCTGGTGCAGCAGACCCAGCCCGCGGCGGTGCTGGTGTCCGCGAACGGTGAGGGCAAGGAGATCGCCGGCCGGCTGGCGATCAAGATCGAGTCGGGGCTGATCACCGACGCGGTCGACGTACAGCCCGGCGACGGTTCGCCGGTGACCACCCAGTCGGTGTTCGCGGGCAACTACACGGTGACCTCGAAGGTCACCAAGGGCACCCCGATCATCGCGGTCAAGCCGAACGCCGCCACCCCGGAGCAGGCCGACGGCGCCGGAGCGGTCGAGCAGGTGTCGGTGACCATCTCCGATGCGGCCAAGACCGCGAAGGTCACCGCCTCCGAGCCACGAGCAGCCTCGGGCCGACCCGACCTGGAGGCCGCCGCGATCGTGGTCTCGGGTGGTCGGGGCACCGGCGGCAACTTCGAGCCGGTCGAGGCGCTCGCCGACGCGCTCGGCGCGGCGGTGGGTGCGTCGCGCGCCGCGGTCGACTCCGGCTGGATCCCGCACGCCTACCAGGTCGGGCAGACCGGCAAGACCGTCTCCCCGCAGCTGTACGTCGCCACGGGCATCTCCGGGGCGATCCAGCACCGGGCCGGCATGCAGACCTCGAAGACCATCGTCGCGGTCAACAAGGACGAGGAGGCGCCGATCTTCGAGCTCGTCGACCTCGGCGTCGTCGGCGACCTGCACAAGGTGCTGCCCGCGGCCTCGGAGGAGATCGCCCAGCGCAAGGGCTGAGCTGTCAGAGAAGGCCCCGGTTCCCGTTGTGGAGCCGGGGCCTTCTCGCGTCACAGGGCGAGCACCTCGCCCTCCCAGCGCGCCCGCAGCCACCGGTCGTGGCTGGCGACGACCACCGTCCCAGCAGAGCGCTGCAGCGCCTCCTCGAGCTCCTCGGCCAGCGCAAGCGAGATGTGGTTGGTGGGCTCGTCGAGCAGCAGCAGGTCCGGCCTGCGGGCAACGAGCACAGCCAGCGCGAGCCGTCGGCGCTGTCCCTCGCTGAGCACCCCGACCGGCCGGGCCAGCTCACGCGGGTGCAGCAGACCGAGCTCGCCCATCGCAGGAGCACGTTCGCCGGCCGCGCGGCCGGTCGCCGCGTCGTACACCTGCTGCGGCGTGAGGTCCGGCCTCGAGAACGTCACGTCCTGCGGCAGGTGGCCGACCCGGCGCGCGGAGACGCTGACCCGGCCGCTGCTCGGGGTGAGCTCCCCGGCCAGCACCTTGAGCAGCGTCGACTTTCCGGAGCCGTTCGCGCCGGTGACGAGCAGCGCGGTGCCGGAAGGTACGTCGACCCGCGGGACCCGCACCCGGCCGGCCACCTCCAGCTCGCGGACGAAGACCGCCAGGCCGGAGCTCTTTCCGGCGGGCGCGAGTGCGCCCCGGAACGAGATTTCCTTGGGTGGCTTGGGGATCCGCTCCCGTTCGAGCACCTCGATGCGCCGCTCCGCGTCGCGGACGCGCCGGCTCACCGTGCGTGCCACGTTGCCGCCCTTGAAGCTGTAGATG
>DASSKA010000075.1:0-6946 GCA_035690905.1 Nocardioidaceae bacterium | reverse complement strand
GCCGCTGCTGTCCCGATGAGAGGTCACGAAAACAAATGGCAGAGCCAGTTACGGCCGGCACACACGCCGACTATCAGCTGAGTCAGCTCGACCAGCTGGAAGCAGAAGCGATCCACATCTTCCGTGAGGTTGCTGCGGAGTTCGAGAAGCCGGTGCTGCTGTTCTCCGGCGGCAAGGACTCCATCACCATGCTGCGGCTCGCCGAGAAGGCGTTCTACCCCGCGAAGGTCCCGTTCCCGGTGATGCAGGTCGACACCGGCTACGACTTCCCCGAGGTGCTCGAGACCCGGGATAACTGGGTCAACCGGCTCGGGCTGCGGATGATCATCGCCAGCGTCGAGGAGGCGATCGAGAAGGGCATCGTCGTCGACGACGGCAAGACCTCCCGCAACCGGCTGCAGATCGGCACCCTGCTCAACGCCATCGAGGAGGAGGGCTTCACCGCCGCCTTCGGTGGCGGCCGCCGCGACGAGGAGAAGGCCCGCGCCAAGGAGCGGGTGTACTCCCACCGCGACGACTTCGGCCAGTGGGACCCGAAGAACCAGCGCCCGGAGCTGTGGCGGCTCTACAACGGCAAGATCCACGGCGGCGAGCACATGCGGATCTTCCCGCTGAGCAACTGGACCGAGCTGGACATCTGGCACTACATCGGCCGGGAGGGCTTCGAGATCCCGTCGATCTACTTCGCGCACCAGCGCCGGGTGATCGCCCGGGACGGGATGCTGCTGAGCGAGTCGGAGGCGGTGCAGCCGAAGAACGGCGAGCAGGTCGAGGAGCGGACGGTGCGGTTCCGCACCGTCGGCGACATGACGCTGACCGGCTGCGTGGAGAGCACGGCGAGCACCGTCGACGAGATTTGTGAAGAGATCGCCATCGCCCGGGTGACCGAGCGTGGCGCCACCCGTGGTGACGACCGGTTCTCCGAGGCCGCCATGGAGGACCGCAAGCGAGAGGGCTACTTCTGACATGGACCTGCTCCGATTCGCCACCGCCGGCTCGGTCGACGACGGCAAGTCGACCCTGATCGGTCGGTTGCTGCTGGACTCCAAGGCGATCTTCGAGGACCAGCTGGAGTCTGTGGAGACCACCAGCAAGTCCCGCGGCTACGACTACACCGACCTGGCGCTGCTCACCGACGGGCTGCGCTCGGAGCGCGAGCAGGGCATCACCATCGACGTGGCCTACCGCTACTTCGCCACCCCGAAGCGGAAGTTCATCATCGCCGACACCCCGGGGCACGTGCAGTACACCCGGAACATGGTGACCGGGGCCTCGACGGCCGACCTGGGCCTGGTCCTGGTCGACGCACGCCAAGGGCTCACTGAGCAGTCCCGCCGCCACGCCGTACTCCTGTCGCTCCTGCGCGTGCCGCACCTGGTGCTCGCGGTCAACAAGATGGACCTGGTCGACTACGACCAGAAGACCTTCGACAAGATCCACGCCGAGTTCACCTCGTTCGCCACCAAGCTGAACATCCCGGACCTGGAGATCATCCCGATCTCGGCCCTCAAGGGCGACAACGTCGTGACCCGCTCCACCAACATGGACTGGTACGACGGGCAGTCGCTGATGCACCACTTGGAGAACGTGCACGTCGCGTCCGACCGTGATCTGGTCGACACCCGGTTCCCGGTGCAGTACGTGATCCGCCCGAAGTCCGACGAGTTCCACGACTACCGCGGCTATGCCGGCCAGGTGGCCGGCGGCGTACTCAAGCCCGGCGACGAGGTGCTCGTGCTCCCCTCGGGACTGACCTCCAAGGTGGCCGCGGTCGACATGTTCGACCAGGAGCTCTCCGAGGCCTACCCGCCCATGTCGGTGACCGTGCGCCTCGAGGACGACCTGGACGTGTCGCGCGGCGACATGATCTGTCGCCCACAGAACGCGCCGAAGCCGAGCCAGGACATCGACGCGATGGTCTGCTGGATGACCAACCAGCCGCTGCAGCCGCGGCAGAAACTCGCGATCAAGCACACCACCCGGATGGGTCGGGCGCTGGTCAAGGACATCCAGTACCGGCTGGACGTGAACACGCTGCACCGCGACCAGGACACCAAGGAGCTCGGGCTCAACGAGATCGGGCGTGTGCACCTGCGTACGACGGTTCCGCTGCTGTGCGACCCGTACTCGAAGAACCGGGCGACCGGTTCGTTCATCCTCATCGACGAGGCGACCGGTGTGACCGTCGGCGCGGGAATGATCAACGCCGGCAGCTAGCCTGCCTGGCCTGACGTCAGTCGCGTCGCCGCCGAAGCCAACTGAGACGTCGGCCGGCCGGGTCGACGATCCGCCAGATCGCGATGACCAGGCCGGCCAGGCCGGCGAGATCCCCGCCGGTGAGCCCGTGCTCCGGGGTGAACGACAGGAGCGTGGGGCCTTCCATCTTCTGGTTGGTCAGCAGCCAGCCGATGGAGAGCAGCCCTAGAACGAGGCCACCTGGCCGTCTCCAAAGGTCGATAGTGCCCGCGACGAGGACCATCGCGGCCAGGATCAGGGCGGGGAGCACATGCAGCACGGCGTGCACATCGCGACCATAGAGGACGGACGCAGGCCCGGGATCGTCCCGTGGGGTGATTCGACGCGCCGATCGGATCGACCAGCCGAGCGGCTCGCGTCCGCGGGGCCCTGACTCTCAGCGGTCGTCGCGCCGGCGCTGGTGGGGCATCGGTGCGGGCCCGTCAGCGTCTGCGAGGGCGTCCTCGCGGCAGCGGTACTGCTGCATGCTCATCAAACGGTCGCCCTGGAACCGGACCAGGGTGGCCGGCCGGTAGCCCGCTTCCGGACCGCGTTCGACTCGGTCCCGCCGGGTCACCAGCAGCGTCGTACCACCGAGTTCGCTGATGTGCGCGTCGACCGGGGAACCTAGCCGCGCACGGGCGCTGAGCAGGGCGAGCACCTCCTGCTTGCCATGGCAGTCCCAGGCGCCGGGCGTCCACCAGTGCAGCTCGGCTTGCGGATCCATGAGATCGGCGAGCTCGCTGACATCTCCGCGTTGCCAGGCCGCCAGGCCTTGGTGGGCTCGTCGCATCTGCTCGGGGTTCATCTCGGCTCCCTCCCCATGCCGGTCCCCAACCTGCACGAGGATTCGCCGCTCGCAGTTCGGGCGCAAGGGTCGTCTACCGCCGCGCCCGGTGTCTTCGCGAATCTTCAGCTGGGCGCCGGTTTCGAACCGGTTTGCGCCTCCGCGCTCGGCCGTGCGGACCCCGCAGCCGGTTCATCCTCCAGGCACGGGGGCAAGCACAGATCAGTTCCAAACGGTTGTGAATCCGCCGCGCGGACAACCGTTTGGAACTGATCTGGCCCGGTCCCGCAATGAAGCTGACCAACGAGGTCGCAAGCACCATGTTGATGGAGCGACTGCCGGTAGGCGGCACGATGGAGCGACTGCCGGTAGGCGGCACGATGGAGCGCATCGCCTGCGGCAGCACCACCCGGAAGAGCGTCCTCGCCTTCCCCATGCCGAGCGACCGCGCGGCCTCGGTCTGGCCGCTCTTCACCTGCAGGACGCGCGAGACGTCTCTTTCATCAACCACGACGGCCTGAGCCTGTGGGTCGCCGTCGAGGACGAAAAGTACGCGCTGATCACCCTCGCGGCCCACGGTATGACGGTCACCCCGGGGAGCCGGTTCTACTACCAGGACGGCCCCGACCTCGGCGCCCCGGCCTATACCGTCCGGGCCGACTGACACATGGAAGGGGCCGCAGCCCGATCATCGGCGACACGAGGCGAAAGCTGCACTCGGACCCCGACGAGGGAGGCGCCGGCTTGGCGGGCGAGCTCGCTGATCCTCAGCGCTTGGACCGGACCCATGCGCGACCAGGTCGTCGTATCCCTCGCGATGGCGCCAGCTGCGGTCGTAGTGAATCCGATGAGCGTTGTTGGTGAGTGCGAGACACGTTAAGGAGCCGCTCGTCGACTCCGACCCGACGAACACCAGGTCGCCCCCGTGTCGAGGATCGGGAGCAGGTCGCACGCCGTCCCGGTGATCTGGCCTTACCGGCCCACAAGCATGGGTCTCGGAAGCCAGTGGTCCCCGGCGCGAGCGCACCGGGGACCACGGTCGGACGGGAGGGGCGGATCGCCTAGCCTGCGGCGACACCCGCCTTCCCGGGGCGGACACCGACTGCCGGCTCAGGGCTGGCCGAGGAGTCGGTGTCCGCGCGAACGAGGGCGACACCGATCACACCGATGACACTGGTGATCACGATCCAGGCAGCCACGGCGTACCAGTGCCCGGTCTGGGCCATCAGCCAGGTGGCGATCAGCGGCGAGAGCCCGCCGCCGACCACGCTCCCGCCCTCGCGGCCGATCGACGTGCCGGAGTAGCGGACCTTGGTGCCGAACATGGCAGTGAAGTAGCCAGGCTGGATGGCGTCGTTGGCGGCGTTCACACCGGCGATCATGACGAGCAGCGTCAGCACGATCACCAGCGCGGACTTGGTGTCGAACGCCCAGAACATCGGGAAGGCGAGCACCGCCGAGGCGACCAGGCTGCCGGCCATGATCTTGGTGTAGCCGATCCGGTCGGCGTACGCGCCCCAGGCCGGTGCAGCGAGGGCGGCACCGACCGAGCCGATCATCAGCGCGGTCAGCGTGACCGTCTTGGAGACACCCAGCGTTCCCGTCGCGTAGGCGAGGCAGAACACCGCGATGATGTAGAAG
This sequence comes from Nocardioidaceae bacterium, assembly GCA_035690905.1. GTDB lineage: Bacteria > Actinomycetota > Actinomycetes > Propionibacteriales > Nocardioidaceae > DASSKA01. The sequence goes on along the minus strand of DASSKA010000075.1, from coordinate 2,283 downwards.
CTCGTGTTCTGGCCGAGCCGCATCATGAAGATAGCGATGATGTTGCGCGGGTTGTTGCGCAGCGCCTCGAGGATCGGTGCCTTCGCCTTGGCATTGTGCTGCTCCAGCTCCTGGAACTCCGGGGTCTCGTCGACCTTGCTGCGGATGTAGAGGCCGACGCCGACCAGGATCAGGCTCAGCAGGAACGGGATGCGCCAGCCCCAGGCGAGCAGCTGGTCGTCGGTGAGAATGAGGTTCAGCAGCAGGTAGATGAGGCTGCCGATGATCAGCCCGACGTACACCGCCGCGGAGATGAACGCGCCGAGGTAGCCGCGCCGGTCGCGGGCGTGCTCGAGCGTCAGCAGCGAGGCACCGCCCCACTCACCGCCGGTCGCCAGGCCCTGGATGACGCGAAGCGCCACCAGCAGGAACGGCGCGGCCACACCGATGGTCTGGTAACTCGGGAGCACGCCGATCCCGGCCGTGGCGAAACCCATGAGCAGCAGAGTGAACAGCAGTGCCTTGCGTCGGCCAACCCGGTCGCCCACGTGCCCGGCGATCACGCCGCCGAGCGGGCGAGCCAGGAAGCCGGTGGCGTAGGCCCCGAAGGAGAGCAGCGTCCCGACCACCGGGTCGTTCTCGGGGAAGAACAACTTCGGGAAGATCAGCGCTGCCGCCGTGCCGTACAGGAAGAAGTCGTACCACTCCAGGATCGTCCCGAAGGACGCGGCACCGACGACTCCTCTCATCTTCGAATCCATGCCTTGCTCCTCTTTCCTGGGATATTTCGGCTACCCGTGGTGCGACGGAGGGCCGCTCTGGTGGTGGATGGTCGGGTCAGGCGGGGGCCTTGTTGAGCCGGAGCGCAACCTCGGCGCGAACCTCGGCGTCGTGCTCCCCGAGCGCGGGAGGCGGGGCTATCTCGGTGCTCAGCTGATGGTCGAAGCGGTGAGCCGGCCGGATGGAGCGGACCGGTCCCTCAGTGGGATGGGTCGCCGTCGTTTCAAGCCGGAGATGGGCGAACTGCGGGTCGCTGCGCGCGTCGTCGGGTTCGAGGACCGGGGCGTGCGGTACGTCGTGCTGCACCAGCAGCTCGAGCCACTCCGCGCGCGGCCGCTTCGTGAACGCCTCCTGCAGCTCCACGCGCAGCTCCTCGTGGTGGCGGACCCGGCGCTGGTGGTCGACGAACCTCTCGTCCGCGCCCAGGTCCGGTCGTTGGATCGCCTCGAGCAGGCCGAGCCAGAACTTCGGCGGCGAGGACAGGTGCAGTGCCACCAGGTTGCCGTCCGCGCACCGCATCGCGAAGCTCTGCGAGAGCGCAGCCCTGCCGTAGGGTCCGGGGTTGGTCCCGGTGCCGAAGTAGGAGGAGTACGGCTCGAGCAGGAAGTGGGTCATCGCCTCCAGCATGGAGATCTCCACCAGGTGCCCCTGGCCGTCGATGCCGCGCCGCACCAGGGCGCCGAGCACACCTTGCGCAGCGTAGAGACCGGTCACCGCGTCCGCGACAGCCGGACCGCTGATCCGCGGCTGGTTCGGGTCAAGCGTGAACGACAGCATGCCGCTGTAGGCCTGGGCGACAGTGTCGTACGACGGGCGGGCGGCATACGGGCCGTCGGCGCCGAGACCGCTGATCGCGCAGTAGACGAGCCTCGGGTTGATCTCGGCGAGCCGGTCGTATCCGACGTGCAACCGTTCCGCGACGCCGGGCCGGAAGTTGTGGATGTACACGTCCGCGGTGCGGATCAGGTCGTCGAGCGCCGCCCGGTCCTCGTCGTTGCGGTTGTCGATGGTGATCGATCGCTTGTTCCGGTTGAACGCCTGGAACGTGGGCGCGTACAGCGTCCCGTCGTACGACCGGAACGCGTCGCCGGTCTCCGGCCGCTCCACCTTGATGACATCCGCGCCCATGTCGGCGAGCAGCATCGCGGCGTAGGGGCCGGTGATGAAGGCGCCCTGCTCGACGACGCGGATCCCGTGCAGTGGAAGGGTCATCTCTGGTGCTGCTCCTGTCTGCGGGCCTGATTGCGTATAGCGCAATATGCTGCGCTATGTGAAACTAGTGTGACCCAGGTCAAACCGTCAAGACCCCAGGAGCAGCCGTGCGCACCTCCATCGCCCACGCCCACCCGGACCGCATCGAGGTGCGCGGGCTGGACCTCAGCGCGCTGATCGGGTCGGTGACGGCCAGCGAGTACTTCTGGATCCTGCTCACCGGGTCCCGGCCCAGCCCGCAGCAGGCCCAGATGCTGGACGCGTGCATCGTGGCGATCGCCGAGCACGGGCTGGTGCCGTCGGTGCAGGCGG
>DASSKA010000074.1:0-4191 GCA_035690905.1 Nocardioidaceae bacterium | reverse complement strand
CCGGAGGAGGAGCCCTTGTCCAGCGCCTTGGCCCGCGACGCGTAGATGTCGACGTACTCCTGCCCGGACAGCTCCATGATCTCGTACATGATCTCGTCGGTGATCGACCGCAGGATGTACCGGTCGTTCTCCAGCCCTTCGTAGCGGCTGAAGTCCAGCGGTGTGCCGAACCGGACCACCGGCCGGGTGAACGCGCCGAACTTCTTCCCCGGCGGGGCCAGCATGTCGGTGCCGCACACCGCGATCGGGATCACCGGCACCTTGGCCTCCAGCGCCAGCCGGGCCACGCCGGTCTTGCCGCGGTACAGCCGCCCGTCGTGGGAGCGGGTGCCCTCCGGGTAGATCCCGAACAGCTCCCCCCGGGAAAGCACCTTCATCGCCGATAGCAGCGCACCCTGTGCGGCCGAAGCGCTGGACCGGTCGATGGGCACCTGCCCGGCACCGGCGAAGAAGAACCGCTGCAGCAGGCCCTTGAGGCCCTTGCCGGTGAAGTACTCCGCCTTGGCCACGAACGTGACCCGGCGCGGCAGGGTGAGCGGCATGAACAGCCAGTCGGCGTAGGACAGGTGGTTGCTGGCCAGGATCGCCGGCCCCTCGAGCGGCACGTTCTCCGCGCCCTCGATCCTCGGCCGGAACACCAGCCTGAGCATCGGACCGAGAAACACCCACTTCAGCCACCAATAGAGCATGAAGCAACCTCCCGTCGTGTCCCACAGTCCGTCCGGCCCTGGCCCCGTCTCCGGCGGCGTGCGACCATGCCGGAAGGGGACGAGCCTCATTCAACACCCAGAGGGACCGCCACGCCGAACCCGACGAGGCCCGAGACGAGGAGCAGCATCGTGGTCCAGGAGCACGCGCAGCCGTTCCACGCCGAGGCGGCCCCCGGTCCGGACGGGACGCGGGTCGGGGTGCTGCTGGTGCACGGGTTCACCGGCTCGCCGTACTCGATGCGCCCCTGGGGCGAGTACCTCGCCGAGCGCGGCTTCGCCGTCGCCGTACCCCGCCTCCCCGGACACGGCACCACCTGGCAGCAGATGAACCGCACCCGCTGGCAGGACTGGTACGACGAGGCGGCCCGGGCGTTCGACAAGCTGCGCGCCAACTGTGACCACGTGGTGGCCGGCGGGCTGTCCATGGGCGGCGCGCTGGCACTGCGGCTGGCCCAGGAGCGCGGCAGCGACGTCAAGGGACTGGTGCTGGTCAACCCGGCGCTGACCAACGAGAGCGCCGGCCACCAGCTGGTGCCGCTGCTGCAGCACGTGGTGCCCTCCACCAAGGGCGTCACCAACGACATCAAGAAGCCTGACGTCGACGAGCACGGCTACCACCGCAGCCCGCTGAAGGCCGCCGCGTCGATGTTCAAGGCCTGGCAGCAGGTGATCGCCGACCTGCCGACGGTGACCCAGCCGCTGCTGATGTTCCGGTCCATCGACGACCACGTGGTGCCGGCCTCCTCCGGCCGGCACATCATGACCCGGGTCGCCTCGGCCGACCTGTCCGAGCGGCTGCTGGAAAACAGCTACCACGTGGCTACGCTCGACTACGACGCTCCAGCGATCTTCGCGGAGTCCGAGCAGTTCGTACGACGAGTGACGGGACCATGACGCACCAGCCCGACGACGACCGTCCTCCCGAGGAGCCGGAGGCGGTTCGTCGCGAGCGACTCGACGAGGACGCCGTCTGGGCGGCCATCGTCGCCAACTACGGCGACCTGGAGCTCGGTCCGGAGCCGGAACCGGCGCCGGCGCCCCGCCGCGAGGAACCCGCGCCCGAGCCGGAGGACGACGAGGAGCACTACGTGCCCCCGGAGCCGCCGCCGCTCCCCCGGCTGGACCCGCGCCGGAAGCTGGCCTGGTTCGGCCTGGTCGGCTGCCCGTTGGTGCTGCTGATCGGCGCGGTGCTCGGGGTGACCTACCCCGGCTGGGCGGCGGTGCTGATGACGCTGGCGTTCATCGGCGGCTTCGGCTACCTCGTGGCCACCATGCCGCGGCGCCGCGACGACGACTGGGGCGGGGACGACGGCGCGGTGATCTGAGCCGCCGATCCAAGGGCCATATCGGCTCATGTGCGGCGTTGTGGCCCCTCCAAGGTAAAAGCCAGGGCCACATCACTTCACGTGCGCGGTTGTGGCCCGCGCCCTGCCGACGTGGAACGCCCCAGTCCAATCTCCCCCTTGGCGACATAGGGCAGACACGCGGAAAGTGGCGGCAGACGACACGTTTCCCCCGGTGGAAGTTGTCGTCTGTCGAATTCGTGCCAGATCGGCGGCGCGGGGCCTTCCGACGCAGGACGGGTCTAGGCCTCACGCCAACCCGACCACCCCGGGGTCAGTGGGCGGCTGCCGCCTGTGGTGCCAGCGCTGCGACGTCGTCCAAGCGTGCAAGGTGCTCGGTGAAGTGAGAACGCAGGCTTTCCCGGTGGTCGCTCTCCAGCTGCCGGAGGGCCTCGACCTGCGCCTCTAGGGCTGCCCGCTGCTCCTCCAGTTCGGCCAGGACACTCGCACGGTGCCGCTCGAGGTCGGCGACCTCCTGCTCATGGCGACGGGCGAGCTCCGCGTCACTCCGCTGCGCCTCGGCGCGACTGGACGCCAGGAGCTCCTCGGCCTCCGCCTGCGCCGCAGTGACGACGGACTCCGCCTCAGATCTCGCGTCGTTGACCAGCTCGTCGGCGTTGACGGTAGCGATCTCTAGCAGCCGGACCGCCGCTCCCGACGCCTCGCGTCGGACGCGGTCGAGGTCCGGAGGACCGGGGTCAACGGCCAGCTCGCGCTGACGAGCGTCCAGCTCGTCGCGCAGCCCGTTGATCACCGTCTCGCGCGCGCTGATTGCCTCGGCCACCTCGGCGCGGAACTTGTCCACCTCGCCGATGTCGTAGCCGTCGCCACGGCGGGTCGTCGCGAACGTCTTGCCGGTCACCTCGTCGAAACTGAGCATGTGCCCCCCTGGTGCTATGGCTCCTCGACCAGTGTGCGGCTGAGCCGCACCGAGGGGGCGCAAACCGGAAACTTTGCCTTCGCCGCCTGCCCCGAAACCACCTGCGAACCGGGCCCACCGACAGGGGAACTACGGTGGGGCGCAACGCCGTACTCGCCCGAAGGAGCCCACCCGTGCACTCTCATGAGTCCGTCGAGATCTCCGGCCACCTGATGGACACCGGCATCCTCTCGCTGGTGCTGGACGACATCCGGGAGTACGGCGGGGACTACGTCATCGACCGGTTCGACGTCGGACACGACTCCCACGACCCGTCGTACGCCCGGCTCACGATCTCCTCCGAGGACGACGACGAGCTGCAGCGGCTGCTGATGCGGCTGCAAACCCGCGGCGTCAACCAGGTCCACCCCGGCGAGGCGGAGACCGCCGAGTGCGAGATGGACGGGGTGTTCCCGGACTTCTTCTACTCCACCACCAACCTGGACACCCGAGTGCGGATCGGCGGCAAGTGGGTGCCGGTCGACAACCCGGAGATGGACTGCGGGCTGATCGTCGAGCAGGCCGACGGCAAGACTCGGATCTACACGCTGCCGATGTCGGACGTGAAGCAAGGTATGCGGGTGGTCTGCGGCGCCTCCGGTATCAAGGTGACCATCCCCGAGCCGGCGAAGTCCGGCGGCACGTTCGGGTTCATGGAGTCCGACGTGTCCAGCGAGAAGCCGCAGGCGGTGCTGGTGCGCCAGGTCGCCGACGGGATGCGGCAGGCCAGGGCCGAGGGCAAGAAGGTGCTCTGGGTCGGCGGGCCGGGCATCGTGCACACCGGGGCGGCGCCGGCGCTGGTGGCGCTGGTCGAGGCGGGGTACGTCGACGTGCTGTTCGCCGGCAACGCGCTGGCCACCCACGACATCGAGGCCGCGCTCTACGGCACCTCGCTGGGCATCGACCTGGCTCAGGGCCGCGGCGTGGAGCACGGGCACGAGCACCACATCCGGGCGCTGAACACCATCCGCAAGGCCGGCTCGATCCGGCACGCGGTCGAGCAGGGCGTGCTGACCGGCGGGATCATGCACGCGCTGGTCACCCACGACAAGGAGTTCGTGCTGGTCGGCTCGGTGCGCGACGACGGCCCGCTGCCGGACGTGCACACCGACGTGATCGAGGGCCAGCGGGCGATGCGCTCCAAGCTGGAGGGCGTCGGCTTCTGCCTGATGGTGGCCACCATGCTGCACTCGGTGGGCACCGGGAACATCCTGCCCGC
>DASSKA010000073.1:0-12854 GCA_035690905.1 Nocardioidaceae bacterium | reverse complement strand
CGCATATCGACAACGCTGAGGAGCAGACTGGTCGTGGCATCGAAGAGCGCGCGGGCCGCCGGAGACGGCGCCGGTCCCAAGCTCGTGATCGTGGAGTCGCCGGCGAAGGCGAAGACGATCGCGGGCTACCTCGGCCGCGGGTACGTGGTCGAGTCCTCGATCGGCCACATCCGTGACCTGCCGCAGAGCGCCGCGGACGTGCCGGCCAAGATCAAGGGCCAGCCGTGGGCGCGTCTCGGTGTCGACGTCGAGAACGAGTTCACGCCCTACTACGTGGTGTCGCGGGACAAGAAGCCGCAGATCACCAAGCTCAAGGGACTGCTGAAGGACGCCTCCGAGCTCTACCTGGCCACCGACGAGGACCGCGAGGGTGAGGCGATCGCCTGGCACCTCCTCGACGAGCTCAAGCCCAAGGTGCCGGTGCACCGAATGGTCTTCCACGAGATCACCCCGCACGCGATCGCCGAGGCGGTCGCCAACCCGCGCGACATCGACCAGGACCTGGTCGAGGCGCAGGAGGCCCGCCGGATCCTGGACCGGCTCTACGGCTACGAGGTCTCCCCGGTGCTGTGGAAGAAGGTGATGTCCGGGCTGTCCGCCGGGCGCGTCCAGTCGGTGGCCACCCGGCTGGTGGTGGACCGGGAGCGCGAGCGGATGGCGTTCCGGGCCGCGTCGTACTGGGACCTCGAGGGCACCTTCGACGCCGGTCAGAAGCACGACGACCGGATGTTCCCGGCCCGGCTGCACTCCGTGGACGGTTCCCGGGTCGCCAGGGGTTCGGACTTCACCGCGCAGGGTGAGCTGAAGGTCTCCACGACCAACGGCGCCGGGGTGGTGCACCTGGACCGGGCCCGTGCCGAGGCCCTGACCGAGGGGCTGCGCGACGCCAGCTTCGAGATCCGGTCCGTGGAGTCCAAGCCGTACCGCCGCTCGCCGTACGCCCCCTTTCGGACCACCACCCTCCAGCAGGAGGCGTCGCGCAAGCTCGGCTTCGGGGCGTCGCGGACCATGTCGGTGGCGCAGCGGCTGTACGAGAACGGCTTCATCACCTACATGCGGACCGACTCGATCACCCTGTCGGACTCCGCGGTCTCGGCCGCGCGGGAGCAGGTCCGGGAGCTGTACGGCGCGGAGTACCTCCCGGACGCGCCCCGGAAGTACACCTCGAAGGTGAAGAACGCCCAGGAGGCGCACGAGGCGATCCGGCCGGCCGGCGAGTCGTTCCGGACCCCGGCCCAGACCGGCCTGTCCGGCGACGAGTTCCGGCTCTACGAGCTGATCTGGATGCGCACCGTCGCCTCGCAGATGCGCGACGCGGAGGGCCGCTCGGTGACGGTGCGGCTCGGCGCGCAGGCCGCCTCCGGCGAGGACGCGGTGTTCACCGCCTCCGGCCGCGTGATCACCTTCCACGGCTTCCTCAAGGCGTACGTCGAGGGCTCCGACGACCCGGAGACCGAGTCCGACGACCGGGAGACCCGGCTGCCGGCGGTCGCCGAGGGCGACACCGTCTCGGCGGCCTCGCTGCAGGCGGCCGGCCACGAGACCAAGCCGCCGGCCCGCTACACCGAGGCGACCCTGATCCGTGAGCTGGAGCAGCGCGAGATCGGCCGCCCGTCGACGTACGCCTCGATCATCGGCACCATCCTGAACCGCGGCTACGTCTACAAGAAGGGCACCGCGCTGGTGCCGGCCTGGCTGGCGTTCTCGGTGATCCGGCTGCTGCAGGAGCACTTCAGCCGGCTGGTGTCGTACGAGTTCACGGCCCGGATGGAGGACGTGCTCGACCAGATCGCCGCCGGGCAGCGGGACCGCAACACCGAGCTCGCCGAGTTCTACTTCGGCGGCGGCGACGTGGACGGGCTGCAGAAGCTGGTCAGCGGGCTCGGCGACATCGACGCGCGGGAGCTGGCCACCTTCCCGATCGTGGATGGCATCGACCTGCGGGTCGGCCGCTACGGGCCCTACATCGAGACGGGCGACGGCAAGCGGGCCAACGTGCCCGACGACCTGCCTCCCGACGAGCTCACCGAGGCCAAGGCCAAGGAGCTGCTGGCCAACCCGGCCGGCGAGGAGAAGCAGCTCGGCAAGGACCCGGACAGCGGGCTGTCGATCGTGGCCAAGAACGGCCGGTTCGGGCCCTACGTCACCGAGGTGCTGCCCGAGGACGCGCCGAAGTCGAAGAAGCCGCGCACCTCGTCGCTGTTCAAGTCCATGTCGCTGGACACCGTGACCCTGCAGGACGCGCTGACCCTGCTCAGCCTGCCGCGGGTGGTCGGCGCCGATCCGGAGTCCGGTGAGGAGATCACCGCCCTGAACGGCCGCTACGGGCCGTACCTGAGGAAGGGCAGCGACTCCCGCTCCATCGACTCGGAGGAGAAGCTGCTGACCATCACGCTGGAGGAGGCGCTGAAGATCTTCGCCGAGCCGAAGCGGCGGGGCCGGGCGGCGGCCAGCCCCGGTCGTGAGCTCGGCGCCGACCCGGCCACCGGCAACACGGTGACGGTGAAGAGCGGCCGGTTCGGGCCCTACGTGACCGACGGCGAGTACAACGCGACGCTGCGGCAGGGCGACGACGAGGCGACGGTCTCCCTGGAGCGGGCCGCCGAGCTGCTCGCGGAGAAGCGGGCCAAGGGACCGGCGCCGAAGAAGCGCGGGGCCAAGAAGACCGCCAAGAAGGCCGCGAAGAAGACTTCGAAGCGGACATCGCGGAAATCTACCGCCAAGAAGGGCTGACATGCGGCGCCGATCGCCCGGGCCGGGATGCCGGTGCGTGGGCCGGTTCCCCGGCCGACGGGCGCGGTTAGGGTGAAGCCGTGACTGGGCAGGTTTCACCCGAGCCGCCGAGCGAGCTGGCGCAGCGGTTGCGGTACGCGCCGCCGCACTCGCTCGCGGCGGTGCTGCGGATCCGCGACTTCCGGAACCTGTGGATCGGGCTCGGGCTGTCCAGCCTCGGTGACTGGATGGGACTGCTCGCGCTGACCGCGTTCGCGAACGCGAGCGTGGAGTCCTACGCGCTGAAGAACTACGCCATCGCCGGTGTGCTGTTCCTGCGCGTGGTGCCGGCGCTGGTGATGGGGCCGATCGCGGGGTACGTCGCCGACCGGCTGGACCGGCGGCTGACCCTGATCTGGGGAGACTTCATCCGGGGCGTGCTGTTCGTGACCATCCCGATCGTCGGCACGCTGTGGTGGATCTTCGTGGTCACCGTGCTGACCGAGGCGGTCAGCCTGGTCTGGTCGCCGGCCAAGGACGCCACGGTGCCGAACCTGGTGCCGCGGGAGCGGCTGGAGGCAGCCAACCAGGTCAGCCTCGTGACGACGTACGGCTCCGCGCTGCCGGCCGCGGCGCTGTTCACCGCGCTGACCCTGGCCGACAAGCTCTACTCGCACATCTTCGGCTGGTTCAACCGCGGCCCGGTCGACCTGGCGATCTACTTCAACGCGTTGTCGTTCGTGGTCTCCGGGATCGTCATCATGTTCCTGCGGCACATCCCGCGCGGTCCCGCGGACGCGGGCGCGGGCAGCAGCGCGATCCGGGTGGTGCTCGACGGGCTGTCCTACGTCCGCGACACGCCGGTGGTGCGTGGGCTGGTGATCGGCATCGTCGGCGCGTTCGCCGCCGGCGGCGTGGTCATCGGTCTGGCCCGCACGTTCGTTTCCGACCTCGGCGGCGGCAACCCCGGCTACGGCGTGCTGTTCGGCACCGTGTTCCTCGGCCTGGGGCTGGGCATGTGGCGCGGACCACGGCTGCTGCACGGGCTGTCCCGCCGGCGGTTGTTCGGGGTGTCGCTGACCATGGCCGGGGTGCTGCTGTTCCCGCTGGCGCTGGTGCAGCAGCTGGTGATCATCACGTTGCTGACCCTGGTGCTGGGTTTCTTCAGCGGGGTCGCCTGGGTCACCGGCAACACGCTGCTCGGGCTCGAGGTGCCCAACGACCTGCGCGGGCGCACGTTCGCGTTCGTGAACTCGCTGATCCGGCTGTCGCTGGCGCTGGTGCTCGCCGCCGCGCCGCTGATCGCCGGGTTCATCGGGACGCACACCTTCGGCCCCACCACCGCGTCCGGGCGCGGCCTGCTGACCTACAACGGCGCGGCCTTCACCTTCCTGATCGCCGCCTGCGTGATGACCGCTGTCGGTGTGACGTCCTACCGTCAGATGGACGACCGCAAGGGGACCCCACTCATGTCAGACCTCCGCAACGCGTTCACCAGCCCGGTGGGGCAGTACGCCGCCACCGGCGTGTTCGTGGCGTTGGAGGGCGGCGAGGGCGCCGGCAAGTCCACCCAGGCGCAGCGGCTCGCGCAGTGGCTGCGCGCCGACGGGTACGACGTGCTGCTGACCCATGAGCCGGGGGACACCGAGGTGGGTCGGAAGCTGCGCGACATCGTCTTGGACCCGGCCACCGGCGAGATCTCGCACCGCACGGAGGCCCTGCTCTACGCCGCGGACAAGGCCGAGCACGTCGAGTCGGTGGTCGTCCCGGCACTGGCCCGCGGCGCGGTCGTGGTCACCGACCGGTACGTCGACTCGACGCTGGCCTACCAGGGTGCCGGGCGGGAGCTGCCCGGCCGGGACCTGGAACGGGTTGCCCGCTGGGCCACCGACGACCTGCGACCGCACCTGACGGTGCTTCTCGACCTGCCGCCGCAGGCCGGGCTGACCCGCTTCGCCGAGCGGGACCGGATCGAGGCCGAGTCGCTGGAGTTCCACGAGCGGGTCCGCCGGGCGTTCCTCCAGCTGGCCTCGGCCGAGCCGGAGCACTACCTGGTGGTGGACGCCCGGCTCCCGGTCGACGAGATCGAGGCCGCGGTCCGGCAGCGGGTCGGTCCGCTGCTGCCCCAGGCCACCCGCGAGGAGGCGCAGCCGCCGCCCACGCTGGTCGACGAGTCGCTCGTGGACGAGACCCGAGGCTCGGTGGACTCGTGAGCGCCGTCGACGTACAGGCCGGGTCGGTGTGGTCGACGCTGGTCGGGCAGCAGCGCGCCGTGCAGACCCTGCAGCGCGCGGCCGCCGGCCAGGGCATGACGCACGCCTGGCTGTTCACCGGCCCGCCCGGCTCCGGCCGGTCCAACGCCGCACTGGCGTTCGCGGCCGCGCTGCAGTGCGACACCGGCGGCTGCGGGCACTGCGAGGCCTGCGTCACCACGCTGGCCGGCTCGCACCCCGACGTGAGCATCACCAGGTCGGAGACCTCGGTGCTCTACATCGCCGACATGCGCGATCTGGTGCACCGCTCCGCGCTCTCCCCGGCCAAGAAGCGCTGGCAGGTGATGCTGATCGAGGACGCCGACAGGCTCGGTGAACGCACTGGGAACACGCTGCTCAAGGCGATCGAGGAGCCGACCCCCAAGACGGTGTGGCTGCTGTGTGCGCCCACGCTGGAGGACGTCCTGCCGACGATCCGGTCCCGCTGCCGCAACATCTCGCTCGCCACCCCCACCACCGTCGAGGTGTCGCGGTTCCTGGTCCAGCAGCACGGGGTGCCCGAGGGCATCGCGGCGTTCGCGGCCCGGGCCAGCCAGGGGCACATCGGCCGGGCCCGCGCCCTCGCCCAGGACGAGGAGACCCGGCGCCGGCGCCAGGAGGTGGTCTCGATCCCTGCCGGCCTCATCTCGCTGGGTGCCTGCATGAACGCCGCCGCCAACCTGACGGAGATCGCCAAGGACGAGACCGCGGCGATCACCGGCCAGGTCAACCAGCGCGAGCTCGCCGAGCTCGACGCGATGCTCGGCTCCGACCGCAAGGCCAAGAGCTCCCGCACCTACCAGGCCGCGCTCAAGGAGCTGACCCACAGCCAGAAGCAGCGGGAGAAGCGCCGGGTGCTCGACGTGGTCGACCGGTGCCTGATGGACCTGCTGTCGGTGTACCGGGACACCATCGCCGTGCAGACCGGCGCCCCCGGGGAGCTGGTCAACGAGGAGATGCGCCCGCAGGTCGAGGAGCTGGCCCGCCGGACCACGCCGGAGAGCAACCTGCGCCGGATCGACGCGGTGTTCACCGCCCGCGAGCAGATGACCGAGTTCAATACCACGCCGCTGCTCGCCCTCGAGTCGATGATGGTCGCGCTGAAGGTCTGAGCCCCTGGGCCGCCGGTTTCTCATGTGCACATGGGGAACCGGCACGTCACACGACGCATGAACCGTGTCAGGTGACGGTTTCCCGTGCGATGTGCATGAGAAGGTGGGGGGCGTGTCCCCGTCCCTGAGTGGTGTGCGGCCGAGGGCGGTCGTCGCGACCGCCCTGTCCGTCGTACTCGCGGCTGCGCTGGCCGGTTGCTCGCTCGGGTCGGGAAGCCACGCCGCCAGCCCGCCGCCGTCGCCGACGCTGACCCCGAAGCCGGTCGCGTCGGGCACCGAGTCGGCGACGCCGTCGGGGCTGCGCCGCTACTACCGGCAGCACCTGACCTGGCATGCCTGCCGCACCGGCGACGAGTGTGCGCGGGTCAAGGTGCCGCTGGACTACCAGCACCCGGACGGGCCGTCGATCAGCCTGGCGGTGCTCAAGGTGCCGGCGCAGGACCAGGGCCACAAGGTCGGCGCTCTGGTGGTCAACCCCGGTGGCCCCGGTGGGTCGGGGGTGGACTACGCGGCGAACGCGTCGGCGTACTTCGGCGGCCCGCTGCGGCAGGACTTCGACATCGTCGGCTTCGACCCACGGGGGGTGGGTCAGAGCAGCCCGGTGCAGTGCCTGAGCGACCACCGGCTCGACGTGTTCGTCGCCTCCGACCCCGACCCGGACACGACAGCGGAGATCCGGCACTCCGACCAGCTGCTCGCGCAGTTCGGGAACGGCTGCCTGAAGGACAGCGGGCAGCTGGCCGCGCACGTCTCGACCGAGGAGGCGGCGCGGGACATGGACGTGCTGCGGGCGGCGCTCGGTGAGCCCAAGCTGACCTACTTCGGCGCGTCGTACGGGACCTTCCTCGGAGCCACCTACGCCGGGCTGTTCCCGCACCACGTCGGCCGGATGGTGCTGGACGGGGCGATCGACCCATCGCTGTCGACGTACAAGCTGAACCTGGTGCAGGCGCACGGGTTCGAGACCGCGCTGCGCGCCTACATCGGCGCCTGCGTGGACCGCGGCAGCTGCTTCCTCGGCTCGACCGTGGACGCCGGCGCGGCGCGGATCCAGAAGTTCCTGCATGACGTGGAGGCGCGCCCGCTGCCCGGTGCGAACGGCCGCAAGCTGACCGTCGGCAACGCGGTGCTGGGCATCTGGGCGCCGCTGTACAACAAGAGGTACTGGCCGATCCTCGACACCGCGCTGGAGTCCGCGTTCTCCGGCAACGGCGCGACGCTGCTCGCGCTGTCGGACGCCTACACCTCGCGCGGGTCGAGCGGGTACACCGACAACTCGCTCGAGGCGCTCTACGACATCAACTGCCTCGACCACGACGACTCGATCCCGAGCCTGCAGGTGCCGAAGTACTTCCCGCAGTTCGAGAAGGCCTCACCGACCTTCGGCAAGATCTTCGCGTTCGGGCTGTCGAGCTGCTCGAAGTGGCCGATCCACACCGGCCGGGTGCCCGCGCCGATCCACGCGCCGGGCGCACCGCCGATCCTGGTCATCGGCACCACCCGCGACCCGGCCACGCCGCTGGTGTGGGCCAAGGCGCTGGCCCACCAGCTGCGCTCGGGCATCCTGATCACCCGCAACGGCGACGGGCACACCGGCTACCACGCCGGCAACGGCTGCGTGGACAACACCGTGGAGTCCTACCTGGTCGCCGGCAAGATCCCTTCGCACGACGTGAGGTGCTGAGATGAGCAGGTACGGCGCGCAGTTCGGCCCCGACCTCACCTTCCTGGGCGTGGACCGCTGCGACCTGTCCGATCCGGCGTCGTTCGCCGACGCGGACGTGGTCATCGTCGGCGCCCCCTTCGACGGGGGTACGTCGCACCGGCCGGGCACCCGCTTCGGTCCGCAAGCCATCCGGCAGACCTGCTACCTGCCGCACGACGGGTCCCGTCCGCACCTCGCGCTGCGGGTCGACGCGCTGCAGGACATCCGGGTCGTCGACGCGGGCGACGTGGAGATGTACTCCGGCGACGTCGAGACCGCCATCGCCTCCCTCGAGGACGCGGTGCACACGGTCAGCGCCTCGGGAGCGGTGCCGCTCGTGCTCGGCGGCGACCACACCATCGCCCTGCCCGACGCGCGCGGCGTGGCCCGGCACCTCGGCTACGGACGGGTGTCGATGATCCACTTCGACGCGCACGCCGACACCGGCAACATCGAGTTCGGGTCGCTGTACGGTCACGGCCAGCCGATGCGCCGGCTGATCGAGTCCGGCGCCTTGCGCGGCGACCGGTTCCTGCAGCTCGGGCTGCGCGGCTACTGGCCGGAGCCGGAGACGCTGTCCTGGATGGCCGAGCAGGACATGCGCTCCTTCGAGATGACCGAGATCGGCAAGCGCGGCCTCGACGACTGCCTCGACGAGGCGTTCCGGATCGCGCTCGACGACTGCGACGGGGTCTTCTTGTCGGTGGACGTCGACGTCTGCGACCCGGGGCATGCGCCGGGCACCGGCACCCCCGAGCCGGGCGGCCTGTCGGCGCGCCAGCTGCTCGACTCGGTGCGCCGGATCTGTCTCGAGCTGCCGGTGGTCGGCATGGATATCGTGGAGGTATCCCCGCCGTACGACCGCGCGGAGATCACCGCCTACCTGGCCAACCGGGTCGCCCTGGAGGCGCTGTCGGCGATCGCCGCGAAGAAGGTCGGGATCAAGCACGACCCCGCCGGCCCGCTCCTCGAGGGCCGCTGACGGGCCTTTACCGCTGAGGGGGCCTTTACCGCTGAGGGGGCCTTTACCAGGGTCCCATGGTAAGGGGACGCTTCCCATGGTGAGGTAACCGTGGGGAGCGTCCCCCTTCCATGGGAAGTCAGAGCTTGTAGCCGATGTCGCGCAGCAGCGTCCGGCGCGCTCGCTCGTCCTCGTCGGTCTCCACGCCGAGCGGCTTCTGCCCGTCCACCACGCCGAGCACCGCGCGCCCCAGCTCGGTCTCGGCGACCAGCACCTGGACGGGGTTGGCCGTCGCGCAGTAGATGCGGCACACCTCCGGAACCGCCTTGACCTGGTTCAAGACGTTGACTGGGAACCCGTCGCGCAAGAAGACCACGAAGCAGTGCCCGGCCCCGACGGCCAGCGCGTTGCGGACCGCGAGATCGACGAGCGCCTCGTCGTTGCCGGCTCGGCGCACCAGCCGGGCCCCGGACGCCTCGCAGAAGGCGAGTCCGAAGCGCAGGTACGGCGAGGAGCCCGCCAGTGCCTCGTAGAGGTCTTCCACGGTCTTGATGAAGTGCGACTGGCCGAAGACGAGGTTGACTCCCTCGGTCATCTCGACAGGGACGACGGTGATCGTGGGCTCGGGCATGGCGACCATCCTCTGCTGAGGTTGCGCTTCAGGGTGCCCCGCTGCGGGTCCGCACGCAACGGCTCGCGGACGGCCGGGCTCAGTGCCGTTTCGGGCGCCGCGCCCGATTCGGAGACTTCGGGGAGCCTTCCGTATACTCGTCCGGCGTGCCCGCCCGGCGGGCCGTGCCGCCTTAGCTCAGTCGGTAGAGCGATTCACTCGTAATGAATAGGTCGTCGGTTCGATTCCGACAGGCGGCTCCACCCAAAACCCCAGGTCAGAGCCGCAATCGCGACTGCCGCAACATCGCTGACAGCCCGCGAAGGCCGTTCTTTGGCCGTATGTGGCCGGCCCTGCCCCCAAATTCCCCCGCGAACATGCCGGATCACTGCTACCGCCCGATCCGGTCCAGCGCCGCCGCCACGCTGTCCAAATCGTCGTCGTACAGGTGCGCGTAGATCCGTGCCGTGGTCGTGATCGACACGTGCCCCATCGCCTTCTGGATCCACCGCAGGTCCGCGCCGGCCGCCCGAGCGAGGCTGCCGAACGTACGGCACGGGTCCGGCACGGGACACGGCACGGGCCGACTGTCCTGTGAGGACTTTCCTTACTGGCTCAAGCGCGCCTCCGGCGCGGTGCGCCCCTGCACTTCGCTGGCGGGGACCCCCGCGCTCCGGGCCTCCGGCCCTTCGCGCACCCCCGCCAGCTGCGCGCATCGGGACGCAAGAGGCGCCCGTGTATGCCAAACACGGACGCTCTATACAGACCAGCGCGAACGAGGTCGATCGCGCGCCGACTGCCTCACTCCCTAGGTCACGAGACTTTCACTATCACCTCGCAGCTGTGCAGGTGAATGAAATCCGCTGCTGATCGGGGAATGATCGCCGTGTCATGCCCCGGACCGCAGTACGCCTCGGTGCCTTCGGCCTTGACCACGACCGTGTCGTTGCCGGGGCCAGCATATGCGTGATCGAAGAACCAAATAACGATACGGTCGCCACCGCGGCCGCCGTACGCCAGATCCTTCTTACCGTCGTCCCCGGCGCGGATCCCATCACGTCCCGGGCCGCCATAGAGGCGGTCGGCACCGCCCTTGCCGCGCAGCGTGTCGTTGCCGGCGAAACCGCGGATCACGTCCGCCTTCGCGGTGCCGACGAGGTGGTCAGGCCCGCTAGTTCCGTTGATGACCGCGGCCATCGACGGCGAAGCCAGGCTCAATACGAGCACCGCGCTGACAGACAGCGCTGCACCGAGTCGTTTAATCATGATGCCTCCCGAGCGCTCCTTGTTTCCTGGATCTCTCATGTCCCACGCTGGTCACCCCCGTGACCGTCACCAGAGCCGATCGTCCCCTCAAGCGTTGCCACGAGGGGGAGCACGAGCGGGTCAGTGCGCAGTTGAAGCAGTTGCTCCAGGCCACGCAGCCTGTTGACTTGCGGAACCGCCGCCGACCCGATCGACGAGGACTTGCACGCCGGCACCCGGCCGCAAGGGCGCTACGCGTCGCCACGCGATGGCCTCCGGCCACCCTTGCCCCGGACGCCGACGAGCAAGTGGGCTGGCTATCGGGTCGGCGGCCCAGCTGTGCCCGTTCCCGGGTTTCAGGCCCCCGCGGCGTGCATCCGCGTTGCCAAGAAGCAGGCGACCAGGAGCGCTCCAGTCACCGGGAGCACCATGACTCCGATAGTAAGCATGGCCAGTAGGTTGAACACGGCCAGCAGTCCCGTCGACGTCCAGGCAAGTGCGAGAGGCGTGCGGTGAACGCCGAACCGAAGCGCCGTCGCGACCGCCAAGGTAGCTATCAGGGGGACCAGCATCTCGACCGCGGCGATCGGACCGTTGACCTCGACCAGTGTCTGGGTTGCTCGCAGGGTCGTGTTGCTCGTGATGCCCGTGGGCGTCCCTGAGGACGAGTAGATGGCCGCGCCATAGACGGGGAGCTTGAACGCAGCGACGACAAGCCCGCACGCCCACACGAATGCCGCGACAACTGCGACCCACGCAGCGCGCCCTGGCCCGACTGCCGTCGTCACGGGCACTCCCTTCTATCCTGAAGATGCTCCCACCGGCCGACGGCAATGTCAGCGACTCGCAAAAGTCCTCACGCAGCCCAAGCACCCCCGGGCGGATTCACACGGAGCTTGGCCAGCCGTGGCCGCATTTTGGCCGTACGAGCTCTGGATCCGGCACCCGCGACCGGGGGCGGGACACACGGTTTACGCGGGAATCGCTAAGTATTACAAGCGAAACTAGCTCCCGCTGACGCTCGTAATGAATAGGTCGTCGGTTCGATTCCGACAGGCGGCTCCACGGCGCGCCCGTCGCGCTCCGCTTGGCGGGGACCCCCGCGCTCCGGGCCTACCGCCCTTCGCGCACCCCCGCCCGCTGCGCGCTCCGGCCACGCCAAAAGTGGCGCCGAGCCCAGCAACGACCCGACGCGCCGCTTCCAGCTGCACCGACAGCCGTTCACGGCCCCCGCCCCGCTCACCGCCGAGCCGCCGACCCGATCCACGACGATTTGCACGCCGGCACCCGGCCGCAAGGGCGCTCCGCGTCGTGATGCGATGGCCTCCGGCCACCCTTGCCCCCCGACGAGCAAAAGGCTGGCTATCGGGTCGGTGGCCCTCCTCTGGCCCGCAAGACCGCTTCTCGTGGGCATGAGCCGATCCTGGCGTTCCAGCACTGAGGAAGATCCTCGGAAATGCAGACCAAATAGGCTCAACATGACCAAGATGAGGGTGGCGCGAGCCAACGCCGCGCAGCGAATCCGGCCGACACTCCGCAGGAGCGGCAGATGCAACAGACCGCCACCAAGGGCATCCGCCTTCTTCGCACTCGCAGCCACCCCGAGCTGGTGCACCGGCTGGGACTGCCTGCCGCCATCAAATACGACCACGTAGTCCGTCTCTACACGGTTGGCGGTCTCGGCAGTTTGGTTTGCATGGCCACGTTCATGGTCACGACCTCCGCCGGCCTTCAACCCATAGCCATAGCAGCCCTGGTGATCGCCTTCGTGGTCTTGTTGCCGTGCATGATGGTGGCTACGGCGATGGCCTTCTCCGTCACCAACGAGGTGTGCCGGCGCTGGGACATCCCTCGGCGTAGCAAACCGCCGCTGACTACCAAGGCTCTCAAGAACGCGGATCGATTCGACCAATGGCTCGCCGCGCACGACAGGCAGCCACCCGCGCCACCCCCATACGGCACTCCACCGTCCTGACCGGCCTCGAACGGCGTCAACTGCACGCGGCCCATCGTGGCCGCATTTTGGCCGTACGAGCTCTGGATCCAGCACCCGCGACCGGGAGTGGGACGCACGGTCCACGCGGGAATCGCTAGCTATTAATAGCGAAACTAGCTGCCGCTGACGCTCGTAATCAATAGGTCGTCGGTTTGATTCCGACAGGCGGCTCCACACAAAACCCCAGGTCAGGGCCTAGGCTGTTTCCCCGCTCGGATTCTTGTCGTTCACAGCCCCGAGTGCCCTCGGTGCCCCCAACTT
>DASSKA010000072.1:0-2780 GCA_035690905.1 Nocardioidaceae bacterium | reverse complement strand
GGCGGAGTACTCCTCGGTCACCAGCTCGATGACCGCCATCGGGGCGTTGTCGCCCTTGCGCGGACCGATCTTGGTGATCCGGGTGTAGCCGCCCGGCCGCTCGGCGAAGTGCGGCGCGATCTCGGTGAACAGGGTGTGCACCACACCCTTGTCGCGGATGGTCGACAGCACCTGGCGACGGTTGTGCAGGTCGCCCTTCTTGGCCTTGGTGATCAGTCGCTCGGCCACCGGACGCAGCACGCGGGCCTTCGCCTCGGTGGTCGTCACCCGGCCGTGCTCGAACAGGCTGGTCGCCAGGTTCGCCACGATCATCTTCTGGTGCGCCGGGCTGCCGCCCAGCCGAGCACCCTTCTTGGGGGTAGGCATGGTCTCTCTCGTTTCTCCCGGGCCGTGTCAGGTACCCGGGTAGAGGGGTGGGATCAGTACTGCTCGTCCTCGACGAAGGAGTCGTCATCGTCGTCGTACGCCGCCAGCGCCGCCTGCGGGTCGAAGCCCGGCGCGCTGTCCTTCAGGGAGAGGCCCATCTCGTGGAGCTTGGCCTTCACCTCGTCGATGGACTTGGCGCCGAAGTTGCGGATGTCGAGCAGGTCCTGCTCCGAGCGCGAGATCAGCTCACCCACGGTGTGGATGCCCTCACGCTTGAGGCAGTTGTAGGAGCGGACGGTCAGCTGCAGGTCCTCGACCGGCAGCGCGAGGTCCGCGGCGAGCTGCTCGTCGACCGGCGACGGGCCGATGTCGATGCCCTCCGCCTCGACGTTCAGCTCGCGGGCCAGCCCGAACAGCTCGACCAGAGTCTTGCCGGCCGACGCGATGGCGTCGCGGGGCCGGATCGACGGCTTGGTCTCCACGTCGATGACCAGCTTGTCGAAGTCGGTACGCTGCTCGACACGGGTGGCCTCGACCTTGTAGGTCACCTTGAGCACCGGCGAGTAGATCGAGTCGACCGGCATCCGGCCGATCTCCACGTCGCCGACCTTGTTCTGCACCGCGGAGACGTAGCCGCGGCCGCGCTCGACGACCAGCTCCATCTCCAGCTTGCCCTTGTCGTTGAGGGTGGCGATCTTCAGCTCGGGGTTGTGCACCTCCACGCCGGCGGGCGGCGCGATGTCGGCGGCGGTCACGTCCCCCGGGCCCTGCTTGCGCAGGTACATGGTGACCGGCTCGTCGTGCTCGGAGGAGACCACGAGGTCCTTGAGGTTCAAGATGACCTCGGTGACGTCCTCCTTGACTCCCTCGATCGTGGAGAACTCGTGGAGCACGCTGTCGATCTTGATGCTGGTGACCGACGCACCGGGGATCGAGGAAAGCAGGGTACGACGCAGCGAGTTGCCGAGCGTGTACCCGAAACCCGGCTCCAGCGGCTCGATCACGAACCGGGACCGGAACTCGTCGACGACCTCTTCTGACAGGGTCGGGCGCTGAGCGATTAGCACGTGAGTGTCCTTTCCGAGCCCACCCGCTATATGACGGGCTCGAACCGGCGAGGACAGGTCCTCGCGGAGGGGTGGCGGTTGTTCAGTTGTGGGCTACTTCTTCGAGTAGTACTCGACGATGAGCTGCTCTTGGACCGGGATGTCGATCTGCTGGCGGACCGGGAGCTGGTGGACCAGGATCCGCATCCGGTTCGGCAGCGCCTCCATCCAGGCCGGGACGATCCGCTCGCCGTGGGTCTCGCGGGCCACGATGAACGGGGTCATCTCCAGGGACTTCTCCCGGACGTCGACGATGTCGTGGGCGCTCACCTGGTAGGAGGGGATGTCCACCTTCTTGCCGTTCACCCGGAAGTGACCATGCACCACGAGCTGGCGGGCGTGGCGGCGGGTGCGGGCGAAGCCGGCGCGGTAGACGACGTTGTCGAGACGGCACTCGAGCAGCTGCAGCAGGTTGTCACCGGTCTTGCCGGGGCGGCGGCTCGCCTCGGCGTAGTAGCGGTGGAACTGCTTCTCGAGCACGCCGTAGGTGTAGCGGGCCTTCTGCTTCTCACGCAGCTGGAGGAGGTACTCGCTCTCCTTGATGCGGCCGCGGCCGTGCTGACCCGGGGGGTACGGGCGACGCTCGTAGGCCTGGTCGCCGCCGACGAGGTCGACACCCAGGCGGCGCGACTTCTTCGTCATGGGGCCGGTGTAACGGGCCATGGTTCAAAGACTCCTTGGTTTCGCTGGGGTGTCGGGGCTCAGACGCGGCGCCGCTTCGGCGGCCTGCATCCGTTGTGAGGGGTGGGGGTGACGTCCTGGATGGTGCCGACCTCGAGGCCGATCGCACCCAGCGAACGGATCGCCGTCTCGCGGCCCGAACCCGGGCCCTTGACGAAGACGTCGACCTTCTTCAGGCCGTGCTCCTGTGCCTTGCGGGCGGCGTTCTCGGCAGCCATCTGCGCCGCGAAAGGCGTGGACTTGCGCGAGCCCTTGAACCCGACGTGGCCCGAGGAGGCCCAGGAGATCACGTTCCCGTTGGGGTCGGTGATCGAGACGATCGTGTTGTTGAACGTGCTCTTGATGTGGGCGTGCCCGTGAGCGACGTTCTTCTTCTCCTTGCGCCGGACCTTCTTGGCCGCGGCCTTCTTCGCGGGAGGCACTACTTCTTCCCTGCCTTCTTCTTGCCGGCCACGGTCTTCTTCGGACCCTTTCGGGTCCGGGCGTTGGTGTGGGTGCGCTGGCCGCGGACCGGAAGGCCGCGGCGGTGCCGGATGCCCTGGTAGCAGCCGATCTCGATCTTGCGGCGGATGTCGGCCTGCACCTCGCGGCGGAGGTCACCCTCGACGCGGTAGTTGGCCTCGATCC
>DASSKA010000071.1:0-11922 GCA_035690905.1 Nocardioidaceae bacterium | reverse complement strand
CCAGCGTCGGCCACGTCGACGTGGACGTGGCCGGAGGTGCTGGGCGCTCACGCGACCGATGTCGAGATGGGCGTGAACTCGCACGGTGACGCCGTTGCCGTGTGGGCCGACGACACCGAGGTCAAGGCGTCGTACCGCCCGGCCGGGCAGGACTGGCAGCATCCGGCCGTGCTCGGCGACGGCGCTCGGCAGGTGATCGGTGCGTTCGTCGACGACCGGGGAAGAGCCACCGCGGTGTGGTGGCGCCAGGGAACCACGACGGTCGCAGAGCGGGGGCTCGATGGCCGCTGGCATCGGGACCAGAACGCCCCGACCACCGACGACTGCTGCTCCAACAGCACCCCCGTGGTTGAAGAGGATGGGGCGGGCCACCTGGTGATGACCTGGCAGTGGCTGAACGACCAGATCGGCGGGTCGGACAACCTTGCGTGGCGTTCCGGCACCGGTCGGTGGTCGAAGGTGCTGTACGGCGGGGGCGACTACCCGGCCCTGGTCATGCCGAAGCCCGGCGTGGCCGTCATGGCCAGAGGTTCCGATGGGCTGTTCACGCAGGTGGCTCGTTTCGGCGGGTCGGCCAAGCCCTGGAGGCGCGTCTGGCCGGCCGTCCAGGCTGACACCCCCGTTCTGGCAGTGAACGACCACGGTGACATGGTCCTGGCTGCGGTGGACGGTGACCAGGCCGGGGCGCCGCTGAACGGGGCACCGGGCCGGCTGATCGTTATCTCCAAGCCGGCCGGGGAGAAGTGGCGAGAGGCGTTCGTGTCTGACGTCCCCGGGAAGGTGTCCGACCCGGCGGTGGCCATCAGCGACAGCGGCCGGATCATCGTCACCTACCAGCAGGCAACGGACTCGGCGCTGATGGCCCGGGTCGGTGGCGTTCACGGCGGCAGCACCGGCGTTCCGGTGCAGCTGGACAGCCACCCTCAGGTCGGACCGGCGGCCCTCGCGTTCAACCCCGCCGGCGAAGCAGTTGCGGCCTGGACTACCGCGGGCCCCTCAGGCGGCTCAGTGTTCGCCGCCAGACTTCCTGCGTCAGGTGACTGGACCGAACCGGTCGTGCTGGGGCAATCCTCCGCCGCGCCCACGGTGACGGCGTACCCCAACGGGATGTTCACCGCTCTGTTCATCGACCACCGCGGCGAGGCCGCCTGGCGCGACTACGTCGTGGACCACACAGGCCCGACGACGCGCATGTTGGCGCCTCGCCGAACCTTCGTGAAGCGCGCGCGGTTCCGCGTGCGGTGGGCCGTCGCGGACGCGCTGTCGCGGCCACGGTCCACCGACGTGATGCTGAGGAGGAGTAGGAGAAGGGACGACACGTTCGGCGCGTGGCACCTGTGGAAGCGCGTCGATGCGACGCGAAGGTCGGGCATCTACAAGGGTCACCAGTCGGACACCATCTGCTTCAAGGCGCGAAGCACCGACCGGACCGGACACCGCGGATCTTGGAGCCGGCAACGGTGCACGGCCGTTCCGCGCGATGACAGCAACGCGAGACTTGGTGGGCACTGGAACCGCGTGCATCGCCAGGGGGCCTACCGCGACACGCTGACCGTCTCGAGACGGGTCGGCGCTCACCTCTGGATGAGAAACGTCTACGCCAGGTCGTTGAAGCTCTTCGTCCGCACGTCGCGGCACGGGGGCACCATCCACGTGCGGTACGCCGGCCACGACCTCGGGCTGTTCCAGCTGAGGTCTCGCCGCGCCCGCGACCGGGTGATCACCCTGGCGCACCTGCGGCACCGCGGTTCCGGTCTGCTGAGAATCAGGGTGGTACGGCGCGGGCCGGTGCGCATCGACGGACTGGCCATCATCCGCTGAGCGTGTGCCACTCCTGAAGGGAGTGGTGGGCGGCTGCGTAGCTCGCAGTCGCCCACCACTCGGGGGATGGGCCAGGCCTGGGGGGGTTGGCAACTGGCCCTGGGGATGACGGCACGGCTGGGGGGATAGCGCCGCGCCACCTATTCGGGCGACAGGATGTGGTCCTGGCCCGAAGATTCAGTTTTGCCCGGGTGTGTGCGCCTAGATCACTTCGAGCGCGGGCGCAGGCTCGCCAGGAACCGGCGACTGTCGTGAGCCGTGGAGCCGCCGGCGCTGCTTCCGAAGCACTGCTCGTGCCCGTCGACGGTGTTCGGCGACGAATCGTTCGACGTACTCCGTGAACGTCAGGCCGTCCACGATCACGTCGTCGATCTCGCGCCGTGCACGCAACAGTGCTGCCTGCTCGCTGAACCGGCAGCGCTTGAGGAATTCACCGGTGCGCGCACCCGGAGGGGGCTCGTACTCCCACTGGCCGCGGTAGTTCATGCACCGGGACCGCCAGCGAATGGCCCACCCGTCGCCGGCATCCGCCACAGTCACGCACCATTGGTCGCGTTTCGGTGCGTCCGCGGCGTGGTGGAAACCCGTCGGGTACACGGTGTAGGAGGCGACCTGGTAGCTCGGATAGGTGTCTGTCTCTGGCGCCAAGGCGGCGTCTCCCCGGATCACGTGGCTCGCTGACATCCCCGCCGCCGGCTGGCGGTGCCGAGTGGGGGGCGAAGGTTCATTCAGGACGGCCTTCCCCGGCAGTGGACTGTCCCCTGTGTCCCTTATATCGGTGACAATCGCGGGGACCTTAGGGGATTCGGGGTGACGTGGATCGCACCCGTTGTCCCTCGCACGGCCGGGGGAGCGTGCTGCGCGCGGACGCCGACGGTGACAAAGGCCGCTTTGGCCTGCATACGACATAAAGGTAAAATCCGGCATGTCGCGGCTGTCTCCCGCCGCGTTCTCGGGACGGGGGAGTTCCCTCCGTTCGCACCGAACATCATTGGAGGAGAACCAATGGCACTGCACGCCATCGCCCGGCGGGCCGGCTTCGCCGGTGTCGCCGCCACCCTGGCGATCAGCGGGGGCCTCGTGGCGACCGGCCCGGCCGACGCAGCGGCGCACTTCCAGTTCACCCGGATCTCCGGCGCGAACCGCTACGAGACGTCGGCCAAGGTCGCCGACCAGTTCGGGTCGGCCGACACGGTCATCCTGGCCAGCGGCGAGCCCGGCCACTACCCGGACGCGCTGACCGCCAGCTACCTCGCCGGTCTGGATGCCGCGCCGGTCCTGCTGACCCACGAGAACGCCACCCCGGACGTGATCAAGGCTGCGATCGCCAAGACCGGCGCCTCGAAGGTGGTGATCGTCGGCGGCACGAACGCGATCAGCCAGGCCCAGCAGGACAACCTGGAGGGCACCTACACGGTGACCCGCGTGTCCGGGTCCGACCGCTACGCGACTGCCGCGTCGGTGATCGACCAGGGCGACGAGGCCCAGGGCAGCACGGCGCTGCTCGCCACCGGCCTGAACTTCCCCGACGCGCTCGGCGCCGGCCCGATCGCCTTCGCCGAGCAGATGCCGCTCGCGATCACCCGCACCGACAAGGTGCCAGACACCGTCGTGGCCGCGCTGCAGAAGGCCGGCATCAGCCAGGTGCTGATCCTCGGTGGCACCGGGGCGGTCAGCGACTCGGTCGTCGACCAGCTGAAGCAGGCCGGCATCACCGTCGCGCACCGCTTCTCCGGCTCCGACCGCGCCGAGACCTCGGAGCTGGTCGCCGACTACGCGATCGACAACTACGGGTTCCATCCCACGTCGATCGATGTGGCCTCCGGGGACAACGGCGGTGACGGCGCCGACGCGCTTGGCGGCGGCGAGCTCGCCGGTCAGCAGCAGACGCCGATGCTGATCACCGACTCGACCAACACCCCGGGTGCCGGTGTGCTGAAGTTCCTCAGCGACCACTCGGCCACGCTGCTCAACGGCACCATCTTCGGTGGCGACGCGGCGGTGTCCGCTTCGGCCGAGGACACCATGACCAAGACGGTGCTCGGCCACGGCGCCGAGAACGTCACGACCGGTGAGTACTACGACACCGTCCAGCAGGCCGTCACCGCGGCGAGCGCCGGCGACACCATCGACGTGTTCGGCACGAACGCGGCCGGCTTCACCGTCGACAAGCCGCTCACCATCACCGGTGACAGTGACGCCGTCGTGAACGGCGCGATCGTCGTCCAGAACGCTGACGACGTGACCATCTCCAACCTGTCGATCACGCCGGGGACCTTCCAGGCCGCGGTGGCGGGCATCTACGTCGACACGGTCAATAACCTGACCATCAAGAACGACGTGATCGACGCCAGCGGGGCCACGGGCAGCCGGGGCGTCATCAACGCGGCCGGCGGCGGTGACGAGGTTGTCACCCTCACCGGGAACGTGTTCCGGAACCTGACCACGGGCGTGCTGACGAACCCGACGGCCCAGTTCACGATCGACGGCAACACGTTCCGCAACGACACCGCGGCCAGCGGCAACGACGCGGACGGCCAGGTGATCACCAACAACACCTTCGTCGACAACGACGAGGCGATCGGGCTGGCCGGACCGGGCACGGACCTGTCGACCGTCACCGGCAACTCGTTCGCGAACAGCAGCAACGACCACGTCGGCGACTACACGGCGACGAAGGCCTACGACCTGCAGCAGATGATCCAGGACAACACGTTCGACGAGCCGGTCGTCGTCACCTCCGACGACACCTACATCAAGGACGCCGACCAGGTCTCGTGACTCGAGCCTGCCGGCACCCGGCAAACGGAGAACCCCGCTCCCCGCTGGGCGGGGTTCTTCGTCTCTGGCGTGGGATCAGGTGCCGCTCACTTCCGGTTGCGGAGCCTTTGCGCCGCACGGCGGCGCAGCTCGGCGGCCAGGTCACGCGCGGCGACCTGCTGCAGCTCCGGACCGCGCGGGGCGGAGTCCTGCTCGCGAGCCCTGCGGCGAAGCCGGTTGAGCACCCGCTGGTGGTGATCCTGCTGATGCTGCAGCAGCTCCACGGCACCGCCGATGGCGGACAGCACGGACTGCACCGCCAGCTCGGTGCTCACCAGGTCCATGGACGGCTCGGTGGCCGCATCCGGGACCGGGGTGCCCAGGTTGGCCGGGTCGCCGATCACCCGGACCCCGAGCGACCGCGCCCACTTCTCCCGCTGCAGGTTCAGCTCGGTCACGTGCGCGGCCGCCCAGGAGGGCAGCGGCGGGATCGGCGACTCCCCGGGCCACGGCGCGGCCGAGCGGATCCGCTTGGCGACCCTCGAGCGCAGCGCCGCCTTGACGTCCGCCGGCCAGGGCAGCTCGTCGAGCGCCAGGTTGAGCCGGCGCACCACCTCCACCCGGACCAGGCTGGCCGACTTGTTGGCCCGGTGGGTCTCCTCGGCCCGCAACAGGCCGTCGGGCAGCCCGAGCAGCTGCTCGAAGGACCGCGACAGCAGCCGCGGCTCGGTCTCGTCGGCGATGATCAGCGTGAACCGGTCCGGGGCGGTGGCGTCCACCCAGCGGTCGACCAGCCGCTCCAGGTCGTGCGGCAGCCAGAAGTCCCGCCAGTGCCGGTCGGCGGGGTTGTCGCCGAGCACGACCTCGAGCCACTGCTCGTAGGACAGCGAGGTGGTGCCCACCCGGACCCACTCCTGCCACTGCGAGGGGAGCAGCCGGTCCAGCCGCCGCGCGACGGCCACCACGTGCGCCCGGTCCCCGCCCAGCGCGCCGACCATCCGTCGTACGCCTGCCTCGTCGATCCGGCCCAGGCTCTCGTTGCTGAGGCAAACCCGCTGCTCGCCGGCGGCGCCCATCTCATCCAGCAGCCGTTGCCAGCGGCGCAGCACCCGCGGCTCGGAGTGCTCGGCGAAGTCGGGGTCCATCAGGGCGGCGTACACCGCCTCCTTGCCGCGCTGGTCGCCGGCCACGTGCACGACGCCGTGCCGGCGCATCTCCTCACGCCTGCTGTGCATGGCCGCCTGCAGCGCCGTGCTGCCCGTCTTCGGCGGGCCGATGTGCAGCAGTCGGGCACTCTCGGGCAGCCGCAACGGCTCGGCGGATGTGGCACTCACGCGAACATTGTCCCTCTTGGGGGCTCTGGGGCGCTTTGCGGGGCATTCTTGCGTGCGGAGGGACGCTGGCGGTAGCGATGGACCACGGCCGCGGCACCCGGACGGTGGGACTCCTGAGCGGGGTCCTGCTGGTCTTGGCGGCCGCGCTCGCCGGGTCCGGATGCACGCCGGCCGCCCGCGGACCGGTCATCTTCCTGGTCCCGCACCAGGACGACGACGTGCTGGTGATGGGCGCCGACGTGAAGGCGCAGGTGCAGGCCGGGCGCCGGGTCCTCCTGGTGCTGCTCACCGACGGGTCCGAGTCCGGGGTCTGCTACGAGCGGTACGGCGAGCCGCGGCGACCGGTCACCTACCAGCGCCGGCACGGCGGGCTGTCGCCGCGGGCCCGCGCCAGGTGTACGGCGCAGCGCGACGCCGAGTTCGTCGCGGCGGCAAGGGCCGCCGGGGCCGACTACGTCATACGCGCCGACCGGAAGCAGGACTCCTGCTCCAGCCCGGAGATCGCGGCCCACTCGGCCACCTGCACCCCGGCGAGCACCCTACGGGCCGGGTATGTCCGCGGCGTGGTCGCCGACCTGGCGGCGCGCTACCCGCACGCGTCGTTCCGAGCCCCCAGCTACCACGAGCGCGACCACTGCTCGGCCTGCGGCAACGGCACCCAGGGGCCGGGGCATCCCGACCACGCGCGGACGGGGCAGGGGCTGCTCGTCGCCGTCCACCGGGGCCTCGTCGAGGACGCCCGGTTCGAGATCCAGCCGGCACTCTGGCCCCGGCTGGTCCCCCGGGTGCCCGGGCACTGGGTGCACCGGGTCGTCAACGCCCCCTTGGATGCGTACGGAACCGGCGCGCCCGACGGTGACGGGCCGGGAGGGACGCCGGCCGGGCATGGCATCGGCCAGGCCTCGGTGCCGTGGTTCTGCGAGCAGTACGGCGGAGCGCGGGCCGACCCGGCGACGGTTCCGCCGGAGCTGGACTGTCGCGACTTCCGGTTCTACAACCCGGGCGGCGCGGACTCCTACGTGCACGCGCCAGGCGCGTAGCTGATGGCGGCCAATGGCCGTTGGTCTAAGCAGGATTAGCCTCATTACGATTGGACCAGTGCAAGCGTCTCCACGCAGTCACAGCAATGCATCTGGAGCCCAGGTCGGCCAGTCCGGTCGCCCCACCACGTGGCCGTACTCGTAGACAGCGATTCGCCTGAACGGCGCGTCCAGGCTGGAGTTGTCGTAGAAATCCGCGCGATCCGCCAGGTCTCGCGCTTGGCCCACCAGCTGCCAGAGGCGGGCGTATCGTCCGCGAACCTTGTCCTCGGGGTCGGTGTGCCCGCCCGCGGCGACGCGGTCGGCGACACGCTCGACCGCGAGCCCCTCGGGAACCATGATGACGTGCAACCACACGGTGTACCCCAGCCCACGGGCCCGTCGGAGCAGATCCAGCTTGCTTGGGTGGCTGAACACGGTCTCGGCGATGAACGAGACACTGCTCGCCATCAGCCGCTCTCGCTCTTCGGCGGCCAGCTGGGACACCTCCGGTGCACGACGCGCCTGCTCGGCGCGGTCCTCAGGCCACAGACGCGCTGCGATCAGGTCTGCGCTGACGAACGGAAGATGGGTTCGCGGAATCAGGAGCGCGTCAGCGAAGGTCGACTTCCCAGCGCCGTTGGAGCCAGCGAGCAGGTGCAGTACCGGCGTACTCACGCGTCGTCGGGCGCGTGATGCACCGTAACGCGGCCGTCGCTGTCTGCCTCGGACCACCGGGTGCGGCCTTCGGCCTCGAACCGGGCCCGCAGGTCGAGGGCGACGATGTCCTCCTCGACCTGCTCGCGCCAAGCGGTGCGCACCGCGGCTTGCTCGCGGTCACCGATCTGGTCGTAGGAGAGCTGGCCGGCGAGGACGCGCTCGATGTCGCGTTGCGACAGCCCGGCGGCGGCTTCGAGCTCCTGCCCAAGGCGCGCCCAGTGCGCGAGCTGCTGGGCGGCGCTGCGATGCGCCCGTGCGCCGGCGGCCTTCGCGGACGCGAACAGCGCGGAGTCGAAGCGTGTCGGCGTCGTGGACGCGGAGCGCACGGCTGCCACCTTCCCGTGACATCGGTTCCTGCACCCTAGTGTAGCAACCTGCTACAGCAATTCACCTGTGGCGGCGGAGCAGCCTCCGGGTCGCGCGCCGGCGCAGCTCGAGCATCAGGGTGCGGGCGGTGATCCGCTCGAGGACCTGTTCGTCGCTGGGTCCCGCAGGCGGTCTGGCCTGGCCGCGCGGCCCGATGCTGCGCTGCTGGTCGAGCAGCTCGACCGCACCGCCGATCGCGGTGACCACCGACACCGCAGCCAGCTCGGTGCTCACCAGGTCCGGATGACCGTCCAGCGCGGTGGCCTCCGGTGCCGGTCCGCCGAGGTTGCTCGGGTCGCCGATCACCCGCACCCCGCTCGATCGCACCAATTGCTCTCGCTGCATGTTCAGCTCGCTGACCCGCGTCGCAGCCCAGGGCGGCAGCGGCGGGACCGGGACCTCGCCCGGCCAGGGCGGCGCGGAACGGATCCGCTTGGCCACCCGGGACCGGAGCGCCGCCTTCACCCCCGGGGGCCAGTCCCGGTCCTCGAGGAGCTGGTTGACCCGGCGGACCACCTCCACCCGGGCCAGGCTCGCCGAGACGTTCTTCCGGTGGGTGTCCTCGGGCTGCAGCAGCCCGTCGGGCAGGTCGAGCAGCGTCTCGAACGCCCGGGAGAGCAACAGCTCGTCACCCTCGTCGGCGACGATCAGGGTGAACCGGTCGGGGCTGGTGGCGCCGACCCACCGCTCGAGCAGCCGCTCCAGGTCGTTCGGCAGCCAGAACTCCTGCCAGTGCCGGCTGTCCCGATGGTCCCCGAGCACGATCTCCAGCCACTGCTCGAAGCTGAGCGACGTGCTGCCGATCCGCACCCACTCCTGCCAGTGCGACGGCAGCAGCCGGTCCAGCCGCCTCGCGACGGCCACCACGTGCGCCCGGTCGCCGCCCAACGCATCGACCATCCGACGTACGCCCTCGGACTCGAGCTGCGCCAGGCTCTCGTTGCTGAGGCACGCCCGCTCGTCGCCGGCCGCCTCCATCTCGTCGAGCAGCCGGCGCCACCGGCGGAACAGCGTCGCGTCCGAGCTCTCGTCGAAGCCCGCGTCCAGCAGCGCCGCCAGCACCGCTTGGCGGCCGCTCTGGTCGTTGCCGACCAGGACCACGCCGTGCTCGCGCATGACGTCCCGCTTGCTCTGCATCGCGGCCTGCAGCACGGTGGTGCCGGTCTTCGGTGGACCGATGTGCAGCAGCCGGGTCCCCGCGGGGACGGGTCGGGGCTCGGTGGTCACGGGCATCATTGTGCCCCTGGCCGGTCCGCGCCGTCGGAGGTGCCGGTCGAGGATCCGGTACGCTCGAATCGCTCGCCCGCGTAACGCGGAATTTCCGACGGTGTAGCCGAATTGCGGGAGACCTGTGCAGCTTGAAGTGATCTCGACCTCGGCCGGGCTCGCCGATCTCCGCGACGAGTGGGAGGACCTGGAGGAACGCGACCCCCAGGCGCCGTACTACGCGACCCATCGGTTCGTGTCGGCATGGTGGCAGGCGCACGCCGACCAGGACGAGCTCGAGCTGCACGTGGCTCGCATCGCCAACAACGGCACGCTGGTGGGCATCGCGCCGCTCGCCGTCCGGACCCGAAGTGCGAACGGGCGCACGACCCGAGTGCTGCGGTTCGCGGGGCAGGGCGACTACCTGGCCCCCATTCTCGACCCGGACGCGTCGGCCGGGGCGATCTGCAAGCTGCTCCAGCGGCACCTCGAGTCCGCCGAGGGCTGGAACCGCGTCAACCTGGGTAACATCCCCGCGACGTCGCGATGGGCGCACCACCTGCTCAAGTCGTCGCAGAACCCGGCGTTCACGCTGCACGTCGAGTGCCCGTACGTCGACCTGACCCGCTACGACGACCTCGCGGCGTTCTCGGCCGAGAACGTCTCCTCCCAGCTGCGCAACTACCGCAACAAGTTCCACCGTGAGGTGGAGCCGACCTTCCGGGTCTGGCGCAGCAACGAGGGCGACATCCTCTCCCGCATCGTCGATCTGCATCGACGGGAGAAGGAGTTCCTGATCCAGCAGAAGAACCGCACGGAGCGTTACTCGCTGTTCGAGGACCCGGCTCGGCTGGCGCACATCCGGGCGTTGTTCACCGGCACCGACGACGCGGTCACCTTCGGCTACGAGTCCCGCGAGGGCGAGCTGATCGGGTACATCACCTGCTTCGACTACCGCCGGACGATGCTCTCGTGGAACGTCGCCTACCACCCGGACTACGAGAAGCATCGGATCGGGAGGGTGCTCCACCACGAGGCGCTGGCGCACCTGTTCGAGAGCCGGGAGGCGGACCGGTTCGACTTCGGGGCGGGCCGCTACCCGTGGAAGTTCGAGTGGACCGGGGACTTCACCCTCACCTACCGGCTGCAGCTCGACCTGAAGCCCAAGCCTGAAGGCCAGCCAGCCGACTCGCAGCAGAAGAGTCTTCAGCAGCCGCCCGCGCACCAGGCAGCGCCGCAGGAACCTGCCGCGACCGGTTCGTCGCCGCTCCGGGATGCAGCCCGACGGCTCGGGCTGGGCAAGGCCCGCCGGCTGGGCCGGGTGGTGCTGGCCCGGGTGCGTCCGCCGGTGGTCTGGTACATCCCGCATCCCGACGACGAGACGATCTTCATGGGTGGCAGCATCCACATGCACCGGGCTCGCCGGAACATCTTGGTGGTGCTGACCAAGGGGGGCGGGTCGGGGGCGTTCAAGCTCGTCAACGACAGGCTCAAGAAGCCCCTGGACCTGGACGGGTTCATGGAGGCTCGGGCGCGGGAGCTCACCGCTGCCGCTGGAGCGTTGGGCGTGCCGGCCAGCGACATCATCAGGCTCGACCTTCCCGACGGCGGCGTCGAGGTCGACGCCGTACATCGGGTCGTGAGCGACCTGGCGCGGCGCTTCCCAAGGGCGTCTCACCGGACACTGTCCTACCTCGATCCGCATCGCGATCACGCCAACGCCGGCGAGGCGCTGCGCAAGGCCCACGAGTCCGGGGTCGTCAAGGACTGCGTCTTCCACCTGCCGATCCCGTACGTCGACGGTGATGTCGGCGCGGCGGTGCCGCTCGACGACCGTGCTGTGGCGGCCAAGCGGGCCGCGCTGCGGGAGTACGAGGTCTGGCGGCCGCGCGAGGGCCGCTACGCGATCGGCGCGCACAGCGTGAAGAAGCTGATCAAGCAGCAGTACGAGACGCCGAACGAGCGGGTGCACGGCCCGGACTACTACACGGGCTGACCCCCTCGCCGGCTGCGCTGGTCGAGCGCGCAGTGCGCCCGGACTCTCCTGCATCCGCCGCGGCGCGAACCACAAAGTGGAACGATTCGCACGCCGGCCCGGCGTGTCGCATGCACACCGTTCCACTCTGTGCCGGTCCACCGCCGCCGCGATGACGGCCGCAATTGGGGCTGGCACGTTGGGAAGGCCCGGACGGGATGAGGTCCAGGCCCGATGGTGGACGAGAAGTGCGGCTCCTAGCCGACCGCTGGTGAGCCCGACCGCGACTGCCCCGGGTGACCACCTGGCCGGTGGAGGTCACTGGCTCACGCCGAGCGCTTGCACGAGCACCAGTCCGAGACGCCGACCGAGCGGGTGCACGGCCCGGAGTATCAGCCGTAGGTGAGCCGGGCCAGCGCAGTGCTTCATCGGCCAATCTCAACGGCTGGCTGCCGACTGCCAGAGTAAAGTTTCGAATAGTGTCTCGAAATGTGAGATACTGGCTCTCGGTGCGCCCGAACTTGTCGGTGGTCTCCGATGTGATCGGGTCATGGCGATCCCCATCAGCGAGTTCCCGGGCTTCGACCCGAAGCGGGCGGTGTCGGGGCTGCTGGCTGCCGCGGGTGAGCGGACCCGGGCGGCGGGGTCGGTGCCGGCGTCGTGCCTGGAGGACCACGAGCTGACCGAGGCGTTGGCCGCGGCGGCGGCGTTGGAGGCGCAG
>DASSKA010000070.1:0-2482 GCA_035690905.1 Nocardioidaceae bacterium | reverse complement strand
GCCGACGAGGTGCTGGTCACCGGCGGGCTGGTGGGGGAGAGCCGGCGCGGCCACTACGACCGGTTCCGCGGCCGGCTGGTGTGGCCGATCCGGGACACCTCCGGTGAGGTGGTCGGCTTCGGCGCGCGGCGGTTGTTCGACGACGACCGGATCGAGGCGAAGTACCTCAACACCCCCGAGACCCCGCTGTACAAGAAGAGCCACGTGCTCTACGGCATCGACTTGGCCCGGCGCGAGATCGCGCGCACCTCGCAGGCGGTGGTCGTCGAGGGGTACACCGACGTGATGGCCTGCCACCTGGCCGGAGTCGCGACCGCGGTCGCGACCTGCGGCACGTCGTTCGGTGAGGACCACACCCGAGTGCTGCGCCGGCTGCTGCACGACCACGAGGAGTTCCGTGGCGAGGTGATCTTCACCTTCGACGGTGACGAGGCCGGCCAGCGGGCTGCGCTGCGGGCGTTCGGCGGCGACCAGCAGTTCGTCGGCCAGACCTACGTCGCGGTGGAGCCGGACGGGCTGGACCCGTGCGACCTGCGGCTGCAGAAGGGCGACGCCGCTGTCCGCGAGCTGGTGGCCCGGCGCATCCCGCTGTACCGGTTCGTGCTCTCCAACGTAGTCAGCCGCTACGACCTGGACCGTGCCGACGGCCGCGTCGACGCGGTCCGGGAGGCTGCCAAGCTGGTCTCCAGCGTCCGGGACAAGTCCAAGGTGGACGCGTTCGCGCGTGAGCTCGCCGGGATGGTCGGGGTGGACGTGGAGCAGGCCCGGGCAGAGGTACGACGCGCGGCCGGCCGCCCGACTGCCCCGGGGCGACCCGGCCGGGCCCCGGCGGCCGCCGCCCCGTCGTACTCCCCGTCGTCCGCACCGCCGCAGGACCTGCCGGACCTGCGCGAC
The DNA here is from genome assembly GCA_035690905.1 of Nocardioidaceae bacterium. GTDB lineage: Bacteria > Actinomycetota > Actinomycetes > Propionibacteriales > Nocardioidaceae > DASSKA01. The sequence continues at coordinate 1,588 of DASSKA010000070.1, read as the reverse complement.
CCCCGTTTCGCGCTGGAGCGGGAGACCCTGAAGCTCGTCGTGCAGCATCCGCTGCTGGTCGACGGCGCCGCGAAGGACCTGGGCAGCAACGACTTCACCCATCCGACGTATCGCGCGGTCTGGGAGACGGTGGCCGCGCAGGGCGGTCCGGCCGCGGCGCCCGCGGATGAGTCGTGGGTGGCGAAGCTGCGTGCCGCTATGGAGGACGGGCCGGTGGCGCAGGCGCTGTCCGCGCTCGCGGTGGAGCCGGTGCTGTCGGCCAAGGAGCCCGACGGCGGCTACGTGGCCGCGCACGTCTTTCGGCTCCAGGAGCTGACCGTGATGCGCCGGATCGCCGATCTCAAGTCCCGGTTGCAGCGCACCAACCCGGTGGACCAGCAGGCCGACTACAACAAGATGTTCGGCGAGCTGGTCGCGCTCGAGCAGCGCAGGCGGACGCTGCGCGAGCGCGCGATCGGCGGGGACTAGCTTTCGTGGCGATGAACCCGTTCCGACGCCTCTCTGGCATCCCGGCGCCGGTGGTGGAGCGAGCCCGGATGGGCCCGCGGGAAAAGGTGCTGGCCTCCGCGACCACCCAGGACGGCACCTGGCTGCTCGGCACCCGGGTGGCGCTGTACCTCGTGGCGCCGGCGCCCGGGGAACCGCGCCGGATCCCCTGGGAGCAGGTCGAGCGGGCCGACTGGCAGCGCGACGACCAGCGGTTGGTGGTCGCCGAGGTGGGTCGCTACGGCGAGGTGCGTCCTCGGCACACGTTCTTCCTGGACCAGCCCGGGGCGCTGCTGTCGTTCGTGCGGGAGCGGGTCACCGCCAGCGTGGTCATGCAGCGCCGCGTGGTCGTCGATGGCCGGAAGGGGCTGTTCGTGATAGCCCGCCGCCCGCCCGGCGGGGCGGGGGAGATCAGCTGGGCCTACGAGTTCGATGCCGGGGTGGATCCGGCCGACCCGCGGGTCGCCGAGCTGGCCGAGCAGGGGCTGCGGGCGGCCGCGGAGGAGCTGGGCCAGTCGATTTAGGTTCCGGCCGGGTGTCTTGCTAACCTATCCGGGCTGTGGGCCGTGGTGCCCGCTCGATCCCCTGTAGCTCAATTGGCAGAGCATTCGGCTGTTAACCGAAGGGTTGTTGGTTCGAGTCCAACCGGGGGAGCCAACCGGGGGAGCCAACCGGGGGAGCCATAAACGGCCTCTGACCTGCGGAAACACGTCGGGCGGGATCCCTGCTCCCCGGGCTGACCGACGCAGATGCGCTCCAGGTCGCGGAGGCGATCACCGCCGCCCACAGCCCCGACCCCTACCTGGCCGGGAAACGCGACGCCGCGGTGGTCCTTTTGGGCTTCACCTGGCGTTTGGCCTGTGACCGTGCCGTGACCACCAGCGGTGAATCATCAATCCGTTGACCCGACCCGACCGCCACCGAGAGACTGGCCCCATGGCACGACTTCCTCGTCGCCTGGTCGCGCTCGCAGTGCTCACCTCGGCTGGCCTGCTGTTCACCGCGATCCCGGCCTCCGCAGCGTCCACGAGGGTGCTGCGCTACACCGGTGTGCTGTCGGGGACGACCGTCCCCGACAAGTCCGGCTTCGGCAACAGGGGCA
>DASSKA010000069.1:0-13223 GCA_035690905.1 Nocardioidaceae bacterium | reverse complement strand
ATGCCCGGCATCGACCCGGACAAGGACGTCGAGGTCAGCCTCGAGGGCGACCTGCTGACCATCCGTGGTGAGCGCCGCGAGGAAGAGCGGGACAAGAACCACAGCGAGTTCCGCTACGGGTCGTTCACGCGCAGCGTCCGGCTGCCCGGAGGCGCCAAGAAGGGCGACGTGACCGCGACGTACGACGCGGGGGTGCTCGAGGTCCGGGTGCCGGTCGGCGACGTCGCCGAGCAGACCACCAAGATCCCGGTGCAGCGCGCCGGCGGATGAGCACCGTGGCGGGTGGGGCCGGGCCCGAGCCCCACCCGCGCGCACGAGGAGGCCCAGCGATGAGCACCATGAACGGCTACCCGGTCCGGGTGGACGCCGACCTGCAGCCCGGCCTGAGCCGCTGGCTGTGGCTGGTCAAGTGGGTCCTGGTGATCCCGCACTACTTCGTTCTCGCCTTCCTGTGGATGTCGTTCGTGGTGCTGAGCGTCTTCGCGTTCGTCGCCATCCTGGTCACGGGGCACTACCCCCGCAGCATCTTCGAGTTCAACGTCGGGGTGCTGCGCTGGAGCTGGCGGGTCTCCTACTACGCCTACGGAAGCCTCGGCACCGACCAGTACCCGCCCTTCACGCTCGCCGAGCGGCCGGACTACCCGGCGCACCTCGAGGTCGCCTACCCGGAGCGGCTCTCGCGCGGCCTGGTCCTGGTCAAGTGGTGGCTGCTGGCGATCCCGCACTACCTGGTGCTCGGCGTCTTCCTCGGTGGCTGGTACCTCACCTACACCCAAGACAGCCGGTGGAACACCCCGGGCGGCGGACTGATCGGGCTGCTGGTCTTGGTCGCGGCCGTGGTGCTGCTGTTCACCGGCCGCTATCCCCAGTCGATCTTCGACCTGGTGCTCGGCATGAACCGCTGGGTCCTGCGGGTGGCCGCCTACGCCGCGCTGATGACCGACGAGTACCCGCCGTTCCGGCTGGACCTGGGCGGCACCGACCCGGGGGCCACTCGGATCGCCATGCCGGCGGGCGGCAGCGACCCGTTCGAGGGCGCGGACCAGTTCGACGCCCCGGCGTCCGACCCAGCCGGCTCCACCGGCCCCTCTGCTCCGCCAGCGACGCCGCCGACCGCCACCTACCAGGCGCCGAGGAACGAATGGGGCGCGGGGCGGGTGACCGCCGTGGTGATCGGAGCCGTGGTGCTGCTGGTCTCCCTCGGCCTGATCGCCGCCGGGGCCACGTTGGGGATCGCCGACCGGTTCTTCCGGGACAGCCAGGGGTTCCTGATGGCCCCGCAGTCCAGCCTGTCCTCGCCAGGGTCCGCCCTGGTCTCGCCCAACGTGCAGGTCCAGGCGCAGCCGGCCTCGACGCTGCCCAGGAGCGTGCTGGGAACCGCGAAGGTGACGGTCGATCCCGCGGGCGGCGGGCCCGTGTTCGCGGGGATCGCCAGGACCGGCGCCGCCGCCGGCTACCTCGCCGGGGTGGCCCGCTCCACGGTGCTCACCACGGGTCCGCACCCGAGCTACCAGTTCCACCAGGGTGGGCTGCCCGGCCGACCGCCCTCCCGAGCCGGGATCTGGGTCGCCTCCAGCGCCGGCTCCGGGCTGCAGACCGTCACCTGGCCGGTGCGGAACGGCGACTGGACCCTGGTGGTGATGAACGCAGACGGGAGCCGCGGCGTGGCGGCGGACGTCCGGGCAGGGGCGACGGTGCCGATCGCAACCTGGCTGTTCGCCAGCTTCCTGATCGTCGGATTCGTGCTGCTGGCGATCGCCGTGGTCACGCTCGTTGCCGCCTTGAGCCGGCCGCGGGCACCCGCCGCCACCGGACCCCCGCCGGCCTGAGCCGTCGATGGTCCAGCGCGAGCACCGGGAGTGGGGATCGGTGCACCCCGACGGTGCGCCGATCCTCCCACTCGACCCGGTGGGACCGAGCGAGCTCGTCATCAGGCAGCTGCGCACCCGCCCGAGCGGGCTGTCGGAGCAGGAGGCGGCGAGCCGACTCCTGCAGTGGGGGCCGAACCTGCTGACCCGGCGTGCGGGGCCTTCGTGGTGGCGGGTGGTCAGCGCCCAGTTCACCCACCCGCTCGCCCTGCTCCTGGAGCTCGCGGCCGCGCTCGCGTTCATCTCGCGCAGCATCGTGCTCGGCTGGACCATCCTGGCCGTGGTGATGCTCAACGCAGCCTTCGCGATCCTCCAGGAGCGCCAGGCGGAGCGGTCCGTGGAGGCGCTGCGCAGCTACCTGCCGCTGCACAGCACCGTAGTGCGGGGCGGCGTGGCTACCACCGTCGAGGCTTCCCGGCTGGTGCCGGGCGACATCCTGGTCGTCAGCGAGGGGCAGCGGATCAGCGCCGACGCGCGGATCCTCAGCGGCGAGGTCGAGGTGGACCTGTCCACGCTCACCGGCGAGTCGGCCACGGTTTCCCGAACCAGCGAGCCGGTGGCCAAGGCGGTGCCGCACCTGGAGGCCGCGGACTTGCTGTTCAGCGGCACCAGCTGCACCGCAGGGACCTGCCGGGCGGTCGTCTACGCCACCGGCGACCGCTCCGAGCTGGGCCGGATCGCCGCGCTGTCCCAGACCGGCGCCGTCCAGCAGAGCCCGCTGGAGCGGCAGGTCAAGCGCGTCGCCTGGCTGATCGCCGGCGTGGCGACCCTCGTCGGGCTGGCGTTCCTGCCGCTCGGCGTGGCCGCGGGGCTGGACTTCACCTCCGCGTTCCTGTTCGCGATCGGCCTGCTGGTGGCCAACGTGCCCGAGGGGCTGCTGCCGACCATCACCCTGGCGCTCGCGATGGGTGTTCGCCACCTGGCGGCGCGCGGTGCGGTGGTCAAGCGGCTGTCAGCGGTGCAGACGCTCGGCTCGACCACGGTGGTGTGCACCGACAAGACCGGGACCCTCACCCAGAACAAGATGTCTCCGGCGGCCGTGGTGGTTGCCGGCAGGGAGGTGGAGCTGGACCCCCGCTCGTCCGGCGACAGCGCCGTGCGGGCGTTCACGCAGGCGCTGGCAGCGTGTGCGGTCACCACCGGGGACGGCAGCGCGACCTCCACGGACCCCACCGAGGTGGCCCTGGTGGAGGCAGTCCACCGGCTGTCGACGGGTGCGCCTCCGGTACGACGGGTGCACGTGTACCCGTTCCGGGCCGCGGTGCGCATGTCGTCGACGGTGGACCGGCATCGGTTGCCCGAGGCCGGAAGGTCCGGCCTGGTGCTGCACGTCAAGGGCGCACCGGAGTCGGTCCTGGAGCGCTCGACGCGCCACCTGGTCGCGGACGGTGAGCGGCCCTGGGACCCCCAGGCTCGGACAGGTGTCGAGGAGACGGTGCAACGGCTGGCCCGGCGGGGTCTGCGGGTGCTGGCCGTGGCCCGGCGGGAGCTCGACGGGCCACGCTGGCCGGAGCGCCGCGAGGACGCCGAGCACGACCTCTGCTACCTGGGCGTGGTCGGCCTGCTCGACCCACCCCGTCCCGAAGTGGCCGACGCGGTGCGCACCTGCCACGACGCGGGGCTGCGGGTCGTGGTCATCACCGGCGACAACCTCCGCACGGCGGCCGAGATCGCGCGCGAGGTGGGCATCGGGGACCGCGGTGTCCGGGTGGTGACCGGACGGGACCTGGAGGAGATGTCCGAGACCCACCTCGAAGCCCTGCTCCGTGCCCCGGCGGAGGTGATCTGCTCGCGCAGCAGCCCGGAGAACAAGCTGCGGGTCGCCTCGAACCTGCAGGCGCAGGGCGAGGTGGTGGCGATGACCGGCGACGGGGTCAACGACGCCCCGGCGCTCCGAAAGGCCGACATCGGAGTGGCGATGGGTCTCTCCGGCACCGACGTGGCCCGGGAGGCCGCGACCATGGTGCTCACCGACGACAACTTCTCCACGATCGTGACCGCGGTGGAGGAGGGCAGGCGGATCTTCGACAACGTCCGCAAGTTCATCCTCTACATCTTTGCCCATGCGATCCCGGAGGTCGTCCCCTTCCTGGTGTTCGCGCTCTCCGGCGGCCACGTGCCGCTGCCGCTGACCGTGGTCCAGATCCTCGCCATCGACCTCGGGACGGAGACGGTGCCCGCCCTCGCCCTGGGCCGGGAGCCCGCGGAGCCCGGCATCATGCGGCAACCGCCCCGCTCCCCGCACGAGCGGCTGGTCACCGGTCGGATGCTGCTGCGGTCGTGGGCGCTGCTCGGCGCCGCCTCCGCGGCGCTGACCATGGCGGCGTACTTCTTCACCCTGCTGCGCGGCGGCTGGACCCCTGGCGCCGTCACCGGTCCCGGCGCCGCGCTGCACCCGGTGTACCTGGAGGCCACCACGGCGACCTTCGCTGCCATCGTCGCCTGCCAGGTGGGCACCGCGTTCGCGGCCCGCACCGACCGGGTGTCGCTGCTGTCCGTCGGCGTTGCCACCAACCCGCTGCTGCTCGGCGGCATCGTGTTCGAGATCGCCTTCACCGCCCTGCTGGTCTACCTGCCCGCGGCGAACGACCTGCTCGGCACCGCTCCGCTGCCGTGGCAGACGCTGCTGTTCATCACCCCGTTCCCGTTGCTCGTGTGGGCCGTCGACGAGGCGTACCGGGCGGCCACACGGCATCGCAGCTCGTGACCTTCGGCCCTGATCGCCGGCGGCGGACCACGGTGTCATGGAGACGACGGCCCCCAGGCACACGGTTCACGCAAGCGTGGGCCCCGGGGGCCGTCCAGATCGGCGGGCCGGTGGAGACAGACGACGAGGACGGGACACAGCCATGATGACGAAGACCTGGTCGGTGGAGATCTTCATCGGCGAACGGGACGGGAGCACGCACGCGGAGGCGCGGCTGCGCACCAACGACCGCACGGAGTTCACGGCATCCGGCACCGCCCGGCTGAATCCGACGGACACGGACGTGCCGGAGATCGGCGACGAGCTCGCCGCGGCCCGTGCGCTCTCGGCGCTCGGTCACCAGCTGGTCGACGCGGCTGCGACCGACATCGAGGCCGTCACCCACGAGCGGGCCTCCTTCAAGAGCTGAACCCAGCCGGCGACAGCCTCCACGGTCAGGGCGCGAGGCCACCGACCAGCTCGTGCGCGGCGCCCGCCTCCGACACCACGGTCACCGGAGCTGTGCAGCGCGAGCTGAGCCTTGCGGGAAGGGACCTGTCGGAGCGGCTGCCCGGCTCCCCCAGAACCAGGCGGCCGGCTCGCCGGCCCGTCGCGGCAAGGGTTTCCTCCACGTCGCCCACCAACGACGTGAAGCGGACGCGGGGCACCAGACCCATCCCGGCGAGCACTTCGCGGACGCGTTGCTCGGCGCGGCGCCGGGCCTCTCCGCGCAGCTCCTCGCGGTCGCGGCACAGCACCGCGTCCGCACGACGGCTCAGGTCGAACACGTGCACCACCTCTACCTCGGCTCCGGTGCGCTGGGCCTCTTGGACCGCCCAGCGCAGCGCGGCATGGCCGGCCGGTGTGTGGGCGTACCCGACGAGGATGCGCGGGCGGTCGGGGGTGGGCGATGCGATCATGCTGGCTGCTCCAGGTCGTCTCGTCGGCTCCTGCCGCGGGCCGGTTCTCGGCCCACTGCCACTGTGCGTCGTCGACGCCCGCGCGAGCAGGGCCGTCGGTAACGGCAGATCGGGTCGAAAGCCCCGGGACGGGCGAGCACGCCACAGCCAGGGCTCGCCCGGAGGACCCGGGACGTCGGGACGTTGGCCCCTTCGCGCCGTCGTGGCCGCTCACGAGGCTGGAACCAGGACGGATCCCCGCCGGGGGTGCGGGGTCGAGACAGGAAGGTGACGGCGGTGACGGTCCAGCTCGCACCGATCGTGGTCGCAATCGGCGACTCGATGGAGGAGGACTCCTCGCTCCTGTTCGCGTCTGCGGAGGCGGTGCGCACCGGGCGCCCGCTACTCGTCGCGCACGTGGTCCACGGGAACGCGCCGGTGGCCCCGCACAACCTGTTGATCTCCTACGAGACTGCCGGCTCGGTGGGGCACCACCTCGTGGTGCACGCCGCGACCCGGCTCAAGATGATGACCGAGGACAAGGTGCGCGTGGAGACCCTGGTACCGCGCGGCGGCGTGGTCGACCAGCTCGTCCGGCTCAGCCGGACCGCGCACATGATCGTCATGGAGCAGCGGGACCTCACCCGGCTGCAGCGGGTCTTCACCGGTTCCGTCAGCGGCGGAGTCGCCGGCCGCTCTGCGGTCGAGGTGGTGATGGTGCCCGAGCTGTGGCAGCCCCCCGAGGGCTTCGTGAACCGCGTCGTGGTGGGGGTCGGCAGCTGGAGAGGGGCCAACGGGCTGTTCGAGCACGCCTTCGACGCCGCCGACCAGCACCAGGCGCCGCTGAGCGTGCTGCACTCGTGGGACCTGCCCTCGACGTACCAGGACTCGCTGCTGGACGCGATGGCCGCCGAGCAGTGGCGCGACGAGGTGGCTGGGCAGATCGAGGCCGCCTACGCCGAGGCACACCGGCGCCACCCGGGCGTCAAGACCACCGTGGACGTGGTGCACGCCAGACCGGCGGACGCCCTTCTAGAGGCGTCCAGGGGGGCCGATCTGATGGTGCTCGGCCGCCGGGACGTGGCCCACCCCGCCGTGCAGCACGCGGGCTCACTGACCCGCGCCCTGCTGCGGGTCTCCGAGTGCCCGGTCAGCGTGGTGCCCCGGCCGTTCGACTGATATCTCTGACGGGGGCCTCAGCCGCGCAGCACCTCGGCCTCGACCGCGCTCTCCTCGGTGACGGTCGGGGCGGGCACGACGGCGACCGGGACGCGGGCGTAGTGCAGCACCGCCCGTGCCGTGGAGCCGAGCGCAAAGCCACCGAAGTGGCGGCGGCCGGTGTGTCGCCCGACCACGAGCATCTGAGCGGTGTCCACGGCGTCGAGAAGCGCGGACGCCGGCTGGGCGACCTGCGCACGACTGAAGACCTCGACGCCTGGGAACCGGTCATGCCAGGAGGCCAGGAAGCGGAGCGCCTCCTCCTCGTGAGCGTGCCGCCAGGACTCGATCTGCTGCACCGACCAGGCCTTGACGTGCGGGACCTCGACCGCCACCTGCGCCAGCAGCGGGACGTTCAACCGGGCGGCCCGCTCGAAGGCGAACCGCACCACCCCTGCGCTCTCCGCAGGGACCCGACCCGGCTCGAGGGCCAGCCCGATGACCACCGGGCCGGTCATCTCCGCGCCGGTCCAGGCGTCCGGCACCACCACGACCGGCACAGGCGCCCGCCCGGCCACTGCGATCGAGGTGCTGCCGACGACCATCCGGGACCACGCCCCGGCACCACGCTGGCCGACCACCAGCAGGTCCGCACCGGCCTCGGCCTCGGCCAGCAGAGCAGGGAGCGGCCCCCCGGTGGTCACGCGCACCGAGACGTCCGGCACCTCGCGGCCCAGCCGTTCCCGCAGCTGTTCCAGGGCACTCCTGGTCTCCTCGACGATCTGCTCGTAGGGGTACCAACCGTCGTAGCCGGCAGTCGTGCCGGCGTACGTCGCACAAGCGCTGGCCAGCACCAGCCGCCCGTGGCGGGCCGCAGCCTCCCGGACCGCCCACTGGATCGCCGGCATGTTCTTCTCCGAACCGTCCACACCGACCACGATCGACGGCACGGACGGCCGCTGCACGGGTTCGGCGGACGGGCTGAGCTGTGTGTTCACGATGCCTCCTGGCTCGGCTCCGGCACCAATCTGCCCGCGCGGCGACGAACCGCCTAGGGCCAACCGATTGGGAGCGAGCAGGACCAAGGTCCCGAAGCGCCGACCCCGTGTGGCCCTGGCCGTCGCGGGCGGGCGCCGCAACGCTCGGAAGTGCGCCGGCGGGGGCGCGAAGGATGAGGAGGTGTCCGGATGACGCGCGACCGTTCTTCCATGATCGTGGTGGGGGTAGACGACTCCGAGGCCAGCGTCGCCGCCCTGGTGTTCGCCATGACCGAGGCGGTGCGCCGGAACAGCGCAGTCGAGGCAGTCACCGCGTGGTACTTCGACAACCCGTTCCGGCTCGAGAACGGTGCGGAGCTCGCCGCCCAGGCCGAGGAGCGGGCCGGGCGCATGCAGGAGCGGGCGCTCACCCGCGCCCTGGAACGCCTGGAGAAGGCGCCTCCGGTCTCCCAGGTGGTGGTTCGCGGAGAGTTCCCGGCCCAGGTGCTGCTCCGCGCGGCCCAGGATGCAGCCTTCCTGGTGGTCGGGCACACCCAGCACCGGCCGATCGTGCTGGACCGGCTGCTCGGCTCCACCAGCCGGGACTGCCTGCGGCACGCCACCAGCCCGGTGGTCGTGGTGCCGTGGGTCGCGCAACGCGCCGGGGAGACCCCGACCCACGAGGAGGTCGTCCCGGTGAGCGCGGGCGCGCCGGTCAACCGATGATCTTCAGTGCCAGAAGCGGACATGCGTCGACCGCGTGCTCGGCGTGCTCGAGCAGCCGGGCGTCGAGGTCGAGGGCCGCGCGGGGCACCGGGTAACCCCACTCATCGCGGCCCAGCATCTCCGGCAGCAGCTCGGCGCACAGGCCGTGGCCATCGCAGCGGGTCCAGTCAATGTGCAGGCGTGGCACGGCAGCCGCCTCTCCCGTGCGCAGCGATGTCGTCGCGGAACGCGCGCAGGGTGCTGATCGCGAACCGCGCGGTGCCGTCCGGGTGGGTGCAGGCGCCCCGGCCGCGGACCAGCGCGGTCATCCGGACCACTTCGTCGACAACCCCGGGGCCGACGAAGGGATGCCCCAGCGCGGACAGCGCCTCGGCCAGGCGCGGCAGTCCGAACACGCACGGGCCGCACTGGCCGGCCGACTGAGAGGCGAGGTACGACGCGATGCCCGCGCTCTCGCGCAGCCCGCAGCGGTCGTACCCGAGAACGAGCACCACTCCGGCGCCGACCGAGGCGCCGTGCGGGGCCAGGCTCGACGGGCTCATCGTCGTCGACGGCACACTGGGGCCGGGCACCCATGCACCGTGGAAGCCGCCGACCAGCACCGCCTGCACGCCGGCGGTCGCCCCGCCGGCGGCGTCGATGAGCAGCGGAAGCGGCGCTCCGTGCTCCACCTCGTGCACACCGGGCGCGGCGACGTCGCCGCTGACCGTGGCCAGGAAGGTCCCCGGACGCTCCGGTGTGCCCACCGAGCGGAACCACTCGGACCCGAACCGGGCGATCAGGGCCATGTGCGCGAGCGTCTCCACGTTCTGCACCAGGGTCGGCTGCCGGTGCACGCCGCGCTCGAACACCGGCACCGCACGGTCCCGGGGGATGCCGCGACGCCCCTCGACCGCGTTGACCAGCGCGGACTCCTCACCGGCGATGAACCGGTCCTCGACGACCACCACCTCGGTGCGCAGCCGCTCTCTTCTCACCGCGAGCCGCCCCCGGAACGCGAGCTGCTCACGCAGCGCCTCGGCGGTCTCCGGCGACGGGGTGGCCACGTAGGCCGACCTGGCCCCCACGGTGCGGGCCGCGAGCAGCAGCCCGTCCAGCACCAGGTGCGGCGCGTGCTGGAGCAGCGCCCTGTCCTTGGCGCTGGCGGGCTCCCCCTCGGCCCCGTTGCCGATCACCACGCCGGCTCCCCGCGCGGCGGCGCCACGCAGCTTGGTGGCCGCGGGGAAGCCCGCGCCCCCGCGCCCGGTGAGTCCCGCCTGGTCGAGCAGCCGCACCAGGTGGGGGTGCGGGGGCAACGGCCCGTACCGCTCCAGGTGCGCAGCCAGGGAGGTGTCCTCGGCGAGCAGCAGCCGGCGCGGCCCGGTGGGCGGCGACACCGTGGTGGCTCCGGCGGTGGCGGTCGTCGTCATCGAGCGGCCTTCCGGTCGAGGGTGGGACGTCCGTGGATGTGGAACCGCTCCGAGACCCGCCACCAGACGGCGCCGGTCACGGCGAGGGCACAGACTGCCGCGACTCCGCGCAACCACCAGGTGGCCGCATCGGTGCCGCTGCCCAGCGCGTGCACGAAGGCCAGCGGCCACATCGCGTACGCCATCCAGTGCAGCGCCCGGAACAGCCGTGGCCCGATCCGGTGCCGCAGCAGGCTGCTGCCCACCAGCACCACAAGGGTGTCGAGGGCGACGGCCCCGAGCCCGACCCACAGCGGGCGGTAGCCGGCGTGGAACGGCAGCACCAGGTCGACCAGCCGCAGCTGCGAGAACGGGTCGACGAGCAGCGTGGCCACGTGCACCGCCACCAGACCGGTTCCCGCCAGGGCGGCGGTCCGGTGCAGGTCCGCGATGCCGAAGCGGGTCATCCCCGGGACGCTGCGCCCGGAGCGGGTCAGCACGCCGAGCACGACGGTCAGGGTGAACATCAGCAGCGCGACGATGCCGGTCCCACGTCCCAGGAACCACATCGCGCTGGTCAGGGTGGGGTTCATCGGGTCGACCCCAGCGGATCACCGGTGGGCCATGAGTCGGTGGTGAGCACCCGCCCGTCGTACGTCAGGAACCTCGCCGGCAGGCCGAGCCGCTGCACCCAGTCCACCGCGCAAGCTCCACGGACGATGCACGCGGTGCTGACGGCGTTGGCCTGCAGGCAGGTCGAGGCGGCCACCGTGACACTGCGCCAGAAGGTCGGCGCCGGCTGCCCCGTGCGTGGGTCGAGGATGTGGTGCAGCCGCCTGCCACCGTGGCGCCAGGTCCTGGACACGGTGCTGGAGGTGGCGATCCCGGTCTCCGCGGGCAGCGCAACCTGCGCCGGGGGGTCGTCTGGAGCATCCTGCACCCGGACCTGCCAGCCGCCCTCCGGAGCCGGACCGGCGGTGCCGATGTCCCCGCCGAGGCTGACCAGCACCCCGCTGCCCGTGCTCTCGTGGACCAGCGCCGCGGCTCGGTCCGCGGCGGCCGCCTTCGCGGTCGCTCCGAGGTCCAGCCGGACCCCAGCGGGCAGCCACACCCGCGATCCGTGCAGGACGACGCTCCCCCAGCGCGGCAGCACGTGGATGACCGCCCGCGCCGGGGTGCCGTCGTCGAGCACCAGCTCGAGGTCCCGGTCGTAGCCGAGCCTCTCCAGTGGGCCGCCGACCGTGGGGTCCACGTCCCCGCCGGTCAGCTCCGCGGCCCACAACGCCTGCTCCAGCAGGTCACGGAGCACGGGGCTGAGCTCCGCCTCGCCCGGGCGGAGCCGGCTGATCTCGGAGTCGGCACGGAACCTGTTGGCGGCGTCGTCGACCTGTCGGAGGTACTCGTCGACGGTGGTCAGGGCCGGGGCCAGGGTGGCCTCGTCCGTGACCACGAGACGGGCGAGGGTGCTCCACAGCGTCCACTCGCGGACGGCGAGTCCCGTGGCAGTGCCGGTCACCGTCACGACCCCGACGTGGTCGCCTGCGCGGGCCCGGATCCCGGCAGCAGGCCTGGCCCGGGGGGCACTGCCGACGGCGGTCGCCGGTGCCGCACGCGCTGCGCCCGCGCGGGGCGGCCGTCGTCGCCGTTCTCCTGACCGCCGTCGTCGCCCGTCAGCCCGGGCAGCAAACCGGCTCCGCTGCCGGTGGCGCCCACGCGGGCCGGCGCAACGGCGCCGCGGCCCGCGGCCGCGCCGCTGATGGACCCGGTGGTCCCCGTCGACGCCGCGGCGAGGGCGGCGAAGCCGAGCGAGCCGGCGACGCCGGTGGCCACCAGGACACGCCTGAGTCCGCGCGCCGTCGTCAGGTCCCGGTCCCGCTGGTCCATGGGATCTTCCTCCACCGGGTCGACTCTCGACCCTGCTTCTCAGCGTGGCCGGTGCGCCTGAAGGGGCACTGAGAGCGGGCTGGACCGGTCGTGTGAATCCGCCGGCGCCCCCGCGGTCATCGCTCGAGACTGCGACCCGAGATCAGCCGCCAGCGCAGCCGTAGGTACAGGCCGCGCGAACCGCCGGCCCACGGCTGCGGGTTTTCCTCGAGGGAGAGCAGCTCGTGCGGGTCGTCGACCACCTCGACGCGACCCACCACCAGGACGCTCCAGCCGGTCCTGGTCTGGTCGTCGCTGTGGTCGACCTCGAACGCCACCTCGGCATTGCGGCCACCTTCTCGGGCGATGGTCCCGTAGGGGCTGGTCCGGATCACCAGAGAGTCGTCGTCCACCACGTAGTTGACCGGGAAGACGCGCGGCCCCTGGGGGGTGCACAGCGCGATCCTCCCGACCGTGTGCCGGGCGAGCACCTGCAGGCACTCGGACTCGGTCAGCTCGCGGGGGATCAGCATCGCAACTCCCTAGGCCTAATCCATCATCGCGCCTGGTCCAGTCCGACCGGCACGGACCAAGGTCCCCCGCACGGCGCGAAAAGACCCCCGGCCGAGGCCGCCACGAGGCAGGGGACGAACGGGACCAACGACCCCGGGGGCGGGACGTTGGCCTCTGGGGAGCGACCTGCGCCGAACCGAGGATCTTGATATGGCAGACGTACGACGCATCGGGCGCCGCGCCTCGCGGCCGATGGCCCTCTACCGGACAGTGTGGGCGTGGTTGGTCACCGTGGTGGCAACGGTCGGGGCGCTCACCGCCTACGCCCTGCGACCCACGGACCAGTTCATCGCCGTGGCAGTGACCGGCCTGTCCCTCGGGGCGTGCGCCGGCTGCCTGTTCGACCTGCGCAACGAGACCGTCACGGTGAAGTCGATGGTGGTCTTCGGGTTCTCCGGCGCCATCGGGCTGCTCGCCCTGCTCGGCCTGGGGGCCCTGTTCGGCGTCCCGGCGGTCCTCGGCGGGGTGGTGCTGGTAGTGCTCTCGCCGTGGTGCCTCTCTATGGCGCAACGGCTGCTCGGCAGGAACCGGGGCGCCACGACCGAAAGCCCGCAGCCGCCGCCCCCGGTGCAGGTTCCGGACACCCCGGCGCAGGACCTCGACGACAAGGAGCTCATCAAGGCCTGGCGGGCCAGCTCCGTGGCGCTGTGCTGGGTCGGCTCCGACGACAACTGGCTGGCCCTCACGAGACGTCGGCAGGAGTACCTCAACGAGATCGAGCGGCGCGACCCGCGCGGCTTCAACGCGTGGATGGCCACCACGCCGGACATGGACGACGACCCGTCCGGCTTCCTGTTCCACAAGAACAAGACCGACAGCGGCACCGGCGAGTCCTAGGAGCGGACATGCGCAACCTGTTGATCCTCGGCGCCGGCACGGCAGGGACGATGGCGGCCAACCGGTTGCGCAGGCGCCTGGGTGACGCTTGGTCGGTCACCATCGTGGACCGCGACGACCGGCATCCCTACCAGCCCGGCTACCTGTTCGTGCCCTTCGACGGCGCGTCGACCGGCCGCCTGGTCCGGTCCCGGCACGCCTACATCGCCGACGGGGTGGACTTCCTGGTTGCCGAGGTGGACCGGGTC
>DASSKA010000068.1:0-4329 GCA_035690905.1 Nocardioidaceae bacterium | reverse complement strand
AGGACGGCCCCCGGCCGAACCCGGAGTACGTCGACCCGGTGGAGCTGGTCGGCCGACCCGAGCACCGCCCCTCGCCCGATCCGGCTCAGCAGGGTCGGCCGCACTTCGAGAACGTCGTGGGACCCGATCTGCGGCACCTGCGGGTGGAGATCTACCCGGTGGCGCTGAGCAGCGCGCTGTCGCGGGTGAAGATCGACGACTTCGTCAAGGCGGTCGGTGCCGTGGTCGACAACGCCCACCAGCACGGCAAGGGGCCGGTCTGCCTGCGGCTGTGGGTGGAACCGCACCGGCTGGTGTGCACGGTCACCGACCACGGCCCGGGCATCGCCGACCCGTTCCTCGGCTACGTGCGGCCGCCGCACAGCACCCTGCGGAAGCCGGCCCCCGCCGGGGGGCTGGGGCTCTGGGCCGCTCGACAGCTGTGCGACACCCTCGACTACGGCGCCTCCACCGACGGATTCACGGTCCGCCTCGTCGCCCTCGAGTAGCCGCTTGCGAGAATGCGGCGCATGACCGAGCCGCACTGGACAGAGCCGGGCGCCTACCCGGTCGCCGACGGGGTCCACCGGATCCCGCTCCCGCTGCCGATGGACGGGCTGCGGGCGGTCAACGTGTACGCCCTGGAGACCGACGCCGGGCTCACCCTGATCGACGGCGGCTGGGCCGTCGAGGACGCCAGGACGCGGCTCGAGGCTGGGCTGAAGGAGATCGGCTACGGCCTCGCCGACATCACCCGGTTCCTGGTCACCCACGTGCACCGCGACCACTACACCCAGGCGGTCGTCGTGCGCCGGGAGTACGGCTCGCACGTCAGCCTCGGCATCGGCGACAAGCCGACCCTGGACCTGATCCTCGACCGAGGCGGCGACCCGACCATGGCCCGGCTGCGGCGCGCCGGCGCCGCCCGGGTCGCCGAGTCGTGGGCGCGCACCATCAGCCGACCCCCGGAGCCGGAGCACTGGGCCTACCCGGACGCCTGGCTGGAGGCCGACCACACCCTCGAAGTCGGCGGGCGGACCCTGGACGCGGTGTCCACGCCCGGCCACACTCAGGGGCACTTCTGCTTCGTCGACCCGGCGGCCGGGCTGCTGTTCGCCGGCGACCACGTGCTGCCGACGATCACCCCGTCGATCGGCTTCGAGTCCGCCTTCGCCGCCCAGCCGCTGGGCGACTTTCTGTCCTCGCTGGCCAAGATCCGCGCGCTGCCGGACCTTCGGCTGCTGCCCGCGCACGGGCCGGTCACCACCAGCACCCACGCCCGCGTCGACGAGCTCATCGCCCACCACGAGGAGCGGCTCGCGCTGTGCGAGCGGGCGGTGGCCGCGGGAGCGGCGACGGCGTACGACGTGGCGAAACAGCTGCCCTGGACCCGGCGAGCCACCTCGCTCGCCGACCTGGACCTGTTCAACGCCGCACTGGCCACCTTGGAGACCTTCGCCCATCTGGAGCTGCTGGCCGCGCAGGGTCGGGTGGGCCGCGCCGAGGATGACGGCGTGGTCGGCTACGCGCTCGGCCGCCGCATCGGCACGTGCGGGATGCCGTCCTCGACGAACTCCGGCCCGGACGCCTCGTAGCCGAAGCGGGTGTACCAGCCGGCCAGGTAGGACTGCGCGTCCAGGTGCGAGGGCCGGTCGCCGACCAGCTCCAGCGCCGCCGTCACCAGCACGCCGGCCAGCCCGCGGCCCCGCGAGCCGGGCGCGACCAGCACCCGGCCGATCCGGATCCCCTCCTCGTCGGAGAGCATCCGCAGGTAGGCCACCGGCCGCTGACCTTCCTCCACCCACAGGTGGAGGGTGCCCGGCTCGAGGTCCCGGCCGTCCAGCTCCTGGTAGGGGCAGGTCTGCTCCACCACGAACACCGACTCGCGCAGCGCCCACAAGGCGTAGGCCTGCTCCGCGGACAGCTCGGCGAAGGAGGCGACGCGGACCTCAGGCACGGGCCACCCGCTGCAGCCAGCGCGGCGCGACGATGAACGCCTCGGCGCGCAGCGCCGCGACCCCCACCCGAGGCAGGTCCGCGGAGGACCGGAAGCACACGAACCGCGGCACCCACTCCGGCTGGTACTTCGCGTTCGCGCGGTACAGCGACTCGATCTGCCAGAACCGCGACAGCCCGAGCAGCAGCGAGCGCCACATCCTCAAGACCGGCCCGGCGCCGAGCCGCTCGCCGCGGGCGAACACGCTGCGGAACACCGCGAAGTTCAGGCTCACGTGGCTGACCCCCAGCCCGGGCGCCGCCGACATCAGCGCAGCCACCATGTGCTCCACGATGCCGTTCTCGGTGGCCCGGTCGCGGCGCATCAGGTCCAGGGACAGCCCGTCATCGCCCCACGGCACGAAGTGCAGCAGCCCGCGCAGCTCACCGTCCCGGTCCCGGCACAGCACCACCACGGACTCGGCGTCGGTGGGGTCCCCGAACCGGCCGAGGGCCATCGAGAAGCCACGCTCGACCGCGCCGTCGCGCCACTGCTCGGCCTTCTCCAGCACGGTGGCGCGGGTGGCCTCGTCCAGGTCCCCGGCTCGGTGGCAGGTCACGCACAGACCGGCCCGGACGCACCGCGAGACCGCCTGCCGCACCACCCGCATGCTGCGCCCCTCGAGGGAGAAGTCGCCGACCCGCAGGATCGCCTCGTCGCCGAGCTCGAGGGCGTCCATCCCGGCCCGGTGGAACGCCTCGGCGCCGCGCTCGCTGGTGGCGAGCACCGCCGGCACCCAGCCGAACTCGCGCGCCTCGCCCAGCCACGCGGCGATCGCCCCCGGCCAGGCCTCCGGGTCGCCGAGCGGGTCGCCGGCGGCCAGGGACACGGTGCCCACCACCCGGTAGGTGAGCGCCGACTTGCCGCTCGGGGAGAAGATCACCGACCGGTCCGAGCGGGTGGCGAAGTACGACAGCGAGTCGATGGACCCCCACCGGCCCAGCAGTCCGCGCAGCCGGTCGTCCTCCTCCTCGGTGAGCGGGTGCGGCCCGCCGGCCGGCTGCAGGGAGACCAGGACCGCGAAGAGTACGACGGAGGCGCCCAGCACCACCAGCGCTACCGCGGAGCGGTTGCTGTCGGAGACATCGGTGAACCGGACCGGCCCGGCGATCCCCATCAGCCCGAGGAACGCCTGGGTGACCCGGTCGACCGCGGTGGTGCCCGGCGCCTCCCCGTCGGCGTCGATGGACAGCCACGCCCAGCCGATCCCGGTGACCAGCGCCGTCCCGACCACGACCACCGTCCCGAGCCGGCGCAGGGACCGCGGGTCGGGCTTGGCGGTGAACTCCTTGCGCGCGGCGACCAGCAGCACGAACAGCGCCGCGCACAAGACCGCCTCCTCCACGTCGAGGCCCTTGAGCAGGTGCAGGCCGACCGCGGCCGCGGTGAGCACGGTGGCCACCAGCCAGGCCCGGAACTTGGCCCGGCGCAGCGCGCGGGAGAGCACGATCAGCACCAGCCCGACCGCGGCCGCGCCGGTGTCGGCGGCGGCCGGCCAGACCGGCGGCACCATCTCGTTGATCAGGTGCATCCGGTCCCGGACCGCCGGCAGGATCGCGCTGGCCAGCGTGACCGCCCCCACGACACCGACGATGCGGGCCAGCCAGAACGGGGAGCGCAGCGACCGCCACAGCAAGTACAGGCCCGAGGGCGCCTCCCGCTGGGGGGCCCGGGTCGCCAGCTGCTCGTGGGGGCTCGGCACGTTCGCTTCCTCCGTCGTACTTCCCGACTTGCCCGGCAGTTGACCGCCCAGAGCCGGTCCAGCGCCTGACAGCTCGACCCGGCTGCCCCGGCGATGCACGCTACCTTGCACCGACTATGGTCGCAGCACCGCAGTTCAGGAGGGCGAGGATGGACCTGTCTCTGACCGACGAGGAGCGGGAGATCCGCGACTGGGTGCGCACCTTCGTGCGTCGCGAGATCGTGCCGCTGGAGCCGGAGGTGCTGCAGCGCGAGCGCCGCAACGAGCGCGGACTGACCACCTCAGAGCTGGAGGAGCTGCAGGAGAAGGCGAAGGCCGCCGGGTTCTTCGGGGTGCACACGCCGACGGAGTACGGCGGGATGGGGCTCGGCGCGGTGATGACCGCGCTCGTCGAGGTGGAGCTCGGCCGGTCCTTCGTGCCGTTCCGGTTCGCCGGCGACGCCGACAACATCTTGTTCTTCGCCAACGAGGAGCAGAAGCTGGCCTACCTGGAGCCGACGATCAGCGGGGCGCGGAAGAGCTGCTTCGCGATCACCGAGCCCGGCGCCGGCTCCGACGCCCGCAACATCCGCACCAGCGCCCGGCGCGAGGGCGACGAGTGGGTGATCAACGGCGAGAAGACGTTCATCACCGGCGGCAACGAGGCCGACTT
>DASSKA010000067.1:0-4697 GCA_035690905.1 Nocardioidaceae bacterium | reverse complement strand
GCATCAGCGACTGCCCGTCGTACCAGTCCATGTTGGTCGAGCGGGTCACGACGTTGTCGCCCTTAAGCGCCGAGATCGGGATGATCTCCAGGTCCGGGATGTTGAGCTTGGTGGCGAACGAGGTGAACTCGGCGTAGATCTTGTCGAAGGTTGCCTTGTCGTAGTCGACCAGGTCCATCTTGTTCACCGCGAGCACCAGGTGCGGGACCCGCAGCAGCGACAGGAGTACGGCGTGCCGGCGGGACTGCTCGGTGAGCCCCTGCCGGGCATCGACCAGCACCAGGCCCAGGTCGGCCGTGGAGGAGCCGGTCACCATGTTCCGGGTGTACTGCACGTGCCCCGGAGTGTCGGCGATGATGAACTTCCGCTTCGGGGTTGCGAAGTAGCGATAGGCCACGTCGATCGTGATGCCCTGCTCCCGCTCCGAGCGCAGCCCGTCGGTGAGCAGCGCCAGGTCGGTGTAGTCGTAGCCGCGGGACTTGCTGGTCGTCTCCACGGACTCCAGCTGGTCCTCGAAGATCGCCTTGGAGTCCAGCAGCAGCCGGCCGATCAGGGTCGACTTGCCGTCGTCGACCGAGCCGGCGGTGGCGAATCGGAGCAGGTCCATCAGAAGTAGCCCTCTCGCTTGCGGTCCTCCATGGCGGCCTCGGAGAACCGGTCGTCACCACGGGTGGCGCCACGCTCGGTGACCCGGGCGATGGCGATCTCTTCACAAATCTCGTCGACGGTGCTCGCCGTGCTCTCCACACAGCCGGTCAGCGTCATGTCGCCGACGGTGCGGAACCGGACCGTCTTCTCCTCGACGGTCTCGGCGCCCTTCGGCTGCACCGCGTCGGACTCCGACAGCAGCATGCCGTCGCGGGCGATCACCCGGCGCTGGTGCGCGAAATAGATCGAGGGGATCTCAAAGCCCTCCCGGCCGATGTAGTGCCAGATGTCCAGCTCGGTCCAGTTGCTCAGCGGGAACACGCGCATGTGCTCGCCGCCGTGGATCTTGCCGTTGTAGAGGCGCCACAGCTCCGGGCGCTGGTTCTTGGGGTCCCACTGGCCGAAGTCGTCGCGGTGGGAGTACACCCGCTCCTTGGCGCGGGCCTTCTCCTCGTCGCGCCTGCCGCCACCGAAGGCGGCGGTGAAGCCCTCCTCCTCGATGGCGTTGAGCAGGGTGCCGATCTGCAGCCGGTTGCGAGACGTCTTGCCGTCGTCGACGACGATGCCGTTCGCGATGGCCTCCTCGACGCTGGCGATGATCATCCGCAGGCCGAGCCGGTTGACCCAGTTGTCGCGGGTCTCGATCACCTCGGGGAAGTCGAAGCCGGTGTCGACCTGCATCACCGGGAACGGGATCTTGGCGGGGTAGAACGCCTTCTCGGCGAGGCGCAGCATGGTGATGGAGTCCTTGCCGCCGGAGAACAGCAGCACCGGCTTCTCGAACTCCGCGGCGACCTCGCGGAAGATGTGGATCGACTCCGCCTCCAGCTCATCGAGCTGGGACATGCGGTAGTCCGCGTGCGTCGTGGCCATCGTGTAGCTCAGACCTCTCGTCGGGGATTGCCCGTCATGCTACCGACTGCCCCCGTGGGCCGAGCAATTCGGCCGTTCGGTCCCTGGTGAGACCAACCGTTCTGCGCTGGTACGGGCGTGTCGCCCCGCGCGTCGTACGTCCGGACCGTCGCTTAGGACTGGAGTCCGATTTCTGTCGGTGCCGTCGTGGATGGTGGGGTATGGCGATTTTCGTGGATGACGCGGCGTCGATCGACCCGTCTCGGGTGGCGTTGCGATTGGTCGAGGAGGCCCGGGAACGGGTGACGGTCGCGGCGTCAGTGCCTGCCGCCGATCTGGAGGATGGGGAGCTCGAGCGGTTGCTGGTCGGGCTGACCGGGCTGGAGGCGCAGGCGGCGGCCTTGCGCATGGAGCTGCTGGTCGAGGCCGAGCGCCGGGACGTGGCGGCGCGGGACGGGTTGGCCAACACCGACGCGTGGGCTGCCCGGCTGACCGGGACCACGCGGGCCGTCATGGCAGGTGGGCTGATGTTCGCGCGGCTGCTGCGGGAGCGATACGAAATCACCCGCCGATCGTTCGCGACGGGGCGGATCAACGAGAAGCAGATGAAGGTGATCGTCCGTGCCGCCCAAAAGATGCCCGCCGACGTCACCGACGAGCAGCGCGTTCAGGCGGAAGCGGGGCTGGTGGCCAAGGCGGAGGCCGGGATGGCTGCGGACCGGCTGAGACACGCGGCCCGGCGGATGCTGGAGGTCGTCGACAGGGAGCTGGCCGACAAGTGTGAGTCCGAGCAGCTCGAGGCGGACGAGAACCGCGCGGAGCTGGAGACCTGGCTGACGATGCACGACAACGGCGACGGCACGTTCTCCGGGAAGTTCACCATTCCCGAGTTGCACGGCCACCTGTTCCGTGCCGCGCTGGAGCGGTTGTCCTCGCCGCGCCGGTTGAGCAGGAACAAGGCAGGTGAGGCCGTGGTCGATGACACCCTGCCTGGCATGGGTCCCGGGCTGAACTTCACCGAGCGGCTCGGGTCGGCGTTCTGCGAGCTTCTCGAGCACCTGCCCACCGACGCCCACGGGCCGGTCGGAGCCACGGTGCTCGTCACAATGTCGCTGCAGCACCTCCGCGACGGGCTGGCCGCCGCACATCTCGACACCGGGCTGAACGTCTCGCCAGGCACCACCCGCCGGCTCGCGTGCGGCGCCGGGATCGTGCCGGCCGTCCTCGGGGGTCGTTCCGAACCGCTCGACCTCGGCCGGGAGATGAGGCTGGCCAACGCTGCGATCCGCCGGGCGCTGTCCATGCGCTACGACACCTGCGCCGCCGAGGGATGCGACCGGCCGTTCGCCTGGTGCGAGATCCACCATCCCGAGCCCTGGGCGGCCGGCGGTGAGACCAGCCTGAAGAACAGCATCCCGCTGTGCGGCTGGCACCACCGCCGGGCCCACGACTCCGAGTACCGCGTCAAGTACCGCGACACCGGCGAAGTCAGTTTCCGGCGCAGGCAGCCTCGGCGCCGCTGGCAGACCGCCGACGCGGCCTGAACTTCGCCCTTCACAAACGGCCCGAGCGTGAGCGGCTGCTCATGGCCTTCCTCGCGGTCGAGCCGTCGATCCTCGCGGTCGAGCCGCCGATCCTTGCAGTCGAGCCGCCGATGAGAGCGGCCCGCTCACCTTCCTAACGCCGCACGACCGGGTCAAGCGCGATCAAGTGCGCGCGAGGGGTCGGCTACCCCCTCGATCGCGCGTTTATGTGCGCGGAAGGCCTCGGCCGCAAGTGAGTGCCACCCTGCCGGGGGCCAGCCACCCTCTTGTCGGTTCCCAAACCTCGCCCCAACCCCCGTGGTCCAGCGCGCTGCCACCGCGCGCTTTATCGCGCGGGGCAACAGGGCGGCGGCCGCGCACTGCCCGGCCGTGACCGCGACGCATACTGGAGCACTTCCGCTGGTGAGTCACCTGTTCAGATGGTGGTACACTTCTGGGTATGCCCACAAACCGGCCGCGCCACCAGGTCACAGAGACCCCGGACGTGCAGCGTGCCCTCGACCTGGCAGAGCGGGAGTGGCCGGACCTGCCACGCGGAAGGCTTCTGGTGCGCCTCGTCACGTTGGGTGGCGAGAGTCTCGCCGAGCAGAGGTTCGCGCAGACGACGCGCCACGAGCGTCTCGTCGATGAAACCAGCGGCAAGTACACCGATCTCTATCCGGCCGGCTACTTGGAGAAGCTGCGCCAGGACTGGCCCGAATGATCGTCCTGGACGCCAGCGCCCTGATCGGGCACTTGTCGGCGGCCGACCCTCACCATGATTCGGCCACGGCCGTGGTGCGCGACCCAGGGCAGGAGGGCCTTGGCATCCACCGCATGAACCTGGTCGAGGTGCTGGTCGGCGCCGCGCGCGCAGGACGCGCAGCGGAGCTCCTCGGCGACATTCAGGCGCTGGGTGTGGAGATGCTGGACACAGACGAGGTCGAGCCCCTGCGCCTGGCGGAGCTGCGTGCGAACACCTTGCTGAGGCTGCCGGACTGCTGTGCGTTGGACGCAGCGGTGGTCCGCGGCGGCAAGCTCGCCACGTTCGATGACCGGCTACGCCGCGCGGCAGCCAACCAGGGCGTGACGGTTCTGCCCGAGCAGGTCTGATCCGCGCCCTCCGCCGTACCGCTGCCTCAGTCTCGCGGCGGCGGGTCGGAGTGGTTGCCGATCGGGTCGGGCAGGTTCTCGAATGCCGGCAGCCCGCGCGACTGGCGGAGGAAGCCCCAGATCACCGGGCCGATGATCAGCAGCGCGGCGCCGATGATCAGCACCGCCGTGGCGGGGATGCCGAGCATCTTCAGCCCGGTGAGCGCGAGCACGATGACGATGCCACGGCGGATCACCGACTGCGGCACCCAGTGCGCCAGCCGGGCGCCCAGGAAGGTGCCCGGCGTGCTGCCGACCACCAGCGGGATCAGCACCGCCCACTGCACCCCGTCCACGATCACGTGGCTGATCGCCGCGGAGATCACCAACGGCACCGCCTGCAGCAGGTCGGTGCCGACCAGACCGACCGCGGAGAGGGCCGGGTACAGCAGCAGCAGGGCGACCATGATCAGCGAGCCGGAGCCGACCGAGGTGATGCCCACGAGCAGCCCGCCGACCGCTCCGACGGCGAGCGTGATCAGCGGCTTGACCCGCGGGTCGTGGGCCTTCTTCGCGCGGCCG
>DASSKA010000066.1:0-15193 GCA_035690905.1 Nocardioidaceae bacterium | reverse complement strand
AGATGAGCGCTACACGAGTCGTCGTGACCGGCCTCGGCGCGACCTCCCCCGTCGGGGGCGACGTAGCCAGCACCTGGAGCGCGCTGCTGGCCGGGCACTCCGGCATCCGGCCGCTCGAGCACGAGTGGGCCGAGCAGCTGCAGACCCGGATCGCCGGGGAGGTGGCGGTCGACCCGACCGAGGTGCTCGACCGGGTCAAGGCCCGTCGGCTGGACAGGTCCGGCCAGCTCGCCCTGGTCGCGGCGCTGGAGGCCTGGTCGGACTCCGGTATACCCGGTGAGTCGCCCAGGGACTACGACGCGGACCCGGCCCGGATCGGTGTCGCGATGGCGTCCGGGATCGGTGGCGTGCAGACCTTGCTGTCGAACTACGACGCGCTGAAGGAGAAGGGCCCGCGGCGGGTGTCGCCGCTGGCCATCCCGATGCTGATGCCGAACTCGCCGGCGGCCAACATCGGGCTGGCGATCGGGGCCAAGGCCGGGGTGCACACGCCGGTGTCGGCGTGCGCGTCGGGCAACGAGGCGATCGCGGTCGGCATCGACATGATCCGGCTCGGCCGTGCGGACGTGGTCGTGGTCGGCGGCACCGAGGCTGCCGTCATCGCCCTGCCGATGGCCGCGTTCGGGCAGATGATGGCGCTGTCCAAGCGCAACGACGCGCCCGAGCAGGCGTCCCGCCCCTGGGACAAGGGGCGCGACGGGTTCGTGCTCGGTGAGGGCGCGGCGGCGCTGGTGCTGGAGTCCGAGGAGCACGCCCGAGCGCGCGGCGCGCGGGTGTACGCCGAGGCGGCCGGGGCCGGCATCACCGCGGACTCCCACGACATCGCCCAGCCGGACCCGACCGGGATCGGCGCCACCAGGGCGATGGAGATGGCGCTTCGGGAGGCCGACCTGGTGCCCGGCGACATCGTGCACATCAACGCGCACGCGACGTCCACGCCGCAGGGCGACGTGGCCGAGGCGGGCGCCATCCAGAGAGCGCTCGGCGAGGCGACCGGTCAGGTGATCGTCACCTCGACCAAGTCGATGACCGGGCACCTGCTCGGCGCGGCCGGCGCGCTGGAGTCGGTGGCGACCGTGCTGGCGCTGCGCGACCGCCGGGTGCCGCCGACGATCAACCTCGACGACCCGGAGGACGTCGGTCTGGACATCGCCACGAAGCAGCGCACGCTGCCCGAGGGTGACCTGGCTGCGCTGAACAACTCCTTCGGGTTCGGTGGCCACAACGTCGCCATCGCCTTCAGGAGCGTGTGATGACCTCGGCTGCCCCGGCACCGGCCAAGAAGGCGAAGCCGCCTCGCGAGGAGGACCCCCGCAACCCGAACTACCGGCTGGCGGCGCTCCTCGACGAGGGGACCCTCGAGCTGATCACCGAGGACGACGGCAGCGGCATGCTCGCCGCGGTCGGCAAGGTCGCGGGCACCAACGTGGTCGCGTTCTGCTCCGACGCCACCGTCATGGGCGGCGCGATGGGCGAAGTCGGCTGCAAGGTGGTGGTGCACGCCTACAAGCGGGCGCTCGCCGACCAGACCCCGATCATCGGGCTGTGGCACTCCGGCGGTGCCCGGCTCGCCGAGGGCGTGCTCTCCCTGCACGCGGTCGGCGAGATCTTCCACGCCATGACGCACGCGTCGGGGAAGATCCCGCAGATCTCGGTGGTGCTCGGCCCGGCGGCCGGCGGCGCGGCCTACGGCCCGGCGCTGACCGACGTGGTGATCCTCGGGCCGGAGGGCCGGATCTTCGTCACCGGCCCGGACGTGGTCCGGTCGGTGACCGGTGAGGACGTGGACATGCTGCGCCTGGGCGGTCCCGAGCCGCACGGCCGGCGCTCCGGCGTCGTACACATCCTCACCGAGTCCGAGCGGGAGGCCATCGACCGGGCCCGCGGGGTGGCCACCCTGCTCGGTGCCCAGGCCACGCTCGACCTGGGCGCGGTGGAGGACGTGGACCTCTCGGCGATGCTGCCGGAGTCGAAGAAGCGCGCCTACGACGTGCACCCGCTGGTGGAGGCGATCCTCGACGAGGGCACCGTGCAGGAGCTGCACGCCAAGTGGGCCCCGAACATCGTCACCGCGCTGGGCCGGTTCGGCGGCCGTACCGTCGGCGTGATCGCGAACAACCCGCTGCGGCTGGGCGGCTGCCTGGACTCGCTGTCCGCGGAGAAGGCGTCCCGGTTCGTGCGGATGTGCGACGCGTTCGGCGTCCCGCTGGTCGTGGTGGTCGACGTGCCCGGGTACCTTCCCGGTGTCGGGCAGGAGTGGGACGGAGTCGTACGACGCGGCGCCAAGCTGCTGCACGCGTTCGGCGAGTCCGTCGTACCTCGCGTCACGCTGATCACCCGCAAGACGTACGGCGGGGCCTACATCGCGATGAACTCACGTTCCCTCGGCGCGACCAAGGTGTTCGCCTGGCCGGGCGCGGAGGTGGCCGTGATGGGTCCGGTGGCCGCGATCCGGATCCTGCACCGCCGCAAGCTGCTGGAGGTCGCCCCGGACATCCGGCCCCAGGTGGAGGCCGAGCTGGCCGCCGAGCACGAGCGGATCGCCGGCGGCGTGGACAAGGCGGTGGAGATCGGCGTGGTGGACGAGGTGGTCGACCCGGCCAAGACGCGCACCGCGCTGGCGCAGGCGATCGCCGAGACCGGACTGGTCAGCCGCGGCGCGCACGGCAACATCCCCCTCTAGGCCTTCCCGGTCGAGGCGTCGTCCGTCGTCACCTGGGCCTTTACCAGGGCACCATGGTAAAGGGACGCTGCCCATGGTGAATTCACCATGGGCAGAGGGAGTTTTCCATGGGGAGCTCCCGGTGCGGTACGACGGAGGGGCACCCCGGCAGCGACTCAGACCACCTGGTGCAGCCAGCGGACCGGGGCGCCGTCTCCGGCGTGCCGGAACGTCTCGAGCTCGTCGTCCCACGGCTTGCCGAGCAGCTTGTCGACCTCGTTCATCAGCGTGGTGTCGCCGAGCGCGGACTTGACCACGGCCGCCTTCAGCCGGTCCTCGGGGATCATGATGTCGCCGTGCACGCCGGTGACCGCGTGGAAGATGCCGAGGTCGGGAGTGTAGGAGTAGCGGGACCCCTCGGTACCGGTGGTCGGCTCCTCGGTCACCTCGAAGCGCAGCTGCTTCCAGCCGCGCAGCGCGGAGGCGATCGCCGCAGCAGTCCCCGGATCTCCGGTCCAGGAGAACTCGGCGCGGTAGGTGCCGGCCTGGGCGCCCTGAGGCGTCCACTCCAGGTTCACGGCATTGCCGAGCACGCCGCCGGCGGCCCACTCGACATGCGGGCACAGCGCAGACGGCGAGGAGTGGACGTAGAGCACGCCCCGTGTCGCTGTACGTGTGGTCACCGTGGCCTCCCTGTCGATCCGGCGTCGAGATACGCCTTCCCCAGCGGTCTGGCGCCGACCGGCAGATGTGGCCGATGACATGTGTGCAGTTGTCGAGGACATTGTTACCCACATCGGGCCCCAAACGCCACACTGACACCGATTTCCACAGCAGTTACTGCCGGGAGGCAGGTTTCCCGGTCCCCCGGGCACGGGCGGGGACCCCTAGAGGGAGCGCCCGCGCGGCTTGAGCCGGGTGTTCGGCAGCGGCGGCGCGAGCAGCCGGTCCCCCGCGAAATCGGACACCACGCCGAACCGGGGCGGCGCGAAGTCGAGCCCGTCGCCGTTCCAGTCCGCGCGCATCGCGACGATCTCCTCGTGGCTGCGGGCCACGAAGTTCCACCACATCACGATCTGCTCCTCGAACGGGGCCCCGCCGAGCAGCAGCGCGACGGTCGGTGAGTCACCGGCCGTCAGCTCGAGGTCGGTGCGTCCGAGACCCAGGTAGGACATCTGGTTCCGCGGTATCTCGACGCCCCCGACCGTCGTACTGCCCGCGACCGTGAGCACGCCGTACTCGAACTCCCTCTCGAGCGGCACCCTCAGCGCCGCCCCGGGCTGCAGGGTCAGCTCCGCGCCGACCAGCGGGGAGTACGTCGGAGCGTCGGAGCTCGTCCCGGCCAGGGAGCCCATGAACACCGTCACCGATGCGCCGGGCTCGGCGTACCCGGGGAGCTCGGACAGGTGCACGAAGCTCGCCGGCGCACTGTCGCGCACGTCGTCCGGGAGGCAGATCCAGAGCTGGACGCCGTGGAGGTACGTCGGAGCATCCGCCGGCGAGACCTCCGCGTGGGCGATGCCGTGTCCGGCGGTCATCACGTTCAGCTGCCCCGGGCGGATCAGCTGGTGCGAACCCAAGCTGTCCGTGTGCAGGCCGAGGCCCTCGAACAGCCAGGTCACGGTCTGCAGGCCGCAGTGCGGGTGCGGCGGCACCCACATGCCGCCGGTGCGCTTGATGTCGTCGGGCCCGTAGTGGTCCAGGAAGCACCACGCGCCGATCATCCGGCGGGTCTTGTTCGGGACCAGCCGGCGTACGTGCGTGGTCCGGCCGAGCAGCACGTCTCGGGCAACGAGCGGTTCGTGGACGGTGGTGAACGTGCTCACTCGGCCAGTGTGGCACTCCGCGATCGGGCCGGCTGACCACGATTGACCACTCAACGCGACACGAGCGACCACTCGACGACCCAGCGGTGGTCTCGAGACGCCCGCTTCGCTCGCTCCTCAACCACCGGCCGGGGCGGGGCGGATCTTGACGCAGCACAGCCCGGGCTCGGGGTCCAGCGCCGCGTGCAGGCCGGTGCAGCCCAGCCCGTCGAGCAGGCCGGAGACGAAGCACTCGTTGAGCCCGCAGACCAGGCTCGTGTGCTCGGTCACCAGCGCGTCGAACGGACAGTTCGCGAGCACGATCTGGTCGCCTCGGCTGCGGGGCTCGTACCCGTGCGCGGCCAGCGCCCTCGTCGTACGCCCGGCCTCGGACTCGGGCACGGGCACGGGCGCCTCGGCCGCAGGCTCGCGCACGGGCGCCTCGGGCTCGGGCTCCGGCGCGGGCGCGTCCGGTTCCGACGCCTCCGCCGGCCCGGAGGCCGCCGCGCAGCCGGCGCGACGGCCCGCCTCCTCGGCGGCGCCCCGGACCGCGGCGTCCACGGACACCTGGCCAGACCTGGCCCGGTCCACCGCGGTGGCCAGGATCTCGCCGGCCAGGTCGTAGCGGCGCTCGGGCAGCGAGACGCTCAACTGGCGCGCGGAGCGGCGGTACAGCTTGGCCGGCCGGCCCGCCCCCGGCCCGGTGCGCCCGGTCAGCCGCCGGAACTCCACCTCCAGCAGCCCCTCGGCGACCAGCCGGTCCAGGTGGAACTTCGCGCTGTGCAGCGGCACGCCCACGCCGTCCGCGGCCCGCTCCCTGCTCACCGGCTCCGCGGAGCCGACCACGAACTCGTACAGCGCACGCCGGGCGGGCTCGGCCAGGGCGCCGATCCCGGAGACCCGGGTCGCGAAGTCGTCGGGCACGCCGTCACCTTCTAAAGATCAGTCCATTGACTTAAACACATCCACCGCTCTATGGTCAAGATATTGTCTCTTAGAAGGCGGTAGCCATGCTCGTCGTACCGACATCGTGCCCGAAACGCGACCTGTGCGTCGCGGTAGCCGTACCGCCATCGGTACGACGAGGGGCCGGCCGGTGAGCGCGGCACTGACCAACGAGGCGCTGGAGCGCTGGCGCCCCCGGGTGTCCCACTCTCGCGACGAGGTGGACCTGGAGGCCGCGGAGAAGGCGGCCGCTGACCTGCTGGTGGCGCTCGGCCTGCCCGTGGACGGGCCGGACATGGTCGAGACACCGCGCCGGATGGCGCACGCCTACGCCGAGCTGCTCTCCGCGCCGGCCTTCGACTTCACCACCTTCGCAAACACCGAGGGGTACGACGAGCTGGTGCTCGTCGAGGACATCCCGGTCCGGTCGGTCTGCGAGCACCACATGCTGCCCTTCGCCGGCGTCGCGCACATCGGCTACCTGCCCGGAGACCGGATCCTCGGGCTGTCCAAGTTCGCCCGCGTCGTGGACTTCTACGCGCACCGGGCGCAGACTCAGGAGCGGCTGACCAAGCAGGTCGCCGAGGACCTGCAGGACCGGCTGAGGCCGCACGGGGTCGGCGTGGTCGTCGAGGCCGAGCACACCTGCATGAGCCTGCGCGGCGTGCGTGCCGCCGGGTCCCGCACCGTGACCTCGGCGCTGTTCGGCAGCCTGCGGGAGGACCCCGCCGCACGCGCGGAGTTCCTGTCCCTGACCCACAACCGCCGGGAGAACCGATGAGCCAGACGTTCGTGATCGTGGGAGGTGGCCTGGCCGCCGCCAAGGCCGTCGAGACGCTGCGGGAGGGAGGCTTCGAGGGCCACCTGGCGCTGTACGGCGAGGAGCACCACCTGCCCTACGAGCGCCCGCCGCTGTCCAAGGGGTACCTCCTCGGCAACGACCCCCTGGACTCCGCGTTCGTGCACCCGCCGGAGTGGTACGAGGCCAACGGCGTGGACCTCCGGCTGGCCACCACGGTCACCGGGCTGGACCTGCGCGGGCACACCGTCCACGCCGGCGACGAGTCCCTCGACTACGACCGGCTGCTGATCGCCACCGGCGCCCGCCCCCGTCACCTCGCCATGGCCGACGACAGCGGCGCGCCAGTGGCCTACCTGCGCACCATCGAGGACAGCCAGCGGCTGCGCGCCGCGTTCACGCAGGGCGCCCGGATCGTGGTCGTCGGCGGCGGCTGGATCGGCCTGGAGGCGGCGGCCGCAGCCCGCAACGCCGGCTCCGAGGTGACCGTGCTGGAGACCCTCGAGCTGCCGCTGCTGCGGGTGCTCGGCCCGGAGGTGGCCCGGATCTTCGCCGACCTCCACCGCGCCCAGGGCGTGGACCTGCGCACCAGCATCGGGCTGGCCGGCATCGAGAAGCAGGGCGACCGCGCCGTCGTACGCCTCGAGGACGGCACCTCGCTGGACGCGGACCTGGTGGTGGTCGGCGTCGGCGTGACCCCGAACGTGGAGCTCGCCGAGCGCGCCGGCCTGAAGACCGACAACGGCGTCCTCGTCGACGAGCACCTGCGCAGCTCCGACCCCGAGGTGTACGCCGCCGGCGACGTCGCCAACGCCACCCACCCGGTGCTGGGCCGGCCGGTGCGCGTGGAGCACTGGGACAACGCCATCGAGCAGGGCCGCGCCGCCGCGCGGAGCATGCTCGGCGAGGAGGTGTCCTACGACCGGCTGCCGTACTTCTTCACCGACCAGTACGACCTGGGCATGGAGTACGTCGGACACGTCGGCCCGGACGGGTACGACGAGGTGGTGCTCCGCGGCGACCCAGCGGGCGTGTTCACCGCCTTCTGGCTGGGCGGCGGCCGGGTGCTGGCCGGCATGCACGTCAACGACTGGGACGCCATCGACCCGATCCGGGCGATCGTGGGCAGCAGCGTGCCCGCCGACCGGCTCCGCGACGAGCAGCAGAGCCTCGAGGACCTCGCCGGCTGACCCGAACCGGGCGCGTGACCAAATCCTCACCGGAGGATTCGCGAAGTTCCTGTGCGGCTGCGCGGGATGAGAAATGATTCCGCCAGCGCCGGCTCCAGGGTGGATTCGCGCGGAGGAACAGGAGCGGATCCATGAAGCACTTCTCGGGTGTGCGCATGCGCTGGGCGTCGGTGGCTGCCGGAGCCGCGCTCACGGTCACCGTGACCGGGGTCGGTCTGGCGCCGGCCCAGTCCGCGACCGACTCCTCCTGCCCCGCGCCGTACCCGGAGACCGATCTCGCCCCCGGCCAGGCGGTGCACGGTCTCACCGTGGACGGCGCGGCCGGGCCGCTCGGCCCCGCCGGCGCCACCGAGCCGGACACCTTCACCGGCACCGTGCTCGGCACGGTCAGCGACGGCATCGCGCCGGGCCTGGACATGATCATGGTCCGGCTCAGCTCCTCCGAGATCGACCGCGTGGGCGGCATCTGGGAGGGGATGTCCGGCTCGCCGGTGTACGCCGCGGACGGCCGGCTGATCGGCGCGGTCGCCTACGGGCTGTCCTCCGGTCCGTCGCCGGTGGCCGGGGTCACTCCCGCCGCCGACATGGAGGCGCTGCTCGACCAGGCGCCCACCAGCACGGCCGCTCCGGCGGCACGGGTCGCGGTGCCCGACCGGCTGGCCCGCGTGGTGACCGCCTCCACCGACGTGACGAGGCAGCAGCTGTCCGACGGGTTCACCGAGCTGCGGCTGCCGTTCGGCGTCTCGGGCCTGGCCGGCAAGAAGCGGCTGCGCGAGGCGCGCTCGCTGCTCGGCATCCGCGGCGTGCGGATGATGCAGACCGGCGCTGTCGGCTCCGCCGCCACGCCGTCCCCGGTCCAGGCGGGCGGCAACCTCGCCGCGTCCATGTCCTACGGCGACGTGACCACCGCCGGGGTCGGCACCGTCACCGCGGTGTGCGGCTCGGAGGTGCTGGCCTTCGGCCACCCGATGAACGACACCGGCCCGGCCACCCTGACCCTGCACGGGGCGGATGCCATCTACATCCAGGAGGACCCGGCGGCCCCGTTCAAGGTCGCCAACGTCACCGCCCCGCTGGGCACCGTGAACGGGGACCGGCTCGCCGGTCTGCATGGCGTGCTCGGCGGGCTGCCCACGACGTCGCGCATCACGTCGTACGTCGAGAGCGACGGCCGGTCACGCACCGGCACCACCATGATCAGCGTGCCCGGTGCGGTCCCCGACATCGGCACCATGCACCTGCTGGCCGACCAGGACCGGGTCTTCGACGGGGTCGGCGCCGGCAGCGGCACGGTCAGCTGGGTGATCCGCGGGCAGCGCCAGGACGGCAGCGACTTCCGGCTGCGCCGCACCGACGTGTACGCCGACCCGGCGGACCTGTCCGGGTCGAGCGCCTTCTCGCTCTACGACACGCTGTCCCAGCTGGAGGACAACGGCTCGGAGCACATCACCATCTCCTCGGTCCGCACCCGCTCCGTGCTCGACCGGGACTACCGCCACTTCGTCATCGGTCGCGTGCAGGTGCGCTGGGCCGGCCGCTGGGTGACCACCGACCCGAACGGGGTCCTGCCGGTGCGCGCCGGCCACCTGCTGCGGCTGCGCGCGCAGCTGACCTCGCCGAGCCTGGGCAACCGGTGGGTGCGGGTCTCGGTGCGCGTGCCGCACCGGGCCGCCGGCAAGATCGGCGCGCTGGACGTGTTCGGTGGGAACAGCGGTGACACCAGCGGGCTCGAGGATCTGTTCGGGCTCTCCGGCGGAGGCCTCTTCCTCGACAGCAGCCAGCCCGCGCCGGGTTTCGGCGCGGTGCTGCGGCAGCTGCGCCGGGCGCCGCACCACGACGACGTGGTGGCCACGCTGTCCCTGTTCTCCCGGCGCGGCTCGGACCTGACCCGCACCGGCACCGGCAGCGCCGGTCAGGTCGTGGACGGTGGGGTCAGCCTCCAGGTGATCGGCCTGCGCTGACCCGCGCAACGTAGGGTCAGAAGACCCTGGCGGCGCTGACCGCGCGGAGGGACGTTCTCCTCAGCTCCGATGCCACGGGGGCCTCGGGCTGGAACGAGGAGACGCTCGATGAGCCGATCACACCTGCCCGGAGCGCTCCGGGCCCCGCGCACCAGATGGGCCTCGGCGGGGGTGGCCGTGGCCCTGACCACCGCACTCAGCACGACTGGGCTCACCACGACCACGCTCACCACGGCGGCGCTCGGTGCGGCGTCCGCGCAGGCCGCGACGGACACCTCCTGTCCCGCGCCGTACCCGGAGGCGCAGCTGGCCAAGGGCCAGGCGGTCACCGGGCTGACCGTGGACGGGGTGAACAGCGCCACCGACCCGACGCAGTTCACCGGCACGGTGCTCGGGGTGCTCAAGGACGGCATCGCGCCCGGCCTCGACATGATCATGGCCAGGCTGACCTCCCCGGAGATCGACCGGGTCGGCGGGATCTGGCAGGGCATGTCCGGGTCGCCGGTGTACGCCTCCGACGGCCGGCTGGTCGGCGCCGTCGCCTACGGCCTCTCCTTCGGCCCCTCCCCCGTCGCCGGCATCACCCCCGCCGCGGACATGGAGACGCTGCTCGCGCCGCAGGGCGGCACCGCGGCCGCACCGGCGGGCCGGGTCGCGATCCCGAGCCGGATCGCCCGCACCGTGGTCGCCTCCGGCGACGCGACCCGCGGCCAGGTGTCCGGAGGGATGTCCCAGCTGCGGATCCCGTTCGTGGTCTCCGGCCTGTCGACCGCCAAGCGGATCCACCAGGTGCGCAAGCTGCTGCACCTGGGCAACGTCAGGTTCATGACCGGCAGCGCCGTCGGTGCGGACTCCACGACGTCACCGATTGTGCCGGGCGGGAACCTCGCGGCATCGTTGGCCTACGGGGACGTGACCGCGGCCGGCATCGGCACCGCCACCGCGGTGTGCGGCTCGCAGGTGCTGGGCTTCGGGCACCCGATGCTGTTCTCCGGTCCGTCGACGCTGACCCTGCACGGGGCGGAGACGCTCTACGTGCAGGAGGACGCGACGTTCGCGCCGTTCAAGGTGGCCAACCTGACCGGGCCCGCGGGCACCATCGACCAGGACCGGCGCGTCGGGATCCGCGGCGAGGTCGGTCCGCTGCCCGCGACGTCGCCGGTCACGTCGTACGTCGAGGCGGAGGGCCGGTCGCGGACCGGAACCACGCTGGTCAGCGTGCAGAGCCTGTTCCCCGACCTGGCCACCACGCACCTGCTGGCCGACCAGGACCGGGTCCTCGACGCGGTCGGCCCGGGCAGCGGGCAGGCCAGCTGGACGATCCGCGGCCAGCGTGAGGACGGTAGCCCGTTCCACCTGCGGCGCACGGACCTGTACGCCAGCCAGTACGACATCTCCGGCACCGTGGGCTTCACGCTCTACGACACGCTGTACCAGCTGATGAACAACGGCACCGAGACGGTCACCTTCTCCTCGGTGCGCACCAGCTCCTCGCTGAACCTGCAGTACCGCCACTTCCAGGTGGCCCAGCTCCAGGTGCGGCAGGCCGGGCACTGGGTGACCGCGCGGCGGCACCGGGCGCTGAGCCTTCGGGCCGGGGCGGTCGCCGACCTACGGGTCAAGCTGACCTCGACCGAGGGTGTCCGGTGGATCCCGTTGCGGCTGGCCGTTCCGGCCCGTGCCGCCGGCCAGTCCGGGTCCCTCGAGGTGCTCGGCGGCAACAACTTCGGCGGGGGCTTCGGGGGCGACGGGAGCAGCGGCGGGCTGGACGCCGTGCTGCACCGGCTGCGCACCGCGCCCCACCACAACGAGGTGATCGCCCGGCTGTCCATGTCCCTGGGCAAGGGGCACGGCGTGTCACGGTCCGCGCACGGCACCGCGTCTGCCGTCGTGGACGGACAGCTGAGCTTCGGAGTCCGCGCGGTTCGCTGACAAGAAAGAGCCGGCCGGCGGCCCGCTGGGGGGCCGCCGGCCGGTCGTTGTTGACCAGGGGGCGTGGTCAGGGTCGGTGGCTGGTGCCGCCGGTGCTGTGCCCGGAGCTCGCGGTGCCCGCGGTGCTCTGGGCCGCGTCGCCGCCATCCTCGGTGTCGCCGCTCTGCTCGTCGCTGCTCTGCTCGTCGCCGCTCTGCTCGGTGTCCGTGGAGTCCGTCTGGTCACCGGTCGGCTGGTCCGTCGACGTCGGGTGGTCGGCGGCCTGGCCGTGGTCCTCGCCCGCCTGGCTCTTCTCGTTGGACGCCTTCCCAGAGACCTCGATCCCGCGGTCGAGCCCAGTCGGGAAGTCCTGCTTGGCCAGGTCCGAGATCTCCGAGCCCTTGGTCTGGCCGTCGGTGGCGTCCTGCTGGTCGGTGTTCGTCTCGGTGTTCGTCTCGGTGGTCGTCTCGTCCGTCGTACCGTCGGT
This sequence comes from Nocardioidaceae bacterium, assembly GCA_035690905.1. GTDB lineage: Bacteria > Actinomycetota > Actinomycetes > Propionibacteriales > Nocardioidaceae > DASSKA01. The sequence continues at coordinate 3,433 of DASSKA010000066.1, read as the reverse complement.
GGACGTCGGGTGGTCGGCTGCGTTGCCGGACTTCAGGTTGGCGTGCTCGTTCGGGTGATCGCCGGCGTGCTCGTTCGGGCCGGGCACGGTGATCCCGACGTGCGCGAGCGCCGTCTGGACGGTCTGCTGCGCCGGGTCCGGCAGCGAGCCGGTGGTGGCGGCGGCGGCCACCCCGCCGGTGAACAGCACGCCGGCGCCGACGGCGGCGGCCAGCCCGGTCTTGAACGGTACGAGTGAACGCATGCGATTTCTCCCAGATCGGCGGTGGACGGCACCGAAGGCGGCGAGCGCGGCCTCCTCACCCGGCAGGGGTCCGGGCTCGACCGGAGCCGCCGCGGCGGACAGCACCGCGGCGACCCGCGCGTCCGGCGCCGGGTCGTCGATGTCTCGCCATTCGATGTTCGTCATTGCACCTACCTATCGCTCCCGATCTCGGATGCGTTACACCTGTCCGCGCCCACCAGGTCCGCGAGCCGGCGTAGCCCTCGGTGGGTGGCCACCCGCACCGACCCCGGCTTCTTGCCGAGCACGGTCGCCGCGTGGGCCACGTCCAGCCCGGCCACGTGCCGCAGCAGCACCGCCTCCGCCTGGTCCGGCGGCAGCCGGCCGATCAGCGCCAGCGCCGCCTCCGTGGACAGCACCGCTTCGACCGCCGCCGGTACGTCGACGGAGTCCGCGACCGTGCCCAGCACCTCGGCGGTGTCCACGGGGACCGGCCTGCGTGCGCCGCGGCGCTGCTCGTCGCGGAGCCGCGCCCGGGCGATGGTGAACACCCAGGCACGCCAGCCCTGCTCGTCACCGGTGAACCGGTGCATGTTCCGCACCACGCTGACCCAGGTGTCGGCGGCCACGTCGTCGGCGATCCGGGTGTCGATGGTGTGCAGGTACCGCAGCAGCGCGGGCTGGCAGGCCCGGAACAGCACGACGAAGCTCGCGTCGTCACCGTCTTGTGCCGCCGCAAGACACCGGTCGAAGTCCGAGATCGACAAGGTCACCGCTCCCGCAGGTTGGACGCACTTCCCCCAACAAGGTGCCACATCCTGCGCGCACCTGAACAGATACCTCCCAATCGGGCTTACCGACATTGCGAGAGGAAACGCGACCCATACGTCGCGGTTGGCCTACCGATATCGAGGGGAACCTAGCCTGGTGTGATGGGCAGTGTGCGGATCGGGATCTCCGGGTGGACCTACGCCGGCTGGCGCGGGGACTTCTACCCGGCCGGCCTGCCGCGCCGTCTGGAGCTGGCGTACGCCGCTGAGCGGCTGACCGCCATCGAGATCAACGGCTCGTTCTACTCGCTGCAGCGGCCCAGCTCCTACGCCACCTGGCGGGACCAGACGCCTCCCGACTTCGTGTTCACGGTGAAGGGCGGCCGGTTCATCACGCACCTGAAGCGGCTGGCCGGCGTGGAGACCGCGCTGGCCAACTTCTTCGCCTCCGGCGTGCTCGCCCTCGGCCCGAAGCTCGGACCGGTGCTCTGGCAGCTTCCGGAGAACCTCCGGTTCGACCCGGACCGGCTGGAGGCGTTCTTCGCCCTGTTGCCGCGTACGACGGGGGCGGCAGCCGCCCTCGCCGTACACCACGACGCCAAGGTGCCCGACGCCCTGACCACCGCCCTCGACGACCGCCCGCTGCAGCACGCGCTGGAGTTCCGCAGCGAGACCTTCTGCGTGCCGGAGTGCTTCGACCTGCTTCGCCGGCACGGGATCGGCTGCGTGGTCGCCGACACGGCGGGCCGCTGGCCGCACGCCGAGCAGGTCACCGCGGACCTGATGTACGTCCGGCTGCACGGCGACAAGGAGCTCTACGCCAGCGGGTACGACGAGGCGACCCTGCGCGTCTGGGCCGCGAAGTGTCGCGACTGGGCCGAGCAGGGACAAGACGTGTACGTGTTCTTCGACAACGACGCCAAGGGGTACGCTCCGCACGACGCGATGACCCTGCTCGCCCTGCTCCAGCAGCCCTGAGCCGCAGTCGGAGGGCGGAGCAACACGCCCCCAGCCCACGACACGCAAACCCACAAAAATGGCGGAAGACGACATGGATCCGGCTCCAGAACGTGCCGTCCGTGACCACCTTTCGACGGTTCGCGTGTCGCGAACGGCATGAGATTGCGCCGGCGCTAGGGACCGGTCGCCAGCGCCATGCGGTAGCCGGTCGGCGTCCCCGGCGCCTTCGTGAAGGTCACGAACCGGGTGTTCACCCCCTGCCCCCAGGCCCCCCAGGCGTGCTCATTGCCCGCGAACCGAAGGTCCAGGTCGACGACGAGAGTGAAGTGGCGCGGCGAGGTCCACGACACCGGCTGAAAGCCGGTCACCCTCCCGCTGAGCAACCTGGGACCGTAGGGGCCGGGCCCCGGCCCGTACTGCGGCTGCAGGAACTGGTCGTTGGCCACCCGGAGACCCTTGGACTTCCAGGTGGCGAGGTAGGCGCGGACGGTGGCCAGCCCGTGTCGGAAGTCGACCTGGTGGTGCCCGGAACCGGCGGGTGTGCCGCTGGGCGAGGGCGACAAACCACCACGCGATGCCGGATACACGGGCGAGACCAGGTACGGCATGTTGTCGCACAGCTGGGCCCCGGTGGACTTCGGCATGGTCAGCCGGACGGGCTGGCGACCTCTGGACAGCGGCACGGTCACCTTCCAGACCGGTGACACGCATCCGGTCCAGCCGACCGAGCCGCCGAACATGACCTGGGACAGGACGGCGTGCCCGGGCGCCAGATGGACGCCCGCGACCGGTATCCGGCCGAGGGCGGCGTTGCCGGGCGCGTACATCGCCCGGTTCCCGTGCAGCGACGCCGGCCCGGCCACCTCCAACCCCGGGTACCCCTTGATCACGCAGGTGTAGCGGGCGGTGTTCCGCAGGCGCAGGAAGTACACGACCCCGGGCATCGACGGGTGGTCGAACGGCAGCCACGACGCCGCGAGGTCGCCCGGCCCGCAGGCGGGCACCCCGGTGCCCGAATGAGTGCCGGGATCGCCCGAAGCGTGCTGCCCCGGCGTGGGGCCAGGGCCAGGCCCCGCGACCGGGGCGCCCGCAGACCTCAGACCGGCGATGGCGGTGCCGGCCCCGATGACGACAGCGGTCGCGGCGGCCACTGCCAGCATCGTCAGCCGGGTCCGGCGCCGCCGCGCGGCGGCGCGTTCGAGCACCGCCAAGGGCGGCTGGTCGAGTTGCACGAGGTCGACGGCCGAACGAAGTTCCTGACGCAGCCGGTCGCCCTCGGGCCAGGTGGGATCACGGTCAATGCGGCCGCAACGTCCTGGGCGGCCACCAGCCCCTGCTGCGCCCCCGTCGTCCATCAGCAGACCTTCTCCTCGATGCGCCCACGCGCTCACACAAGGTAGACCCGCACCGGCACCCTCCGGTTGCCATGCGCAAGAGAAACGGATTGTCGCGGCGCTCCCGGATGGACCAGAGTTGACCCT
>DASSKA010000065.1:0-6841 GCA_035690905.1 Nocardioidaceae bacterium | reverse complement strand
AGAATGCGTAGATGTGACCTAGCTCATGCGATGCGGGTGCAGGGGAACGGCCGCTGTGGCCCGAGCCAGACCGCCGGCAGTCGGGTCAGCGGTGGCCGTTCATGATCAGGCTCATCGCCTCTGAGCGGGTGGCGGCGTTGTGCATCATGCCGCGCACCGCGGAGGTGACCGTCTTGGAGCCGGGCTTGCGGACGCCGCGCATCGTCATGCACAGGTGCTCGGCCTCGATCACCACGATGCAGCCCCGCGCCTCCAGGATCTCCATGAGCGCCTCGGCGATCTGGGTCGTGAGGCGCTCCTGGACCTGGGGCCGGCGGGCGTACACGTCGACCAGCCGGGCCAGTTTGGACAGGCCGGTGATCCGGCCGTTGTCCGCCGGGATGTACCCGATGTGCGCGACCCCGGTGAACGGGACGAGGTGGTGCTCGCACATCGACCACAGCTCGATGTCTCGGACCAGGATCATCTCGTCGTGGCCGGCGTCGAAGGTGGTGGTCAGCACCTCCTCGGGGCCGAGCCGCATGCCCGACAGCATCTCCCGGTAGGCGTTCGCGACCCGCCGGGGCGTCTCGCGCAGGCCCTCCCGAGCGGGATCCTCGCCGACGGCGATCAGCAGCTCGCGGATCGCCGCCTCGGCGCGCTCCTGGTCGAAGGGCGGGATCTCGGTGCGCGGCTCCTGGGTGATCCGGTCAACGCTCATCGGCTGAGCGTACGTTCGAGCCGCCGTGCGTGTCACCGCCGCTGCCGGGCGGCGTGAGCACGACCGCGCCCTCCTCCTCGTCGGGCCGGGTGCCGTTGGTCGCGGACTTGGGTACGACGACCGGCGGGATCGTCGACGGCACGCGGTTCGGCGAACCGGTCCACGCCGGCCGGATCGGCCGCAGGTGCAGCGGCTCGAAGATCCGGGCCACCTCGGCCTTGTCGAGCGTCTCGTTCTCGAGCAGCTCGGTGACCAGCGTGTCGAGCACCTCGCGGTTCTCCACCAGGATGTCGAAGGCCTCCTGGTGCGCGTTGGCGAGCAGCTTCTTGGTCTCGTCGTCCACGATCGCCGCGACGTCCTCGGAGTAGTTGCGGCTGTGCCCGAGATCGCGGCCCAGGAACGGCTCCGAGTTGTTGTCGCCGAGCTTGATCGCCCCGAGGCGCTCGGTCATGCCGTACTCGGTGACCATCGACCGGGCCAGCGAGGTGGCCTTGTCGATGTCGTTGCCGGCGCCGGTGGTCGGGTCGTGGAAGACCATCTCCTCCGCGGCCCGCCCGCCGAGCATGTAGGCGAGCTTGTCCAGCATCTCCGAGCGGGTCTGGGAGTACTTGTCCTCATCGGGCAGCACCATCGTGTAGCCCAGCGCCCGCCCGCGCGGCAGGATCGTCAGCTTGTGCACCGGGTCGGTGCCGGGAAGCGCCGCGGCCACCAGGGCGTGCCCGCCCTCGTGGTAGGCGGTGATCAGCTTCTCCTTCTCGCTCATCAGCCGGGTGCGCTTCTGCGGACCGGCGATCACCCGGTCGATCGCTTCGTCGAGGGAGGCGTTGTCGATCATCTTCTTGTTCAGCCGGGCGGTCAGCAAGGCCGCCTCGTTGAGCACGTTGGCTAGGTCGGCGCCGGTGAAGCCGGGAGTACGACGGGCGACCGACATCAGGTCAACACCCTCGGCCATCGGCTTGCCGCGGGCATGCACCTTCAGGATCTGGTGACGACCGGCGAGGTCGGGAGCCTCCACGCTGATCTGCCGGTCGAACCGGCCGGGGCGCAGCAGCGCCGGGTCCAAGATGTCCGGCCGGTTGGTGGCCGCGATCAGGATCACGCCGCCGCGCACGTCGAAGCCGTCCATCTCGACGAGCAGCTGGTTCAGGGTCTGCTCGCGCTCGTCATGGCCGCCGCCCATGCCGGCGCCACGGTGCCGGCCCACGGCGTCGATCTCGTCGATGAACACGATCGCCGGGGCGTTCTCCTTGGCCTGCTCGAACAGGTCACGCACCCGGGAGGCGCCGACGCCGACGAACATCTCCACGAAGTCCGAGCCGGAGATCGAGTAGAACGGCACCCCGGCCTCGCCCGCCACCGCGCGGGCCAGCAGGGTCTTGCCGGTTCCGGGCTGGCCGTAGAGCAGCACGCCCTTGGGGATCTTCGCGCCGACGGCCTGGAACTTGGCCGGCTCCTGGAGGAACTCCTTGATCTCGCCGAGCTCCTCGATGGCCTCCTCGCAGCCGGCCACGTCGGAGAACGTGGTCTTCGGCATGTCCTTGGAGATCAGCTTCGCCTTGGACTTGGCGAACTGCATCACCCGGCCGCCGCCGCCTTGGACCTGGTTCATCAGGAACAGGAAGAGCAGGATGATCAGCACGAAGGGCAGCAGAGTGGCCAGGATCGACCCGATCAGGCTGGGCTGCGGGTTCTGGTCGTTGTACTGCTGGAGCTGGCCTTTGTCGACCTGCCTCTGGGCGAGCTGGAGCAGGTCGCGCTGCTGACCCGACACCCAGTCGGCGGTGACCTTGTTGCCGTTGTCGAGGGTGGCTCGCATCTGCTGGTCGCCGTCGACGAACAGGATGGTCTTGACCGACCCGTCCTTGAGGTGGCCGACCATGGCGGAGGTGTTGATCTGGTTGTAGCCACCGTTGGGAGCGAGGTACTGCAGGGCGATGAGCACGCCGACCACAGCCACGACGATCCACAGCCAGGGACCTCGGAAAATGCGCTTCACGTCCATGTGCCGGGGGATGTTCCCCGCCCTCCTGCCAGTTCAAACCGCTTTAGACGTACCGACGCTACACGGGGGCTCCAATGCTCCCGTGCCGGCTCGGAACGTCTCTGAGGACCATTGTCCCGCGAAAAGCGCAACGGCTCCAATCGGCGGGAGGTTCCCGGCCGGACCAGTCAGGAGTACACGTGCGGCGCGAGGGTGCCGACCGAGCGCAGGTTGCGGTACTTCTCGTTGAAGTCGAGGCCGTAGCCGACCACGAACGCGTCCGGGATGTCGTATCCGACGTACTTCACGTCCACGGTCATCTGCTGCGCCTCCGGCTTGCGCAGCAGGGTGCAGATCTCCACCGACGCCGGCCCGCGCGAGCTCAGGTTGGACACCAGCCAGGACAGCGTCAGGCCGGTGTCGATGATGTCCTCCACCACCAGCACGTGCCGGCCGTTGATGTCGGTGTCGAGGTCCTTGAGGATCCGGACCACCCCGGAGGACTTCGTCCCCGCGCCGTACGACGAGATGGCCATCCAGTCCATCTCCACGTGCCGGTTGAACTGCCGCGCGAGATCGGCCATCACCATGACGGCCCCCTTCAGCACGCCCACGAGGAGCAGCTCCCGGCCCTCGTAGTCCTCCTCGATCTGCTGGGCCAGCTCCGCCAGCCGGTCCTGGATCTGCTTCTCGGAGTAGAGGATGTCGACCAGGTCGCCTTCGACGTGGGATTCGTCCATGGGCGCCAGCCTGCCACAGGGGATCCGACCGCCCGCGGCGCGGGGCCCGCGACACCCGCTCCGCTCGTGAACCGGAACGCTCGGGGTCGCTCCGGCGACACGCCAACCTCGGAAAGTGGTGGAGTCACGGGCCTGATCGACCTCAGGACGGTCGTCTACTTGCCACTAGAGGGGCGGGCTCTGGACGGCCCAGACGGCGAGCATTCCGCCATGCAGAACGAGCTGGCCCCCGCCAGGCACATCGAGCTGGCCCCGGTCCGAGGGCCGAGGCCTGGAGTCAGCGGATCCGGAAGTGGCATGCCCTGCTCGCCGATTCCCTGTTCACCCCCAGCGGCACCCAGCGGTTCCTGGACCGGCTGGGGCTAGAACCCGGTCATCCCGCTGTGTAAGCGACCCGGGGCAGATCTCCGCGAGGGTTGGAAGTGGCGAAATCATGGGGCAGATCGGCCCCAGAACAGCCACCTATCCGCCACTTTTGCGATCCCGCGTGTCCTAGAGACGCAACAGCCGGAGGAGGTTGCCGCTCCGGGTGGCCTGCACGTGTCCCGGGAGCTCGACACGGGTCTGTCCCCGGTAGGCCATCACCAGCTCGTCGATCCCCAGCACATGCACCCGGAACAGCTCCCCGGGCGGGCAGCCGGCATCCAGGGCAGCCAGCCGGAGCACCCGGAGCCGGATCGCCTCGTCGAGCGCGGCCAGCGCAGCCACCTCCACGGCGACGCCGCCCCCGGCCGACCCGCTTCCCGCAGCCGAACCGGTCCCCGCACCGAGCCGGTGCTCGTCGTACCACTGCTGCGCGATCCGATCCAGCGCCTCCACGTCGGAGCGCACCATCTCCGCAGTACGCGCCAGCGCGGCACCGACCCCCGGGCCGAGCTCGGCCTCGAGGACCGGGAGCACCCGGTGCCGGATCCGGGAGCGGGTGAACCGCGGGTCCTCGTTGTGCGGGTCGGTCCAGAAGCAGATGCCCTCCGCGCGGCAGGCCGCCTCGGTCTCGGCGCGGGTCACGTCGAGCAGCGGCCGGAGGAACAGCCCGTCGAGCGAGCGCGGCATCCCGGCCAGCGACCGGCCCCCGGAACCGCGGGTCAGTCCGAGCAGCACCGTCTCGGCCTGGTCGTCGCGGGTGTGCCCGAGGAGCACGACGGAGGACCCGTGCTCGGCGGCGGCCTTCGAGAGCGCGGCGTACCTCTCCCTGCGCGCCGCCGCCTCGATGCCCTCGCCGGCAGGGTTGACGCGCACCCGGACCGAGACGGTGTCAGTGACTCCGAGCCGCTGCATCTGCGCAACGGCCGCGGCGGCCCGGTCGGCTGAGCCGTCCTGCAGTCCGTGGTCGACCGTCGCGCCCACCACGGGGACCGACAGCTTGCGCGCCTCGAAGACGGTCGCCGCCAGCAGGGCGAGGGAGTCGGCCCCGCCGGAGCAGGCGACCAGGATCGGGCCGGCGCTGCGGTTGGAGGCTCCGAGGCAGTCGGTGAGCGTACGACGGACGGCCAGCCGCACCGCGGCAACGGCGGGAGCCGGTCCCATCGGGCTACCCGTGCACCCGGCGAACCCAGCTCTCCGGGTCCGCGATCTCGTCCTTGGAGGGCAGCGCGGAGGGCTCCACCCACACCTTGTTGAGCCCGTCCATGCCGACCTGGTCGATCACCCCGCGGACGAAGACGGCACCGTTGCGGTACTGCGCCATCTTCGCGTCCAGGCCGAGCAGCTTGCGCAGCACCCGGTCCAGCGGACTGGTGCCCTTGCGCCGATGGTTGAACTTGCGGCGGATCTCCCCGACCGACGGGATCACCTCCGGGCCCACCCCGTCCATCACCACGTCGGCGTGCCCCTCGAGAAGCGACATCACGGCCGTGATCCGGTCCACCACCTCCCGCTGCTCCGGCGAGGTGACCAGGTCGAGCAGGCTGGTGTCGTCGTCGCCGCGGACCAGGTCGGAGACCCGGCGGACGCCCTCGCCGAGCAGGCCGGCCAGCTTGCCCGGGTCCACCTCGACGCTCGAGACCAGCTTGGCGATCTCGCCGTGGATGTGGTCGCGCATCCACGGCACCGCGGTGAACTGGACCCGGTGGGTCTCCTCGTGCAGGCACACCCAGAGCCGGAAGTCGGTGGGGTCGACGCCCATCTGGCGTTCGACGTGCACGATGTTCGGCGCCACGAGCAGCAGCCGGCCGGCCGGCGGCTGCAGAGCCGGGTCCGCCGCGTCCTCCGGAACCGCGCTGACCACCGTCGTACCGGCCGAGGGTCCCGGGGGCAGTGCCGCCGCGGCGTAGAACGGGTCGAACTGGCCGAGCACCTTCGAGGACAGGAAGCCGAGCAGGCCGCCGAGCTCCAGGCCGGTGACCCGGGAGCCGACCGCCTGCACCATCGGCGAGGGCGGGCCCTTGCGCTGCTGGAGCTTGTCGACCAGCGGCGAGATGACGGTCGCGAAGCCGTCCACGTTGGCCTGGATCCAGCCGGTGCGGTCCACGACCAGCATCGGGGCGCTGCGCTCCTCGGCGACCAGGCCGGTGTACTCGCGGACCAGCGGGGTGGACCGCTCCGCGTCGGCCCGCAGCTCGGCGACCACGGCCTCCGCCTCGGGCCGGGAGATGGTGGGGCCGGTGCCGGCCACCGTGGAGGCGGCCGAGACGGCCAGGTCCCAGTCGACCATCGAGGAGCGCTCAGGCATACACCGACCTTACGGGGTGACCGAAGCACCGCCGGTTCATGACGCAGGGGCCGACGGCGAGGCGGCGACCGCCGGGGCCGACGAGGACGGCGAGGCAGACGAGGACGGCGAGGCGGCGACCGCCGGGGCCGCGCAGGTGCACCGGGCCAGCGCCGAGCCGATCTGGTCGAGGCGGTCGCGGACGATGCCGGTGTACTTCGGCTTGAACCCGTTGGCGACCGCGACGAAGTCGAGCACCACGCCGTCGCGGGTGGTGACCACGCCGGCCAGCCCGCTCACCCCGGTCAGCGTCCCGGTCTTGGCCCGGACCACGCCGAGGCCGGCGCGCGGCGCGTCCTGGAACCGGTAGGACAGCGAGCCGGTGAAGCCGGCCACCGGCAGGCTGGTCAGCACGCTGCGCAGCTCGGCGTGCGCGGGCGTCGCGGCCGCCTGCAGCACCGCCAGCAGGGTGGCCGGGGTGAGCCGGTCCTGCCGGGACAGCCCGCTGCCGTCGTAGAACGTGTCCTCGCTGGTGTCCACGCCGATGGTCTGCAGCACCGAGTGGATCGCGCGGGTGGCGCCGGTGAAGCTGGGCCGGAAGCCTTCGACGACCGCGACCTGCCGGGCGAGCACCTCGGCGCCCTCGTTGTCGCTGACCTCGAGGATGTGCTCGACGATCTGGGAGAGCGGAGCGCTCTGCACCGCACCGAGCCGGTTGGCCTGCGCCGGTGCGGTGCCCGGCTTCGGCTTGCCGACCACGGTGATCCCGT
>DASSKA010000064.1:0-11664 GCA_035690905.1 Nocardioidaceae bacterium | reverse complement strand
GCACGGCAGGCCGAGCGAGCTCTCCATCTCCCGCAGCGACGGCCGGCGCCCCGCCCACAGCTCGCCGTACTGCCGGTCCCGGAAGAACTCGTCGGTCTGCCGGGACGATCGGGGGCGGGCGTAGAGCGTCGCCTCGCCGTTGTCGATCACCAGCACCGCGTCCGTCGTCTGGTTCCCCGACAGGTACGTGTGCGCGGTCTCCGGACGGAACCGGTAGTCGGTGTCGTTGGCGCGGACCTTGAACGTGCCGGCCGGCACCACCAGCCGCTCGCCGGGGAACATCTCCGCCAGCCGGGCGCGGCGCTTGGCCGCCCAGGCGCTGACCGGGTGCGGGGGCAGGTCCAGCTCGCGGTCGCCCCAGCCCTGGCGCATGAAGTTCGCGTAGGCCTCGGGGACCGGCTGGTCGTGGCTCTCGGTCTTGGCAGCCTCGGGCTGGACGGTGGCGTTCTCGGAGGTCACGGTGTCGTCGGTCACGGCTCACACTGTACGTGTCTGCGCCGCGACGCCGCGACGGAATGGGCGGCGCCCCGGCCCGATAGTGTTCCGCCCATGACCGGGGACGACGGCGTGCCGCTGCCGCGGCCCGGCATGCCGTTCCCGCAGGTGCCGCCCCAGCTTCTCGGGCGACCGCGTCGCCGCTCCAGCCTCGCGTTCACGGTCGTGCTCGCGGTGGTGATGTTCCTCGGGGCCTGCGTGGTGGCCTTCGTGCTCGCCCGGGCCGGCGCCCCCGACGCGCTGGTGGTGGGGGTGCTGCTGGCGGCGCTCCCGGTCGGGCCCGTCGTCGCGACGTACCTCTGGCTGGACCGCTACGAGCCGGAGCCGGTCGGCCTGCTGGTGCTGGCCTTCGGCTGGGGAGCGCTGGTGGCCACCGCGATCGCCGCGCTGCTGGAGGCGGCCGACCGGATCGCCCTGAACACGTCGCTGACCTGGTCCGCGATCGTGGTCGCGCCGGTGACGGAGGAGGCCGGCAAGGGGTTGTTCATCTTCTTGCTGCTGTGGTTCCGGCGCCGCGAGATCGATGGTGTCCTCGACGGGATCGTGTACGCCGGCCTGGTCGGGGTGGGCTTCGCGTTCACCGAGAACGTGCTCTACCTCGCCGGGGCGTACATGGGTGGTCACCACCTCGGCCCCGGCGGGCTGGGCGCGGTCACCGGGCTGTTCGTGGTCCGCGGCATCTTCAGCCCGTTCGCGCACCCCCTGTTCACCTCGGCCACCGGCATCGGCGTCGGCTATGCCGTGATCACCCGCAATCGGTTCTGGCGGGTCGCTTCACCGATTTTGGGGTATCTGGTGGCCGTGTGCGCGCATGGGCTGTGGAACGCCTCCGTGTTTCTCGGGGGTGGGCGGACGTTCGTGCTCGCCTACGTGCTGGTGATGGTGCCGGCGTTCCTGCTGTTCGTCGGCTTCGCGGTGTGGGCCCGCCGGCGCGAGGGTCGGATGCTGACCCGGGCGCTGACCGACTGCGCCAACCGCGGCTTCCTCGGCCACCAGGAGGTGCCGTGGCTGGTCCGGCTGCCGGGCCGGCGGGTGGCCCGCAGCTTCGCGCGCAGCAACGGCGGTCGGGTGGCGGCCACCGTGATGGGCGAGTACCAGCAGCAGGCGATCGAGCTCGGCTTCCTGCACGACCGGTACCTGCGCGGCACCGCCCCTGAGGACTTCGTCGAGCGCGGCTCGTCGATGGTGAACCGGCTGGCGGCGCTGCGCCCCTACGTGCTGTTCCCGCGCCCGTTGGGCGCGCGCTGGGAGGGTGCTCGGTGACCCCGTCGGCGCACAGGTACGGGTCCGGCCCGCGCACCCCGGAGACCTCGGACATGGTGACCGCGCTGGTGCAGCTGCGGGAGGCGCTGCGCGCGGCCGAGCTGCCGCTGGACCTGCCCGGGGTCGAGACTCCGCGCCGGACCCGGGCCCAGCTGGTCGACCAGCTCGAGGACTACGTGCTGCCCCGGCTGATCCAGATCGAGGCCCCGCTGCTCGCGGTGGTCGGTGGATCGACCGGCGCCGGCAAGTCCACGTTGGTGAACTCGTTGGTCGGCAGTGTGGTCACCGAGCCGGGGGTGCTGCGCCCGACCACCCGCTCACCGGTGCTGGTGCACAACCCGGCGGACGCCGAGTGGTTCGCCAAGGACCGGATCCTGCCCGACCTGGCCCGCACCACCGGCAGCTCCGCGGGTCCCGGTGCCCTGCAGCTGGTGGCCACCGAGGCGGTCCCGGTCGGCCTGGCGCTGCTCGACGCGCCGGACGTGGACTCGGTGGAGGAGCACAACCGGACCCTGGCCACCCAGCTGCTCGGCGCCGCGGACCTGTGGTTGTTCGTCACCTCCGCGGCCCGCTACGCCGACCAGGTGCCCTGGGACTACCTGCGGGCCGCGGCCGAGCGCAGCACCGCCGTCGCGGTGGTGCTGGACCGCACCCCGCCCGAGGCGGTCGCCGAGGTGAGCAGCCACCTGGCCCGGATGCTGACCACCCGCGGGCTGCGCGACTCGCCGCTGTTCACGGTGCCGGAGGTGCCGCTGGGCTCGGGCGGGCTCGTCGACGCCGAGGAGGTCACCGAGATCCGCGGCTGGCTGCACCTGCTCGCGTCCGACTCCAACGCCCGGGCCGCGGTGGTCAAGCAGACCCTCGACGGCGCGGTGCGGAACCTCGCCCGCAGCACGCACACCGTCGCCGACGCCGCCGCGGAGCAGGCAGCGACTTTGGCCGGTCTCCGCGAGGACGCCGAGCGCGCCTACGCCGAGGCGGCCGCGCGGGTGGACGAGGCCTCGGCGGACGGCACCCTGCTGCGCGGGGAGGTGCTCGCCCGGTGGCAGGAGCTGGTCGGCACCGGCGAGCTGTTCCGGTCCCTGGAGTCGCAGGTGGGACGGGTCCGGGACCGGGTCGTCGCCGCCGTGCGGGGCCGTCCCCAGCCCGCCCAGCAGGTGAGCGTCGCCGTCGAGGCCGGGCTGCAGACGCTGCTGCTCGAGCAGGCCGAGACGGCCGCCGAGCGCGCCTCCGCCTCCTGGCGGTCGGTGGCCGCCGGCCGCCGGCTGATCGAGGACAGCGGCCGCGACCTGGGCCGGGCTTCCCGGGGCTTCCGCGCGGACGCCGACCGGGCGGTGCGCGACTGGCAGCACGCGCTGCTGCAGATGGTGCGCTCCGAGGGGGCCGACAAGCGGTCGACGGCCCGCTTCCTTGCCTACGGCGTCAACGCGCTCGGGGTCGCCCTGATGGTGGTGGTGTTCGCCTACACCGCGGGCATCACCGGCGCCGAGGCCGGCATCGCCGGAGGGAGCGCGCTGGTCGGCCAGAAGCTGCTGGAGGCGGTCTTCGGCGACCAGGCGGTACGACGGCTGGCGGCCGCGGCCCGCAAGGACCTCAACCACCGGGTCGGTGAGCTGTTCGCCGCCGAGCGGGCCCGGTTCACCGGGGTGCTGGACGGGATCGGGGTCCGGGGAGACGCCGCGGACCGGCTGCGCGACGTGGCCCGGCGAATCGACGACCTGCGCTTCGCCGCCGAGCTCGGGCCGACGGCTGCCGAGCAGAGCGCGCTGCACGACCTCGACGCCTCGGACGAGGGGGCGGGCCGGTGACCTCGGTGGTGGACCAGGCCCGCCGGCTGCTCGGCCGCGGCTCGCCGGACCTGCCGGCCCGGGTGGACGGACTGCGCCGGGCCGTCGAAGCCTGCCGGGGCCGGGTGGACGAGGAGCCGGTGCAGCAGGCCGCCGACGTGGTCGAACGCGTCGGCACCCGGCTGCGGCTCTCCGGCGACCACACCGTGGTGGCGCTGGCGGGAGCGACCGGCTCCGGGAAGTCCTCGACGTTCAACGCGCTCACCGGTCTGGACCTGGCCGCGACCGGGGTACGCCGACCCACTACCTCCTGGACCATGTCCTGCACCTGGGGCGAGCAGGGCTCCGAGGAGCTGCTGGAGTGGCTGGAGGTGCCGCGACGGCACCGGGTCAGCCGCAACAGCATGCTGGACACCAGCGCCGCCGAGGAGCGGGACCTCGCCGGACTCGTGCTGCTGGACCTGCCGGACCACGACTCCACCGAGGTGGCTCACCACGTCGAGGTGGACCGGCTGGTCGCGATGGCCGACCTGCTGGTGTGGGTGCTGGATCCCCAGAAGTACGCCGATGCCGCCGTGCACGAGCGCTACCTGAGGCCGCTGGCCGGGCATCGGGACATCCTGCTGGTGGTCCTCAACCACATCGACGAGGTGCCGGAGGAGCGTCGCCCGGAGATGCTGGCCGACCTGAGGCGGCTGCTCGACGCAGACGGCCTGGGGGACGTCCCGGTGATCGCCACCTCCGCCCGCCACGGCGAGGGAGTCGCCGCGCTCAAGGCGCAGGTCGCGGCCCGGGTCCGGGACAAGAAGGCGGCGACCGCGCGGAGCGTGGCCGACCTGACCGGCGCCGCCCGCCGGTTGCAGGAGGCGTCCGGGGCGAGTCCGTCGGGGGTGCGCGAACGCACCGGGCCGGTCCCGACCGAGGAGATGGTCGAGGCGTTCGCGGACGCGGCCGGCGTGCCCACCGTCGTACGTGCGGTGGAGAAGTCCAGCCGGCGACGCGCGATCCACGCCACCGGATGGCCGCTGACGTCGTGGCTGGGCCGGCTTCGGCCGGACCCGCTGCGCCGGCTGCACCTCGACGTCGGCGCCGAGGGGCGGCGGCTGCTGGCCCGGCCGCGCACGTCGATGCCCGAGCCGACCCACGTGCAGCGGGCGCGCGTGGACGCCGCGGTGCGGGCGGTCGCCGACCAGGAGGCCGAGGGGCTGCCGCGGCCGTGGGGCGACGCGGTGCGGGCCGCCTCGGTGTCCCGGCTCCCGGACCTGACCGATGCGCTGGACCGGGCGCTGTCCGAGGTGGAGCTGGGTGTGCGGACCCCGTGGTGGTGCCGCGTGGTGCAGGTGCTGCAGTGGCTGCTGCTGGCCGCCGCGCTGTCCGGCCTGGTCTGGCTGATCAGCCTCGGTGCGGGCGGCACGCTGGTTGCTCCGGTGTGGTACGGCTGGTCCGTCCCGGCCCTGCTGGTCGCGGTCGGGGTGGGCGGCGGGCTGCTGCTCAGCCTGGTCTGTCAGGGGCTGGTGCGGATCTCCGCGCGGTTCCGGGCGCGGGCGGCGCGGCGCCGGTTGCGGGCCGCGGTCACCGAGGTGACCCAGCGGTTGGTGGTCGCGCCCGTCCGGGCGGAGCTGGACGCCTATGAGTCGGCGCAGGCCGGGCTGGCCGACGCGCTTCGCTGACCCGTTTCCGTCCCCAGTCTTCGCGGGGTGCCGGTGCTCCACAGGTCGGCGGCTTCCCGGCGCGCGAGGGTGCCTGGTCGGTGCAGCCTTCCGTCGTACGACATCCGCACCAGCGACCAGGCAAGGAGCACACACGATGAGCGACATGTTCGTGACCTTCCACGGATGGGTGGGCGGCGAGGTCGCCTACCGCAGCCCGAACGGGATCAGCGTGGCCAACTTCCGGGTGGGCTGCACGCCGCGGCTGAAGCGCAAGGGGGACTGGGTCGACGCCGACACCACGTGGTACTCGGTCACCGCGTGGCGGGCGCTGGCCGAGAACGTCCGCGACTCGATCCGCAAGGGGGACGCGGTGATCGTGCACGGCCGGCTGCGCAGCGAGAGCTGGGAGCGGGAGGACGGGCAGGTGACCACCGGCCTGATCGTGGAGGCCAGCTTCGTCGGCCACGACCTCGCGCGGGGCACCAGCACCTTCACCAAGTCCGCCCGCCCCGAGCGCGCCGACAGCGACGTGCACAGCGAGATCCAGGACATGGTGCGCCGGCCGTTCGACGACACGGTCCGGCCGGACTCCTGGGGTGACCCGATCGAGCCGGACCGGGACGCGGAGCCCGGGCTGCCCGGGCCGGACCCGCTGGGCGCGAGGGGGCCGGGCGCGGCGGCCTGAGCCGGTGCCGGCGCCGATTGGAGCCGACGGGCCCGGCCGCCGTAGGCTGGCCGAATCATGGCTGAATATGTGTTCACTCTGCGCAACGTGCGCAAGGCCCACGGCGACAAGGTGGTTCTCGACAACGTCACCCTGTCCTTCCTGCACGGCGCCAAGATCGGCGTCGTCGGCCCCAACGGCACCGGCAAGTCCACCCTGCTCAAGATCATGGCCGGGCTGGAGCAGCCCTCGAACGGGGACGCCCTCCGCGACCCGGAGGCCACCGTCGGGATGCTCCAGCAGGAGCCGCCGCTGACCGAGGGCAAGACAGTGCTGGAGAACGTCGAGGAGGCGGTCGCCGACATCAAGGGCAAGCTGGACCGCTTCAACGCGATCTCCGAGGAGCTCGCCGACCCGGAGGCGGACTACGACAAGCTGCTCGCCGAGATGGGCGACCTGCAGGGCGACCTCGACCACGCCAACGCCTGGGACCTCGACAGCCGGCTGGACCAGGCCATGGACGCGTTGCGTTGCCCGCCCCCGGAGATGGTGGTGGATTCCCTGTCCGGTGGTGAGCGGCGCCGGGTCGCGCTGTGCAAGCTGCTGCTGCAGCAGCCGGACCTGCTGCTGCTCGACGAGCCCACCAACCACCTCGACGCCGAGTCGGTGCAGTGGCTGGAGGCGCACCTGGCCAGCTACCCCGGTGCGGTGCTCGCCGTCACCCACGACCGGTACTTCCTGGACAATGTGGCCGGCTGGATCCTCGAGCTGGACCGGGGCCGTGCGCACCCCTACGAGGGCAACTACTCGACGTACCTGGAGACCAAGAAGGATCGGCTCAAGGTCGAGGGTCAGAAGGACGCGAAGCGCGCCAAGATGCTCGAGCGCGAGCTGGAGTGGGTGCGGTCGAACCCGAAGGCCCGTCAGGCCAAGAGCAAGTCCCGGCTCGCCCGCTACGAAGAGATGGCGGCCGAGGCCGAGCGGATGCGCAAGATCGACACCGCGGAGATCAACATCCCGTCCGGGCCACGGCTGGGTGACATCGTGCTCGAGGCCGATGACCTGAAGAAGTCGTTCGGGGACCGGGTGCTGATGCACGACCTGTCGTTCAAGCTGCCCCGTGCCGGGATCGTGGGCGTGATCGGCCCCAACGGGGTCGGCAAGACCACGCTGTTCCGGATGATCGTGGGGGAGGAGCAGCCGGACAGCGGTGAGCTGAAGGTCGGCCAGACCGTCAAGATCTCCTACGTCGACCAGAGCCGGGGCGGCCTCGACCCGACCAAGAACGTCTGGGAGGTCGTCTCCGACGGGCTGGACCACATCAAGGTCGCCAACTTCGAGATGCCGTCCCGGGCCTACGTCGCGTCGTTCGGCTTCAAGGGCCCGGACCAGCAGAAGCGCGCCGGCGTGCTGTCCGGTGGGGAGCGCAACCGGCTGAACCTCGCGCTGACCCTGAAGATGGGCGGCAACCTGCTGCTCCTCGACGAGCCCACGAACGACCTGGACGTGGAGACGCTGCAGTCGCTGGAGGACGCGCTGCTCGACTTCCCGGGCTGTGCCGTGGTCACCTCCCACGACCGGTGGTTCCTGGACCGGGTCGCCACCCACATCCTCGCCTGGGAGGGCGACGAGGACGACGACGCGAAGTGGTTCTGGTTCGAGGGCAACTTCGCCGCCTACGAGGCGAACAAGGTGGAGCGGCTGGGCGCGGACGCGGCTCGCCCGCACCGGGTCACGCACCGCAAGCTCACCCGCCCCTGACGACCGTCCCTTTACCAGGGTCCCCTGGTAAAGGGAAGCTGCCCATGGTGAATTCACCGTGGGCAGCGGCAGTTTTCCATGGGAACTTGGGAACTGGGTACGGCGGCGCGGCGACCGTCGAGGCTGATGAGACACATGTGACTGCGCGTCAGCGGGCGCAGTCGATGCACCGTCTCGCCGTGGGCCGGGCCTCCAACCGGCCGGCCGCGATCGGCCGGCCGCACGACTCGCACATCCCGTAGCTGCCGTCGGCCAACCGGGCCTGGGCGGCCTCGACCTCGCGCACACGGCTGCGCGCCTGCTCGATGAGGGCGCCGAGCTGGGAGCGCTCGAAGGCGATCGTCGACCCCTCCGGGTCGTGCTCGTCGTCGGCGTTCGAGGACTCCGAGGCGGCCACCACCCCGTCGTACTCCCTGGTCAGCGCGGCCAGCCGCTCCTTCGCGGCCCGATGCTCCTCGGCGAGCCGCTCGGCGGGTTGCTCAGTCATGGCTCGACCGCCGGCCGCGACGCCGGGACTGACCACTCGGCACGCCGGGACCACTCAACGGATATCCACGGCGGGGTTCTCGACCAGCCGGTCGGCGACCGCGTCGAAGACCCGGCCCACGGCTGCGAAGTCCTCGTCGTCCGCGAGGTCGAGCAGGTACTCCCGCACCCCGCGCACGTGGTCGGGTGCGGCCCGCTCCATCGCGGCCATCCCGGCGTCGGTGAGGCAAGCCTCCACCCCGCGCCGGTCGGAGGCGCAGGAGGACCGGCTCACCAGCCCGGCCCGCTCCAGCCGGGAGATGGTGTGCGTGACCCGGCTCCGCGAGTGGCTGACCGAGTCGGCGAGCACGGCCATCCGCATCCGGTGCCCCTCGGCCTCCGACAGCCGGACCAGGATCTCGTACTCCGGCAGGGACAGGTCGTGCTTGTCCCGCAGGTCACGGTCCAGCCGGTCCATCAGCAGGGTGGTGCCCACCAGGTAGGCGCGCCAGGAGTGCTGCTGGGACCGGTTCAGCCATCGAGGGGCTCGCTCGCTCATGGGAACAACCTTACCGGGGGTGTTGTTGAAGATTCAACGAAAGGCTGTTACGGTCGAGCGTAACAGTTGAAGGAACAACCATTAGACTTCGGAGGAACAGCGCATGACCATCGACGTACAGACCACAGGCATCCCGACCGGCACCTGGACCATCGACCCGGCCCACTCCGAGGTCGGCTTCGTGGCTCGCCACCTGATGACCAAGGTGCGCGGCGTCTTCGAGTCGTTCGAGGGCACGATCGTGACCGGCGAGAACCAGTCGGCGACCGCGACGATCGACCCGAACTCGATCAACACCCGCAACGCCGACCGGGACGCCCACCTGCGGTCCAAGGACTTCTTCGATGTCGAGAACAGCGGCCGGATCACCTTCACCTCGACCAAGGTCGAGGAAGGCGGCAACGGCCTCCTCCTCACCGGCGACCTGACCATCAGGGGCGTGACCAAGCCGGTCACCCTGGACGTGGAGGTGCTGGGCACCGACACCGACCCGTGGGGCGGCACCCGGGTCGGCTTCGAGGGCTCGGTCACGGTCGCCCGCAAGGACTGGGGCATCGACTGGAACGCGCCGCTCGACGGTGGCCGGTTCCTGGTCGGTGAGAAGGTCGAGCTGCACGTGGCGGTGCAGGCCGTCCTCCAGCAGGACCAGTGAACGCCTGAACCCGGACGCCTGAGTCGGCGGAGAGCTCCACGGGAGCTCTCCGCCGACTGGCCGTTTTCAGGGAGTACGGCGGGGGGTCAGCTCATCCGCTCCAGGACGATCGCCATGCCCTGGCCGCCGCCGACGCACATGGTGACCAGCCCGGTCTGCTTGTCGTGCCACTTCAGCGAGTTCAGCATGGTGGCCTGCAACCGGGCACCGGTCATCCCGAACGGGTGGCCCACGGCGATCGCGCCGCCGTTCACGTTCAGCCTGTCCAGGTCGATGCCGAGGTCTTGGTACGACGGGACCACCTGCGCGGCGAACGCCTCGTTGATCTCCACCAGGTCGATGTCGCCGATGGTCATGCCCGCCCGCTTCAGCGCCTGGTTGGTCGCCTCGACCGGCCCGAGCCCCATGATCTCCGGGGACAGCGCCGTCACCCCGGTGGACACGATCCGGGCCAGCGGGGTCAGCCCGAGCTCGGCGGCCTTGGTGTCCGACATCACCACCACCGCCGCCGCGCCGTCGTTGAGCGCGCAGCAGTTGCCGGCCGTGACCACGCCGTCGGGGCGGAACACCGGCTTCAGCTCGGACACGCCCTCGATGGTGACGCCGGCCCGGGGACCGTCGTCCTTGCTGACCACGGTGCCGTCCGGCGTGGTGACAGGGGTGATCTCGTTCGCCCAGAACCCGTCGGCGATCGCCTTCTCGGCGAGGTTCTGGCTGCGCACCCCGAACTCGTCGAGCTCCTCGCGGGTCAGCCCGCGCAGCCGGGCTACGTTCTCCGCGGTCTGGCCCATCGCGATGTAGGCGTCGGGGACGTTCCCGTCCTCGCGCGGGTCGTCCCAGCCGACCCCGCCCTGCGCGACCTCCTCGGTGCGGGCCATCGCGTCGCCGAACACCGGGTTCTTGGTGTCCGGCCAGTTGTCGGAGTTGCCCTTGGCGTAGCGAGACACCGTCTCCACCCCCGCCGAGACGAACACGTCGCCCTCGCCGGCCTTGATCGCGTGGAACGCCATCCGGGTGGTCTGCACCGACGAGGAGCAGTAGCGGGTGATGGTGGCTCCGGGGAGGTGGTCGTAGCCGAGCAGCACCGCCACGATGCGGGCCATGTTGAAGCCGCCCTCACCGCCGGGCAGCCCGCAGCCGAGGTACAGGTCGTCGATGTCGCGCGGGTCGAGTGCCGGGACCTTGTCCAGCGCGGCCCGCACCATCGCGGCGGCCAGGTCGTCGGGGCGCATCTGGGTCAGCGAGCCCTTGTTGGCGCGGCCGATGGGGGAGCGGGCCGCGGAAACGATGACTGCCTCGGGCACGAGATGCCTCCTTGGGTCGGGGGTACCTCGTCAGCCTAGGCCCCGATCCGCGAGGATGACCCGGTGGCTCGACACATCTACCAGTGCCCGCTCCGGTGGGCCGACATCGACCAGCTCGGCCACGTCAACAACGTGGTGTACGTCGACTACCTCCAAGAGGCCCGCGTCGACATGTTGTCGGTGCACGCGCCGGCCAGCGGCGGCGAACAGCTCGCCGAGGGCGTGGTGGTGGTCCGCCACGACGTGGAGTACGTCGCACCGCTGCAGTTCCGCTTCGAGCCGGTGCGCATCGAGACCTGGGCCACCGAGATCCGGGCCGCGGCGTTCACGCTGGCCTACGAGGTGCTCGACCTGGACCCCGACGGCGGACGGAAGGTGTACTGCCGGGCGTCCACGGTGCTGACCCCGTTCGTGTTCACCAAGGAGCGGCCTCGCCGGATCCGGCCCGAGGAGCGGGCGGTGCTCGAGCGGTTCCTGGAGCCCGCCGAGGAGCCAGCCCGGTGAGCCGGCACCACTACGAGCTGCACGTGCGGTTCTCCGACGTCGACATCTACCGGCACGTGAACAACGTGAAGTACTTCGAGTACTACCAGGAGGCCCGGCTGGCCTTCCTCGGCTCGTGGGGCCGGCTCGACGGCGGGGTCGGCTCCGACTTCTCGGTGGTGGTGGCCCGGATCGGCGTCGAGTACCGGAGGCCGATCCTGTTCCGGCCGGAGCCGTACGACGTGGAGACCTGGGTCACGCGGGTGGGCACCTCGTCGTACACCCTCGGCTCGGAGATCAAGGACGGCGACACGGTGCTGTCCTCGGCCGAGGTGGTGGCGGTGCGTTACGACCGGGAACGGCAGCGGCCGCGCCCGCTCACCGAGGAGGAGCGGGGACTGCTGCGCACGGTCGCCGAGTGAGCCCCGTCAGCCCTCGTCGAACGTGTTCACCATGAACTGCGCCGCGTGGGTGATGTAGTCCCAGAACTGCGCGTCCTGCGCCGGTGTGAGGTTCGCCGCGTCCAGCCCGGTGCGAAAGCAGCGCAGCCAGTGGTCGCGGGCGGTCGGCGTGACCTGG
>DASSKA010000063.1:0-2216 GCA_035690905.1 Nocardioidaceae bacterium | reverse complement strand
GGGATCGTGACCGGTGAGGTGGCGGTGACGATCGGCGCGGAGGCGCAGGGGATGGTGGCCGGGGATGCGGTGAACACCGCTTCGCGGGTGCAGTCGGTGGCGGCGCCGGGGCAGGTGTGGGTCGATGAGACGACCCGGTTGTTGACCTCCTCGGCGATCACCTACGTCGACGTGGGCAGCCACCAGCTGAAGGGCAAGGCGGAGCCGGTGCCGCTGTGGGCGGCCCAAGCGGTCGTCGCTGCCCGGGGCGGCGCGCAACGGGCGGATGGGCTGGAGGCGCCGCTGGTGGGTCGGGACCGCGAGTTGCGGCTGGTCAAGGAGCTCTTCCACGCCGCCCAGGAGAGCCCCCGGCCGTCACTGGTCGTCATCGACGGCGACCCGGGCGTGGGCAAGTCGCGGCTGGGGTGGGAGTTCGAGAAGTACGTCGACGGGCTGACCGTGGACACCATGTGGCACAGCGGCCGGTGCGTCGCCTACGGGGAGGGGGTGGCGTTCTACGCGCTCGCGGAGGCCATCCGGGGTCGGCTGTCCGCCGTCACGCGAGACGGCGACGGCGAGGACGTCGAGCTCGACCAGCAGCTGGACGCCGCACTTGACAGCTACGTGCCCGACGGGGACGAGCGCGCCTGGCTGCGCGCGCGGATGTCGGTGCTGCTCGGCTCCGGAGCCGTGGGCACCTTCGACCGCGAGGACCTCTTCGCCGCGTGGACCACGTTCCTGGAGCGCGTCGGTGGCGGCGACAAGACCGTGGCGATCGTCATCGACGACGCGCAGTACGCCGACGAGGGCCTGCTGGCGTTCGTGGACCACCTGCTGACGGTGGGCTCGTTCTCCTGCTTCGTGATGATGCTGTCCCGTCCGGGACTTCTCGAGGCGCACCCGTCGCTGGCCACCAACCGCCACGGAACCGTCGTGCACCTGCCGACGCTGCAGAGCTCCGACATCGCCAAGCTGCTGGACGGCCTCGTCGCCGGCCTGCCCGAGCGGGTGCGTGACGACCTGGTGGTGCGGGCGGAGGGTGTGCCGCTGTTCGCGGTGGAGACGGTGCGGTCGCTGATCGACCGGGACCTCGTCGTGCCCCGGGGTGGTCAGTACGTGCTGGCCGCCGCGGACGGGTTCGATCTGGACTCCATCGGTGCCCCCGCGACCCTGCAGGCGCTGATCAGCGCGCGTCTGGACAGCCTGTCTCCCGGCCAGCGCCAGGTGGTGGACCGCGCCAGCGTGCTGGGTGGCTCCTTCCGGCACCAGGACGTGGCCGGACTGGTGCCTCGGCTTGCCGAGTCCGGGGAGCTGGACGCGGTCCTCGCCCAGCTGGTCCGCCTCCAGATCCTCAGCCGGGAGACGAGCCGGCTCAGCTCGGAGTTCGGGCAGTACCAGTTCGTGCAGTCGGTGGTCCGTCAGGTCGCCTACGCGACCTTGTCCCGACGGGACCGCAAGGCCACCGAGCTGAGAGTGGTCGAGCTGCTGCTGCCCGAGGTCGAGGAGTCGGAGGACGTCGTGCCGATGATCGCCCAGCACTATCTCGACGCGATCGAGGCGGTGCCCGGTGACGACGACGTGCCCGAGCTCAAACGGGCGGCCATCGACTTCCTGGAGCGGGCGGCGGCGCGCGCCTCGCGGCTCGGCTCCCCGAAGGAGGCGGCCGGCCACCTGGTGGCCGCGCTGGAGCACGCCGATGACGCGCCGGACCGGGGGCGGCTGGAGTGCGACCTCGCGTGGGCGCTGAACAGCGCCGGCGACTACGAGCGTGCTGCGAAACACGCGGCCGACTCGGTCGCCACGTTCGACAGCCTGGGCGACGAGGTCCGTGCCGGGGTTGCGGCGGCGGCGCAGTGCCGGGCGGTCGACAGCGTCGGCAACCTGGAGGCTGGCCTCGAGATCGCGGAGTCGCGGTGGAACGCCCTCCAAGGCCGCCCGGATGCCGACGAGGCGCTGCTCGCTCTCGGCAAGGAGGTCGCCGCCTGCCGGGTGGGTCTCAGCATGGACGTGCGAGACACGGTGGAGCGGTGGATGCGCGTCGCCGACCGGACCGGGTCCACCCCGGTGATCGCGGACTCGATGGTGTCGCTGGCCAACTACTACAGCAACATCGGACTGCCCTACGTGTCGCGTGCCATCCTGGACGCGGGTGCGGACCTGGCGCGTGCCGAGCACCGGCCGGTGGTGCTCGCCCGGGCTCTGATCAACCTCAACGCGCTGAGCAACCACGAGGACGT
>DASSKA010000062.1:0-7215 GCA_035690905.1 Nocardioidaceae bacterium | reverse complement strand
GACCCACACCGGCACCTGCACCTGCAGGTCAACGCCCGGGTGTTCGCCGAAGGTGCGTGGCGGGGGCTGCACACCGTCGGGGTCCGCGACTCGATCGACGCGCTGAACGGGATCGGGCATGCCGCGGTGATGTCTGATCCGCAGTTCCGGAGCGTTCTGGCCGCGCGCGGGTTCAGCCTGGACCCGGCCACCGGGGAGGTGGCCGAGCTGGCCGGGTTTGTGGGGGCGTTTTCGGCGCGGGCCCGGCAGATCGCCGCGAACATCGAAGGCTACGAAGCCGACTGGCGCGAGACCCATCCCGGTCAGGAGCCGGGCCCGGAGCTGCTGCCGGCGTGGGACCGCCGGGCGTGGGCGCAGGCCCGACCCGACAAGGTCATCCCCACCGACGGGGGCGAATTGACCGACCGGTGGGTCGGCGAGCTGCACCGACTCGGCTACCGCCATCCCACCCGACCCGCTCGGACCTTTGCGGTGAAGACGGGGACGCTCGACAGGAACGCCGCCGTCGCGGTCGTCATATCCCGGCTGGGCGCGCGGCGGTCGGCGTGGAACGCCGCCGACATACGCGGCCAGGTCGAACTGCTGATCTCCGGCGCCAACGTGGTCGCCGACCCGGCGGCGCGGTGCGAGCTGGCCGAAGACCTCACCGCGCGGGTGCTCGACCAGTGTGTGCGGTTGCTGGACGAGCAGGGCACCCCGGAGCACATCCGCGCGCTGACCTCCCGCGGGGTACTGGCGGTCGAGGCGGAGCTGACCGCCTCGTTCGCCGCCCGCGCCGCGGCACCGGCCCGATCCGCGCAGATCCGCGGCGGCCAGCTGGACGCGGCGCAGCTGCGGGCCGTCGAAGCGCTGGCCGGCACCCACCGGCTCGTCGTGGTGGAGGGGGCGGCGGGTGCGGGCAAGACCGCTACCCTGGCCGCCACCCGGGCAGTCATTGAGCCGACCGGTCGTCGGCTGGTGGTGGTGACCCCGACGTTGAAGGCCGCCCAGGTCGCCGCGACACAGGCCGGGTCGCGGGCGTTCTCCGCGGCCTGGCTGGCCCACCAGCACGGCTTCGGCTGGGACGCCGACGGCCGCTGGACCCGCGAAGACGCCGAGCCACAAGACGAAGCTGTGCTGGCGCCGGGTGACCTGCTGCTGGTTGATGAAGCGGGGATGCTGGACCAGGACACCGCCCGCGCCCTGCTCACCATCGCCGACGAGGCGGGCGCCCGGCTGGCGCTGGTCGGGGACCGGCATCAGCTGCCCGCGGTCGGTCGCGGCGGCGTCCTCGACCTGGCCGCGCGCTGGGCCCACCCCGACGCTCTGCTCGAGCTGGCGGGAGTGCACAGGTTCACCGACCCCACCTACGCGAAATTGTCGCTGGCGATGCGCACCGGCGAAGACCCCGAGGCCGTGTTCGACCAGCTGCTCGCCCGCGGCCACATCGCCCTGCATCCCGACGAGGCCGCCCGCACCGCCGCCCTGGCCGAGCAGGCCGTGGACACGGGTGGGCTGGTGGTGGCCGACACCCGCGAACAGGTCACCGACCTCAATCACGCCATCCGCCAACGCCGCGTCACCGCCGGGGTCGTCGACGACAGTCGGGTACTGGTCACCGCCGCCGGGGAACGGGTCGGGGCTGGTGACCGGGTGGCCACGCGGCGCAACGACTACGACCTCGGCGTGGCCAACCGCGATACCTGGACCGTCACCGCCCTCGGCGACGACGGCACGCTGCGCCTGACCGGCAAGACCGGCGACCGGACGCTGCCGGTCGGCTACGCCGGCGAGTATGTCGAGTTGGCCTACGCCACCACCTGTTACGGCGCCCAGGGCGAGACCGTCCCCACCGCGCACCTGGTGCTCGGGGAGCACACCGGCGCCGCCTCCGCGTATGTGGCGATGACCCGCGGCCGGCAGAGCAACACCGCCCACCTGGTCGCCGACAGCCTCGAGGACGCGCGCCGCCAGTGGATCCAGACGTTTACCCGGGACCGGGCCGACCTCGGCCCCGGCGACGCCGCCAAGCTCGCCGCCCAGGAGTCGGCGAAGTATCTCAACGCCCGTGCGCTCGGCCGCGGCCGGTACGTGCCCCGCAGCCGCCGCCCGTCCTCCCCCCGTCCCGCCCCGGGCGGCGCCCGGCGCGGGTCGCCCCTCCCGAGGCTCGCACCCACCCGTGACCCCGGGCGAGCCCCCGGAATCGGCTTCTGACCCGTCCGCAACGACCGTGAGGAAAATCTTTACCAACTTTCGGACGGGCGGGCCTGACCTGCGCAAACGTCCCCGTCCTGAGCTCGCCCGTCCCCGAATCCGGGGGACGGGCGAGCTGAGGACGGGCGGGAATTGGTGCGCCCCCTGCGGAGAATCGAACGTGGCCACTCGGCGCCACCCATGGGCCTTGTGGAGAAGAAGCGACATCCGCCGAACCCCGTCGGTTCGGCCCACACCGAGGAGAACCACCATGACCAACACCCACCACGCCGGCGAGCCCGTCCGGCCCGCCCTGTCCCATGCGGGCGACGAGCTGCTCACCCTCAAGGAAGTCGCGGACCTGCTACGCGTCCCTGAAGCCACCCTGCGCTACTGGCGCCACCTCGGCACCGGACCCCGAGGCTTCCGCCTCGGCCGCTCCGTCCGCTACTGGCGCACCGACCTCACCCTCTGGCTCACCGAGCAGACCAACCGTCCCCGCGACCAACGATGATCCGCGGCCGTTGTCGCAGACTCGGCACAAGATGGCGTCAGGCAAGCCGAGGAAGGTGATCGGGCATGGCACACGTGCAGAAGCGGCGACGTACCAACAAGGACGGCACGCCAGGCGCAGTGCTGTGGTGCCTGCGCTACGTCAACCCCGAGACCGGCAGGGAGCGCACCGAGACCTTCCGGCTCAAGCGTGACGCCGAGCGGCGGCTCACCGAGGTGGAGGCCAGCAAGCTCGCCGGCTCCTACGTCGATCCCCGGGCCGGGAAGGTCACCGTCGGCGCCTGGGCCGAGCGGTGGCTCGACGGGCAGGTGCAGCTCAAGCCGACGACCCGGGCGCGATACCGCAGCATCCTCGACGTTCACGTCCTCCCACGCTGGGGACACGTCGAGCTGGCCAAGGTCCGGCACGCCGACGTGCAGAAGTGGGTCTCGGAGCTCTCCTCACAGCGTTCGGCTGCAACCGTCCGCAAGGTGTACCGCGTGCTGTCCCAGGTGCTCGGCTCGGCGGTCAAGGACGGCCGGCTCGTACGCAACGTGGCCACCGGCGTCGCGCTCCCCCGCGTCCGATCCAAGGAGAGGCTGTACCTCACCCATCAGCAGGTCTCCGACCTCGCCGACGCGTGCGCGGCCGTCTCGGTCAGCAAGTACGCCTCCACCACGAAAGCCGACCGTGCCGCGTACCGGCTGCTCGTGCTGTTCCTCGCCTACACCGGCCTGCGGTGGGGTGAGCTCGCCGGGCTGCGCGTCGCACGACTCGACCTGATGCGGCGCCGCGCGTCCATCGTCGAGACCTACGTCGTCGTCGACGGCCATGTCGTGGCCAGCGACCCCAAGAACCACGAGCGCCGCGAGGTGCCGGTGCCACGCTTCCTCGTCGACGAGCTCGCCGCCCACGTCGCGGGCAAGCCCGCCGACGCACTGGTGTTCGGCGGCGAGAAGGCCGGTGCGCCGATGCGGTCTCGCACCTTCCAGCGTGCCGTCCTCGACCAGGCGGCGGCAGCGGTCGGACTCGACGGCCTCACCCCGCACATGCTGCGGCACACCGCGGCCTCACTGGCGATCGCAGCCGGGGCAGACGTCAAGGTCGTCCAGCAGATGCTCGGCCACAAGTCCGCGACCATGACCCTCGACCTCTACGGACACCTGTTCCCCGACCGCCTCGACACCGTCGCAGACGCCATGGACGCTGCACGCACGATCGCCCTCATCGCCTCCGGCGAAGCTGAGACGGGACACAGACGGGACACGGCCCCCGTACTGCCTCTTCGACGGTGATACAAGAAGGGCTCCGACTCAGCGTTTCCGCTGGTCAGAGCCCTTCTTCCTACTGCGACCCCGACGGGACTCGAACCCGCGGCCTCCGCCGTGACAGGGCGGCGCGCTAACCAACTGCGCTACGGGGCCAGTGTCGTGCTCTTTTGCCGAGCGGAGGAATGCTAACGCACCCTCCCCTCTGCGTCCCAATCGGCGAGCCGATGAGGACGCGTACCCCCAACGGGATTCGAACCCGTGCTACCGCCGTGAAAGGGCGGGGTCCTAGGCCGCTAGACGATGGGGGCAAGATCGCCCATCGGGCAGGCCGTCGGGCACGACTGCCGTCGGGGACCGCACCAGTTTAGGGGGTCCGCCGGACCCGGCCAAATCGGTCAGTGCCTCGGCACATCCCACGATGAACCGGCACCTCACACGGTTCGCGTGTCGTGTGAGGTGACGGCTTCCCACGTGACCATGGGAAACCTGTGGCCCGAGGGACAATGGGCCCGTGGCCGACATGGGACGGGAGCGGTTCGAGGAGCTGGTCTCCGATGCCCTCGACACGATCCCGGAGGAGCTCGCCCGGCTCGTCGACAACTGCGTCGTACTCGTCGAGGACGACCCGCCGCCGGGATCGACGCTGCTCGGGGTGTACGTCGGAACGCCGCTGACCGATCGCGGGCCCGGCTACACGATGGTGACCCCGGACCGGATCACCATCTTTCGCAACCCGATCCTGCGGCTGTGCGCGACTGACGAGCAGGTTGTCGAGCAGGTCAGGATCACCGTGGTCCACGAGATCGCCCACCACTTCGGCATCTCCGACGGCCGGCTCGACGAGCTCGGCTACGCCTGACCCTGCACGCACATCCCGCGAAGGCCGGCGGCCAGGCCGGCGAGTGCGTCGCCGAGGTCGAGCGCCGCCTGCTGGGTCGGGAAGAACGTCCAGAACGGCGTGCGGATTCGTCCCTGGGGTTCGTCGGTGCAGCGCAGCAGCATCTCGCCGGGCAGGCGTGGGGGTTCGGCCACGGTGCCGGTGTACCCGCCCCGCCGAGGGTGACACCCGCGCCGCGGGTCAGGTGTCGAGGTTGCGGGCCCACCCGAAGCAGAACACGCCGAAGCAGGCGATGCCGACCGCGATCACCATCACCACGCCCTGGCCCAGCGGCGCCTGCAGCACCTGGTGCAGCGCCTGGTCGAGGCCCCCGGACTTGTGCGGGTCGTGCGTCCAGCCCGCCCACACGAACAGCCCGCCGACGATGGCCAGCGCAACGGCCTTGCCGAGGTACCCGATCCGGCCGGACCAGATGATCGCCGAGCCCACCGACCCGCTCCGGCCGCGGGCGGTCAGCTTGTCGGTGAACGACCCGCTGGCTCCGACGTACCCCAGCACGCCGGCGGCCACCAGCACCCCCACGCCGATCAGTGCGACAACCACCTGGCCGCCGGGCATGGAGAGCAGCGTCGCGGTCATCGAGTCGGTGCCGCCGCTGCCCGAACCGGCACCGGCGGCGATGGTGAACGAGCTCACGCTCAGCACGCCGTAGACGATCACCTTGACCGCCGACCCACCGCGCTTGGCCCACCGCTCGGCGCCGTCGGCGCTACGGTGCCCGCCGACGGCCTCGATCAGCTGCCAGACCGCGAGCGCGGCGAACCCGACGCCCACCACGTACAGGGTGACTCGTCCGGGGGTGGTCTGCGCCAGAGTGCCCAGCGCCCCCTGCGCGGAGGCGTTGCCGCCACCCCCGAACACCAGCCGCGCGGCCAGCCAGGCGATCAGCAGGTGCATCACTCCGTAGCCGACCAGCCCCACCCGGACGGCGCGGTCGAGGGTGTCGCTGCGCTCGGCCCGTCGCCCCGCCTCGTCGGCCTTCGCCGTGACCTCCATGCCGCCCCCTCCCGAGCCGGACGCCGTGCCCGATCGGCAAACTCTAGGCTGACTTCGCCGCCGCTGGGTAGGAGGGACCCGTGACTTCCGGACCGCTGGTGCTCGGGCCGTTGCTGAGGTACGTCGACGCGACCTCCGCGGCCGTCTGGGTGGAGACCCGTGACCGCGCGCAGGTGAGCGTGCACCTGGGCGACTCGACCTGGTCGGCGGGCACGTTCGCGGTGCACGGGCACCACTACGCGCTGGTCGAGGTGACCGGGCTCGAGCCGGGCACCACCACGCCGTACTCCGTCCAGGTGGACGGCGAGCAGGTCTGGCCGGAGCCGGACTCACCGTACCCGCCCCCGGTGATCGCCACCCAGGGCCGGGAGGGCCGGCTGCGGATGGTTTTCGGGTCGTGCCGGGTCAGCGTGTCCCAGGACGCCGCGGGCACCCACGAGCACGGGGTGGACGCGCTGCTGGCCTACGCGCTGCGGATGGCCCGCGGCGACCACGAGCGACCCGACCTGGTGCTGTTCCTCGGCGACCAGGTCTACGCCGACGAGACCTCGCAGGAGATGCAGGACTTCATCGCCGCCCGCCGCGACATCACCGAGCCGCCCGGCACCGAGCTGCGCGACTTCGAGGAGTACGCCTACCTCTACGAGCTGGCCTGGACGGACGGGCCGATCCGGTGGCTGCTGTCCACACTGCCCACCGCGATGATCTTCGACGACCACGACATCCGCGACGACTGGAACACGTCGATCACCTGGCAGCAGCAGATGCGGGCTCATACCTGGTGGAACGACCGGATCGTGGCCGGCCTCGCGTCGTACTGGGTCTACCAGCACCTGGGCAACCTGTCCCCGCACGCGCGCGCCGAGGACGAGGTGTGGCAGCAGGTGACCGGCCCCCAGGGGCCGGACGAGCCGGACCTGACCGAGTTCCTGGACAAGGTCGCCTACCGAGCGGACCGGCAGCCGGAGACGTACCGGTGGAGCTACGTCCGCGACGTGTACGGCGTGCGGCTGGTCGTCATCGACTCCCGGGCCGCGCGGATCCTGGCTCCCGACCGACGCTCGATGCTCGACGACGAGACGAAGGCGTGGCTGGAGGAGCAGATGTGCGGCGGGTTCCGGCACCTGCTGGTCGGCACGTCGCTGCCGTTCCTGCTGCCCGTGGCGCTGCACCACCTCGAGGCCTGGGACGAGGCGATCGCTGAGGGCGCCTGGGGCCCGCGGGCGGCACGGTTCGGGGAGTCGTTGCGGCAGAAGGCCGACCTGGAGCACTGGGCCGCCTTCGAGGACGGCTTCCACGACATGGCCGCGACCGCCCTGGCGGTGGCCTCCGGCCGCCGCGGTGAGCCGCCGCAGACCGTCACGTTCCTGTCCGGGGACGTGCAC
>DASSKA010000061.1:0-31229 GCA_035690905.1 Nocardioidaceae bacterium | reverse complement strand
CCAGACGACGACGCCGGTCCACACCATCCAGATCCACATCGGCAGGGCGGCCGCGGACGCGACGTCGGCCGCGCTGGTGAAGCGCGGTCCCACCAACACCAGGCTGAGGGCGGTGAAGGCGACGCCCGCGACGATGCCGAGGACTGACAACGGCTTGGCGAACCAGCCCGAGCGCCACATCGCGACCGCAGCACAGAGCACCGAGACGCCCACCGGCCCGTAGATCGTCTGGTTCGTGACGAACTCGACCGCGTCGAGAGCACGGGTGGTCGCGAGGGATCCGCCGCGGTCGAGGGCCCACGCAGCACCTGCCGCGACCGCATACACGACGACTTCGAGGGCAACGCTTACGGCCATCGCCACCACGGCGACGTCCATCAGCGTGTTGTCACGGCCCGGAGCGGCGAGGGCGGCCCGCAGTCCGACCATCAGGATCACCCGGCCCAGCTCGGCGACGCAGAACCAGCCGGCGGCCCAGCCCAGCGCTTCTGCGTGGCCGGAGTAAGCGGCGGTGAGGTCGTGGGTGCTGGCGGCTGCGCCGAGCGGTACGCCGACGCCACCGGCGATGATCGCCACCCACTCCAGCAGGTACAGCACGGCACCGGAGAGAACGAGCCGGTTCCCGGAGAGCGAACGTGACATGAGGTCCTCCTCGATCGGATGTTCGTGCTGCCGAGCCTGCGCTCTGTACAAGTTGCAGCACATCGAGCCGCTCGACGGTTCGCCTCAACTTCGGGGAGGAGGCGGGTCAACTCCGAAGATGACGTCGGGAGGGCAGCATCGGACCTAGCATGTGTTCGTGACCAGCCGGCTCGGTCTTCCACGTGGGCGTGCCCTCGCGATCGACGCCGCCTTGGTCGCCGTCTTCGTGGGGCTGCTCGTCGACCGCGAATTCCTCGGCATCGGCACCACCACCGACATCGCGGGGAGCGCCTGGTGGACCTTCCCGCTGCTCCTCTCCGCCGCCCTTGCGATGCTGTGGCGCCGGAGCGTCCCGGACCTCGTGATCGTGTGCTTCTACGGCGCGTACGCGCTGCACGCCCTCGTGACCTCCAGCGGGATCGAAGGAGCCGTCGCGCTGTTCCCCGCACTCGCCGGTCTCTACTCGCTCGGTGCCTACGCCACCCCGAAGCGGCTCGTGGCCGGGTTCGCCGGGGCCGCCGCGCTCAGTGCCGTGCACGACACGCACGACCCTGCGCTCAGCTTCTCCGACGAGACCGAGACCTGGTCCTACCTGATGTTCACGGCCGTGCTGGTGCTGGCGCTGGTCGCCGGCATCCTCGTCCGGACCGCACGTGAGTCGGCGGTGCGACGCCGCGCGGTGCTGGCCGCAGAGGAGAGTCGGGCTGAGGCGATCGCGTCGGAGCGGGCCAAGATCGCCCGAGACCTACACGACGTGGTCACGCACAACGTCAACGTCGTGGTCATGCAGGCGATGGCGGCCAGCGGAGTCCTGGACAGCGACCCCGCCCGGGTGCGTGCACCCCTGGAGGCGATCGAGAGCAGCGGCCGGGAGGCGCTGGCTGAGATGCGCCGGATGCTCGGCGTGCTGAGAGAGGACGACGACCTGCTGCTCGCGCCGCAACCCGGCGCCGGCGACATCGGCCGGTTGGTGGAGTCGCTGCGTCGCGGCGGGCAACCGGTCGTCGGCCGGATCGACGACCTGGCCGACGAGCTGCCCGACGGGATGGGCATGGTGCTGTTCCGGATCGCCCAGGAAGCGCTCACCAACGCAATGAAGCACGCCCGCGGTGCGGCCGTCGACGTGCGCGTGCGACGTACCGCGGGAGACGTCCAGCTCGAGGTGGTGAATGGCGCCGGCCGGTCCGAACCCGAGCCGAGCGGCGCCAGGCACGGCCTGATCGGGATGGCCGAGCGGGCGGCGCTGTTCGGGGGCCGGGTCGAGTGCGGCCCCATCGCCGACGGGGGGTTCCGGGTGCTCGCCACGCTGCCGCTGGAGCCGGCATGACAACGGTCGCGATCGCCGACGACCAGGCGCTCGTCCGGGACGGTCTGCGCCTGATCCTCGACGTCGAGGACGGCCTCGACGTGATCGGCGAGGCGCGCGACGGTCGCGAAGCGGTCGCTCTGGTGCGGGACGCGGCGCCCGACGTCATCCTGATGGACGTGCGGATGCCCGAGCTCGACGGGCTGTCGGCGACGCGCGAGATCGTGGCGTCCGGGTCGTCGTCCCGCGTGCTGATGCTGACCACCTACGACGAGGACGCCTACCTCTACGAGGCGATCCGGGCGGGCGCGAGCGGCTTCCTGC
This sequence comes from Nocardioidaceae bacterium, assembly GCA_035690905.1. GTDB lineage: Bacteria > Actinomycetota > Actinomycetes > Propionibacteriales > Nocardioidaceae > DASSKA01. The sequence goes on along the minus strand of DASSKA010000061.1, from coordinate 28,957 downwards.
TCAAGGACTCGCGGCGCGAGCACCTCGTCGGCGCCATCCGGACCGTGGCGACCGGCGACGCCGTGCTGCATCCCGAGCTGACTCGCAGGCTGCTGGACCGCTTCGGCCGCGGCCCGGCACCCGATGGCGTCCCGCACGCGGTGCAGACACTCACCGAGCGGGAACGGGAGGTGCTCGTCCTCGTGGCCCGCGGCCTCACCAACTCGGAGATCGCCGGACGGCTCTTCCTCTCGGAGGCGACGGTGAAGACCCATCTGGTCCACGTCACGCAGAAGCTCCAGCTGCGCGACCGGGTCCACGCCGTCGTCACCGCCTACGAGTGCGGACTGGTGCGACCGGGAGAGTGAGCCCATTCGTAGCCTCGCGCGTCCTGGTGCGACTTTCGCGCGCGCTCCTTGATCTCGGTGATGACCGCAGTCTTCGCCTCGGCGTAGGCATTCATGTCGGCCCAGTCCTGCTCGATCAGGGCACGCTTGGTGCGCTCGTACAGGTCGCGGTCCTCCGTGTCCGCGCGCAGGTGATTGCGGAACAGCAGGTAGTCACCGGCAGCCTCGTCGCCGGCTTGCATGACGTGCACATGAACATCGCGGGCAGGGGTCCTCACCAGGCGATGACCCGGCTCGCGAACTCGCAGGTCGTAGCCAACGTGCAGTAGCTGGTCGAGGTAGTCCTCCTCGGCAGTGATGTCCTCGACGGTGAGGAGGACATCAATGATTGGCTTCGCCGCGAGCCCAGGCACCGAGGTTGAGCCCATGTGTTCGATCTGGACGGCGGCTGGACCGAGCGCCGCACGAATGCGCTGTTCCTGCTGGAGGTACGCCTCCGGCCAATGCGGGTCGTAGTCAGCCAGCACGAGGGTGCGCTTTTCGATACCGCCGACAATTTCGACCGTCGTCACCTCTGGCCGGCGAGGTTCACGTTCTGCCATCACGGCGGCAAGTGTTCCAGGCCTGTATGTACCTGTTGCACGTCACCGGCCGCATGAGATGACCTTCGGCTCTCCACGCCGAAGAGCCGAAGGCGTGGAATGGCGGTGCGCGGCCGGATCGGCCGGCCGCGGCATGAGAGGGGGACGTCATGAATGTTCGCCGCACTGCCGGTCTCGCAGCCGTGGCCATCCTCGCACCGCTGACCGCCGTCGCGCCCGCGACGGCCCACGCGAACGCGTTCACGGCGAGCATCACCGTGCGCGTGAGCGACACGACGCCGGCCGCTGGGCAGGCGTTCCGGGTGCGCGGTCTGTTCCGGATCAACGGGGAGCCGGCGGTCAACCACGTCGTGAAGTTCCAGGAGCTCCGCAACGACCAGTGGCAGGCCCTGAAGGGTGCGCGGATCCGCACCAACGAGGAGGGCCGCTACCGCCTACGGCTGATCCTGCACATGAAGGGCCAGACCATCTTGCGCGCGGTCGGCGTGACCGGCGACGGGCACCGCAACGCCTTCAATCGCTTCACGGTCACCGTGCACTGAGGGACGCACCATGGCCAGGTTCGACTTCACCGACGCGCACGTCGTGGTCACCGGGGGTTCCAGCGGCATCGGCCGGGCGTTCGTCCGGCGGGTGGTCGACGCCGGCGCCCGGGTGTCCGTGATCGCGCTGCACGACGAGGACCTGGTCTCGACCGACGCGGAGCTCCGTCGGCTACGTGCGACGTACGCGATCGCCGCGGCCGACGTGAGCGACGCCTGTGCGGTGACGGCGGCCGTGGCCCTCGTCACCAAGCAGCTCGGGCCGTGCGACCAGCTGCTCACCTGCGCGGGCATCGCCCATCCCGGCTACTTCGAGCAGCTCGACGACTCGGTGTTCCGCAGCACCATGGAGATCGACTACTTCGGCACGCTGCATGCCCTGCGGGCGGTCGTGCCCTCGATGATCGAGCGCCGCGCCGGCAGCGTGGTGGGGATCTCCTCGGCCGCGGGCCTGGTGGGCATCTTCGGCTACACGCCGTACGCGCCGCCGAAGTTCGCGGTGCGCGGCCTGCTCGAGGCGCTGCGCTGCGAGCTGGCGTCGTACGGCGTGCACGTCGGATGTGTCTGCCCGGCGGACACCGACACCCCGCAGCTGGCCTACGAGAACCGGTTCAAGCCGCCGGAGACCCGGGCCATCTCCGGGCAGATCAAGCCGCTGGCCCCCGACCGGGTGGCGGCGGCGATCGTGCGCGGCATCGAACGCGGCGACTTCCTGATCATGGCCGACTGGCAGACCCGGCTGCTGGCCCGCACGGCCGGGCTGTTGAGGGGGACCTACTTCGCGTCGTTCGACCGGCGCGTCCGGAAGGCCCGGACCCGCCAACCAGGATCCCTCACCCCAGCCGGTTGACCAGGACGACGAGCAGCGCGGCACCGAAGCCGATGCACCACACGTTGATCGCCAGCTCGGCGCGCATCGGCCACGACCTGCCGAGGTGCCCGTAGAGGCCGTTGCCGACGTTGAAGGTGACGTCCATCAGGCCGAGGAACAGCAGCGCGCCTGCGGTGACCAGGCCCCACGCGACGCCGTACTCCGCGCCGGCGAGCAGGCCGATGGCGGCGACCGCCGAGCTCGCGGACATGAAGCCGTCGGCCACCGGGAAGGCGCGCTCGAACCGGATGTACCAGTCCTTCTCCACGACGTTCACGCTGCCGTGCCAGAAGAAGTCCACCCAGTACGCCACGGTGACCACCGCGGTGACGAGCAGCAGCACCGCAAGGGCGATGTCCACGAGGCTCACCTCGCTCTCTGAGAAGAAGCCGCCTGTCGGCTCTCGCGACCGAGCAGGCGGTGCGCCGCGGTCACGATGCGCTGCTCGTTCGGCAGCATCTCGCGCTCGAGCTCCCTGGCGTAGGGGATGGTGCCCTCGCAGGTGACCCGGCCGAAGCGTGCACCGGTGTCGCGCTCGGCGATCACGGCGGCGATCTCCCCGGACAGCCCGCCCCGGGTGTAGTCCTCGTCGACGACCAGCACGTGACCGGTCGATGAAGCCAGCTCCGTCACTGCTTCGCGGTCCAGCGGGGAGACGGTGCGCAGGTCGAGGACCGCCGTGTCGATCCCCTCGTCGGCCAGCGTCGCGGCCGCCGACAGGCAGCGATGCACCCCCACCCCCACGCTGACCAGGGCCAGGTTCGTGCCTGGTCGTCGGAGCGCAGCCTGGCCCAGAGGAGTGGCCTCCGGTGGGAAGGACACCTCCCCGATGGTGCCGTTCTCGGGCACGTCCAGCGCGGCGCGTGCGCGGCTGTGGCCGCCCACGGCCTCCAGCCAGTCCTGGGAGAGCAGCTTGTGCTCGAGGAACACCACGGGACCCGGATCGTGCAGGGCGGCCAGCATCAGCCCGGCCGCGTCCGCCGGGGTGGAGGGTACGACGACGGACAGCCCGGGCACCCCGGCCAGCATTCCCCACAACGCCTGCTCGTGCTGGCCGGCGTCGCCGTAGCCGCCCCCGCACGCGGCCCGCACCACCAGGGGTGCCCGCCAGCGGCCGTTGCTGAACGTCGCGAGCTTGGCGGCGTGGTTCATCAGCATGTCCATCGCGACGGTCACGAAGTCCACGAACATGATCTCCGCGACGGGTCGCCAGCCGGCCATGGCCGCGCCGAGCGCGGTTCCCAGCATCGCCGACTCGCTGATCGGCGTGTTGCGCACCCGCTGGGTCCCGAAGCGGAGGAACAGCGAGCGCCGCAGCATCTGCACGTCCTCGCCGAGCACCAGGACGCGGTCGTCCTCGGCCATCGCGGCCGACAGCGCGAGCTCGATCGCCTGCGAGAACGTCGTTCTAGGCACTGCGCAGCACCTTCCCTCCCCGTGCCGCCGCCAGCGCGCCGGCCACCTCGGCGCGGGTCTCCTGCTCGAGTGCCGCGGCTTGCGAGGCTTCCAGGAGCCCCCGCGTCAACATCAGCGGGTCCTTCCGGGGCCGGACCTGGCCGAGCATCGCGGCGGCGATCGTCTGCGAGAGGCGCATCAGCGAGCGCAGCCGGACGGGCAGGCCGGCGCCCGGCCCGCTCCACACCCCGGCGACCAGCGGAGCCACCTCGGCGGTCAGCACACGCGTGTTGCGCGCGACCTGCATCAGCGGGTCGCCGAGGAAGTGTCCCTCCAGCCGCTCGACCCGGGCGATCAGGAACGTCGGCCCGAGCCCACGCCGGGCGTTGTCGACGGCGCGTCCCGCCGCCCGCCACACCGCCGCGACGTCGCGTCCGTCGACGGTGACCACCGGGAGACCGAAGCCGCGCGCGCGGTGGCGCAGGCCGCCCGCGGTGACCGAACGGGAGCGCGTGGTCACCGCCCACCGGTTGTCCTTGCAGACGAAGACGACCGGAAGCCGCCACACCGACGCCAGGTTCAGGCTCTCCATCACCATGCCCTCATTGACCGCGCCGTCGCCGAAGAAGGCCACCGCGACCTGACCGCGGCCGTCCAGCTGGGCAGCAAGACCGAAGCCGCAGACGACCGGTGCGGAGGCGCCGACGATGCCGCTCGCGGCGGCCAGGTGCTCCGGCGAGAGCAGGTGCATGTGCCCGGCTCGGCCCCCGTCGAGGCCACCCGCATCACCGAGCAGCTCGCGGAAGATCGCCTCCAGGTCCACGCCGTGCGCGACGAACGGGGGCGTCGAGCGGTAGTCGACCGACAAGGCGTCTCCCGGTCGGAGGTGCGCGGCCACCCCGGCGATCGTGGCCTCCTCACCGGTGCCGAGGTGCATCTCACCGGTGATCAGTCCGTCGTTCCACAGCCCGGCAACCGTCTCCTCGACGTACCGCATTCGGCACATCTGCCGGTACAACGACCTCAGGTCCGGCTGCGCGCTCACCACCCACCCCCTGCGACGAGGGTGGCTCAGGGGGCCCGCGGCGACCAGTGACCTAGGTCCCCAGCAGCCGGGACAGCCATGGCGGGTCACCCTGGCTCCTCCTCCGGCAAGACCACCACGAACGTGGTCGCCGTCTCGATCATCGTGTTGTCGCTGATCCCGGTGTACCTGCCACTGAGACAGTGGATGATTTTCTGTCAGACTCGTCCTAGGCTGGAAAACATGCGGCACATGGATGAATCGATCGTAGAAAGTCCACGTCTCGACGTGGCGGCTGACCAGGTGCACGAGGTGCTGTCCCGACATGTGCTGACCACCGGCGGCTTCCCGCTCGTGCTGGACACGGCCCGCAGCCACGGCTCCTGGGTGGTGGACGCGCGCACCGGCGAGGAGTACCTCGACCTCTACACCTTCTTCGCCTCCGCGCCCCTGGGCATGAACCCCGAAGGTCTCGCCGACGACCCCGAGTTCCGCGCCGTGCTGGCCGAGGTGGCCGTCAACAAACCCGCGAACTCCGACATCTTCACCACGCACTACGCGGCCTTCGTCGAGACGTTCTCCCGTGTGCTCGGCGACCCGGCGCTGCCGCACCTCTTCTTCGTCGAGGGCGGCGCGCTCGCGGTGGAGAACGCCCTGAAGGCCGCCTTCGACTGGAAGAGTCGGCGCAACGAGGCCGAGGGTCGCTCACCGGAGCTGGGCACCAAGGTCATGCACCTGACCCGGGCCTTCCACGGTCGCAGCGGCTACACCATGTCGTTGACCAACACCGACCCCAAGAAGACCGATCGCTATCCGAAGATGGACTGGCCGCGCATCGACGTACCCTCCGTCGTCTTCCCGCTCGAGGAGCACCTCGCCGAGGTGGAGGCCGCGGAGGAGCGGGCTCTGCGGCAGGCCCGGGAGGCGTTCGCGGAGCACCCGCACGACATCGCCTGCTTCATCGCGGAACCGATCCAGGGGGAGGGTGGCGACAACCACCTGCGCGCGGAGTTCCTGCAGGCCATGCAGCGGCTCTGCCGCGAGAACGACGCCCTGTTCATCCTGGACGAGGTGCAGACCGGGGTGGGCCTCACCGGCACCACGTGGGCCTACCAGCAGCTCGGCCTCGAGCCGGACATCGTCGCGTTCGCCAAGAAGGTGCAGCTCGGTGGCATCATGGCCGGGAGGCGGGTGGACGAGGTGCCCGACAACGTGTTCCGCGTCGCCAGCCGGATCAACTCCACCTGGGGCGGAGGTCTCGTCGACATGGTGCGCTCGCGCCGACTGCTCGAGATCATCGAGCGGGACGGTCTGGTCGCGCGTGCCGCCGAGCTCGGCGTCATGCTGCTGGAGGACCTCCAGGCACTCGCCGCCCGGCACCCGACGCTGATCTCGAACGTCCGCGGCCGCGGGCTGATGTGCGCGATAGACCTGCCGGATCCGGGGCGTCGCGACGAGCTGGTCAGCAGGCTGTACGACGATCGGGTGCTCGCACTGGGCTGCGGGCCCCGCTCGATCCGGTTCCGCCCGGCACTGACCGTCACCGCCGAGGAGCTGCGGATCGCCACGGCAGCCTTCGACCGTGCGCTGAGCGCACTCGCATCCCGAGGAGGAGACAGATGACACGCACGATCACCTCGGTCGTGGCCGGACGCGGGGTCGGAGAGGGTGTGACCCGCTACGCCTCCACCAACCCGTCGCGCACCAGCGAGGTGGTCGCCGAGGTCACGCTCGCGGACAGCGCGACGTACGTCGAAGCCTGCCGTGCGGCCAAGGCCGCGCAGCCCGCCTGGGCCGACGTCCCGGCGCCGGTGCGCGGCCGCGCCATCGGGCACATCGGCCGCGTGGTCGAGGAGAACGCCGAGGCGCTGGCGCGGATCGTGACCGAGGAGGTCGGCAAGCCCTACGCCGAGGCGCTCGGCGAGGTCCGCGAGATCGTGGACACCTGCGACTTCTTCCTCGGCGAGGGCCGCCGGCTCTACGGACAGACCGTGCCGTCGGAGATGCCCGACAAGCAGCTGTTCACGTTCCGCCGCCCGGTCGGCACGCTCGCGGTGGTGACCGCCGGGAACTTCCCGGTCGCGGTGCCGTCCTGGTACATCGTGCCGGCGCTGCTGGCCGGCAACACCGTCGTCTGGAAGCCGGCGGAGTACGCCGCCGCGGCGGCCCAGGCGTTCTTCGACCTGTTCGTGCACGGGGGCGGGTTGCCCGACGGCGTGCTGAACATCGTGCACGCGGACGGCGAGGCCACCTTCGAGGGCCTGGAGCAGGCGCTGTCCCAGGGGCTCGTCGACAAGGTCGGGTTCACCGGCTCGAGCGCCGTCGGCGCGCGCATCGGCGAGCTCACCGGGCGGCACCTGCAGTCGGCCTGCCTGGAGCTCGGCGGCAAGAACCCGATGGTGGTCTGCGCCGACGCGGACCTCGACCTCGCCGTCGAAGGGGCGCTGTTCGCGGGCTTCGGCACCGGCGGGCAGCGCTGCACCTCGCTCGGCACCGTCATCGTCGACGAGCGCGTGCACGACGACTTCCTGGCCCGCTTCGCCGAAGCCACCCAGCGCGCTCCTGTCGGCGACCCGACGCGGGGCGTGCTGTTCGGGCCGATGCTGGACCAGAAGTTCGCCGACCGCTACGAGGAGTACCTGGAGCACGTCGACGCGCACCACAAGGTGCTCGGCTCGTCCGGCGTCGGCCGGATCGGCCCGGGCAACCCGCGCGACGGGTTCGTCGGCGACCCGGAGGCCGGGCTGTTCTACCACCCGGTGATCGTCGACGGGGTACGGCGTGGCGACGCGCTGTTCGACCAGGAGACGTTCGGCCCGATCGTCGGCGTCACCAGTTTCAGCGGCCTCGACGAGGCGATCGAGCTGGCGAACGCGCCCGGTTACGGGCTGTCCTCGTCGATCTACACCGAGGACCCGAAGTCGGTGTTCCGGTTCTGCCGGGGCATCTCGGCCGGCATGGTCAGCGTGAACAACTCCACCTCCGGCGCCGAGGCGCATCTCCCGTTCGGTGGCAACGGCAAGTCCGGCAACGGCAGCCGGCAGTCCGGGGTCTGGGTCCTGGACCAGATGACCCGCTGGCAGTCGGTGAACTGGGACTACTCAGGGCGGTTGCAGAAGGCCCAGATGGACGTCGCAGAGCTGGCCCCCGACCTCGCCTTCCGGATCTGACCGCCCCAGTGACGACGCAGCGATGACACCGGAGGAGACCGAGCAGCACTTCGTCGAGGCGGTCCGCGCGCTGCCCTCCGGACCTCCCGAGGCGGCGGACGGTCCGGCTCGCACCGGCAGCGGGCTGACCGTCAACGAGGCGCGGGAGATCCTGGACGCGCAGCTGACCAGCAGGCAGCTGGACCTGGCCGCTCGCTGGATGCAGCAGCAGGGCCGTGGCTACTACACGATCGGCTCCTCCGGGCACGAGGCCAACGCGGCGGTCGCGGCCGCGCTGCGGCCGACCGACCCGGCCCTGCTGCACTACCGGTCCGGTGCGTTCTACGTGCGCCGCGCGCACCAGGTCGAGGGGGTCGACCCGGTGCGCGACGTGCTGCTGGGCGTAGCCGCCTCGGCCGAGGAGCCCATCGCCGGCGGCCGGCACAAGGTGTTCGGGCGCCGTGAGCTGTCGATCATCCCGCTGACCTCGACGATCGCCTCGCACCTGCCGCGCGCCGTCGGAGTGGCGTTCGCCATCGCCCGCGCCCACAAGCTCGGCGTGCAGAGCGCCTGGCCGGATGACGCCATCGCGGTGACCGGCCTCGGGGACGCCTCGATGAACCACTCCACCGCGGTCGGCGCCCTGAACACCGCCTGCCTGGCGAGCTACCAGGGGTTGCCGGTCCCGCTGCTGGTGGTCTGTGAGGACAACGGGCTCGGCATCAGCGTGCGCACCCCGAGCGGGTGGGTGCGCACGTCGTACGAGAACCATCCCGGCCTGCGGTACTTCGCCGCCGATGGCAGCGACCCCGCCGAGACGTACGACGCGGCGCGGACCGCGGCCGACTGGGTCCGCACCCGGCGGTCACCCGCGCTGCTGCACCTGTCGGTGGTCCGGCTGTTCGGGCACGCCGGATCGGACGTGGAGGCCGGCTACCGCACTCCCGCGGAGATCGCCACGGACCTGGAGCGAGACCCGCTGCTCGGGACGGCCCGGCTGCTGGTCGGGTCGGGGGCGATGACCCGCGAGGCCGTGCTGGACCGCCACGACTGCATCCGCGAGCTGGTCCGCGCGGCGGCGAAGGAGGCGCTGGACAGCCCGCCGCTCCGCTCCGCGGAGGAGGTGACGGCGCCGCTCGCGCCGCGCAGCCCGGAGCGTGTCGCGCTCGCCGTGCACGACCTGCCCGAAGGGCCGCCGGAGCCGCTCACCCTCGCGCAGAGCGTCAACCGGGCGCTCGGCGAGCTCCTCGACCACCATCCCGAGATGCTCGTCTTCGGCGAGGACGTGGGCCGCAAGGGCGGTGTCTACGGCGTGACGCGCGGGCTGCAGCGCCGGTTCGGCTCGGCGCGGGTGTTCGACACCCCGCTGGACGAGCAGGCGGTGCTCGGGCTGGGGCTCGGCCTCGGGCTGTCGGGCATGCTCCCGGTGCCGGAGATCCAGTACCTCGCCTACCTGCACAACGCCGCGGACCAGCTGCGCGGCGAGGCGTCCACGCTGCAGTTCTTCTCCCAAGGCCAGTACCGCAACCCGCTGGTGGTCCGCATCGCGTCGTACGCCTACCAGAAGGGCTTCGGCGGGCACTTCCACAACGACAACGCCGTCGCCGCGCTGCGCGACATCCCCGGCCTCGTCGTCGCCTCCCCGGCGCGCCCCGACGACGCGGCGGCGATGCTGCGCACCTGCGTGGAGGCGGCCCGCGTCGACGGCAGCGTGTGCGTGTACCTCGAGCCGATCGCGCTCTACCACGAGCGGGACCTGTACGACGAGGGCGACGCCGCCTGGCTCGCGCAGTACCCCGCCCCGGACTCCCATGTCCCCCTGGGAGCCGGCCGCACCTACGGCGATGGCGCCGACCTCACCCTGGTGACGTTCGGCAACGGCGTGCGGATGTCGCTGCGAGCCGCGCGCCGGCTCTCCGCCGAGGGGGTGCAAGCCAGGGTGCTGGACCTGCGCTGGCTGTCGCCACTGCCCGTCGAGGACCTGCTCGGTGAGGCGCGAGCCACCGGCCGGGTGCTGGTCGTCGACGAGACGCGGCATGCCGGCGGGGTGGGGGAGGGCGTGGTCACCGCGCTCGTCGAGAACGGGTACGACGGACGCATCGCTCGCGTCGCCGCACCGGACAGCTTCGTGCCGCTCGGCCCGGCCGCCAACCTGGTGCTCGTGCAGGAGGAGGACATCGAGCGGGCTGCGCGAGAGCTGCTGCGTTGAGCCCGGAAGACATCCCATTGGCCAGGCGGACTAGTCCGTTCTGTCGTTCTAAATACGTACTTCGTACGACGCGGGCGGCCGTCTTCGGCTGGAGTCTGAGCACGCCGAGGGTAGGGAGGCGTGCCATGAAGACGTTTGGTGCTCCTCGGTGGCGGCCGGCTACCAGCCCGGCCAGGGCGACGACCAGGATGGTGGGTACGTCGCGAGGGTCCTCGGCGGCGTGCGGGGGTCGTCGCCGGGGACCGGCCTGACCGAGGTCGGGCAGGACCACGAGTGGCCACTGCTCTACGTCACCGGTGACCCGTCCCTGGTGCCGCGGTCCCCGGAGCTGGTCGTTGCGGCGGCCGTGGGCCGGCTCCCGGACGGCCCGGTCACGGCGTACTTGCCGGCACCGCACCCGACGCCTCAGCTGGCGTGTTGGAAGGTGTAGTCGGCTGCTGGGCGGAGGGTGGCGTCCCAGAGCTGGAGGTGCAGGTCGGGGTCGTGGGCGCGGGTGGCGGGTGGTCCGGTGTCGGCCGGTCCGGTGTCGGGTGGCTCGGGTCCGGCTGGTTCGGGAGGGCCGGTGATCTTGCGGGTGCCGGTGTGGTCGACGAGGTAGTAGTGGCCGTGCGGGTCGCGCCAGATCCAGAGCCCGGGGAAGGGTTGGCGCAGGGTCCAGGGGCCGAAGGTCTTGATGCGGTGGTGGAAGCGGCCCAGGGGTGAGTAGTTGCCGATCCGGGACTGGCCCGGCGGCCCGCCACGGTCGCGGGGCTGGTAGGCGAGGGTGTGGTCGACGTCCGCGGGGCTGTCGGGGTCGGTGGTCAGGGTGGTGGCGAACGGGAACACGTCGGCGGGGGAGAGGATCTTGACCGCGGTGCGGTGGGCGGCGGGGATCTCGTAGCCGTCGACGGGCGCCAGGTGGGCGAGGTCGAGGACGCCGGTGATGGTGAACCGGTGGTAGGGGGCGAGGTGGCGGCGCACGAAGTCGATGGTGATCGGGTCGCCGCCCTCGAAGCGGGCCACTCCGCCGGCGTCGCGGATCAGCTGTTCGTGGGAGAGGTGCACGTAGACGGTCACGGTGGGCAGCAGCGTGTCGGGGGTGTACCGGTAGCCGCCGCTGGTGGCCAGCTCGCTCAGCGGGGGGATCGGGTCGGCGGGCCGGAACGGGGTGGGCCGGCACACCGCCGGCGGCGCGACCCTGGCCGCCTCGCCGCCGGGCGGGCCGTCGTCCGGCCCCGGCTTGTCCTCGTCCTCGGGCGCGGGTTCGTCGGGGTCGGGTTCGTCGGGGTCGGGTTCGTCGGGCTCGGGTTCGTCGGGCTCGGGTTCGTCGGGTTCGGTGTGTCCGCGGCCGGAGTCGTCGGGGGCTGGTGGGGTGGTGGTGCGGTGGGCGGCGAAGGCGGCAAGCAGCTGGACGGCGTGGGTGGGGTTGGCCAGGATCAGGCAGGCCTTGACCCGCCGGGTGTCCTCGGAGTCGGAGTCGCCGAGCGCGGCCAGCGCGTCGGCGAGGTAGGCGACGGTGGCCTCGAAGCGGATCACCACCGGGGCGGGGGCGCGCAGCGTGAACGCCTTGATGCCCTGCTCGGTGGAGCGGGAGGCGCGGGCGAAGCAGCGGGTGGCGGCGGCGTGTTCGCGGGCGGTGGCGGTCTCGGGGTCGGCGGCCACCACCTGGGCGTTCAGCACGGTGTCGAACCGGGCCCGGGGCAGTCGGCCGTCGACCAGGTCGGCGAGTGCGGTGTCCACCTCGCCGGCCGCGGTCTTGGTCAGGTGCCGGGTGGCCTGCGCGGCCGCCCGGACCAGCGGGGCCCGGGCGGTGCCGGCCTGCACCTGCGCCCACATCCGGGGCAGCCGGAACCGGACGTCGAGGGCATCGGCGACCAGCATCTTGGCCGCGAACGTGCCCAGCTGCATCCGGGCGCCGAGCTCGGCGGGCGCGAACTCCGCGACCGTCGGGGTGCCGTCTCCGCCCAGCCGCACCGGCCGCTGCCGGCCCGGCAGCCGCCGCCCGTCCGGGAGCAGGGAGTCGCCGTTGTGGATGACCGCGAACTGCACCGCCAGCTCCAGCAGCCGGCACTCGTTCGCGACCCGGGCGCGGTGCAACGACTCCACGCCGTCGAGGACCTCCTCGGCGTCGTAGTCGTCGACCGGCTTTCCATCCATGCCCGAAACACTCCCAGCCGGCACCGACACTTCCGGGCTGGCACCATGCCCCGTGTTCGCCCACGCAACCAGGAGGTGGCATCGTGCCGGAAGCTCGCACGGCGGCTCGGTCGCTCTTGCGTCCATTGGAGCGCAAGGACATTCCCGCGCTGGCCCGCCTCACCCGCGCCAATCGAGAGTTCCTCGCTTCGACGAGCCCGCTGCGCCCGGAGGAGTACTTCACAGACGCGGGACAGGAGCGCGCCGTACTCAAAAGCCTGCAAGCGGCCGAGAACGGCACCGCGTTGCCGTTGGTCATCGTCGACGGGGCCGGGAACCTGGTCGGCACGCTGAACATCAACAGCATCATTCGAGGAGCGTTTCAGTCAGCGAGCATCGGCTACTGGATCTCCCAGGACCGGAACGGTCAAGGCTTCGCGTCCGCTGCGATAGCCGCGGCCAAGCGGATCGCCTCCGACCAGCTGGGCCTCCATCGGCTCCAGGCAGAGACCCTGGTCGACAACGAAGCATCGCAGCGGGTTCTGGTCAAGAACGGCTTCGTTCAATATGGCCGGGCGCCCGAGTACCTGAAGATAGCCGGGCGGTGGCAGGATCACCTGCTGTTCCAGGTGATCCTGCCCGACCCCGAGCAGTAGCTCTGAGCCTCGGGCTGGTGACCGGGCTCGTCAGAAGCGTTCGGCTAGCGCGGTCAGCTTGGCAACGTACGCCGGCCAGTCGAACCGCTCCGGAAGGTTGGTGACCTGCGCTCGAAGGCCAGCTGCGCCGTCTATCTCCTCGCGGAGGATGTCGGCATGCCCGAGGTGTCGTGCCAGGTCGTCGATCACGTGCACCATGATGCGCTGCAGGGTGACCGTGTTGCGCCCCTCTCCCCACCAGGGAACTCGGCCCTGCGCGTCGAGTGGAAGCTCCTCGATGGTCGCATCAGCAAAGCCCCACACCCGCTGGTACAAGTCGATGATGCCGTCGCAGGTCTCCCTCTCGGTCGCATACCAGTCGGACTGGGGGTCGGCCTCGAAGTCCTCCTCCGAGACCCGATCCTCGGGCGTCGGCCAGGCACGCCCGAAGGTGTCGCCGAAGTAGCCGATCTCGACGTTGGCCATGTGCTTGACGATGCCGATCAGGTTCGTGCCGGTGGGTGTCCGCGGTAGCCGAAGCTCTCGCTCGCTGAGGCCGTCCAGCTTCCACAGCAGCGCGTCGCGGTTGGACTGCAGGTAGCAGCGCAACGCGGACTTGGGCTCTGTCAGATTCATCATGCGCACATTCTGGACCCCACCAGTACTACGAGACGCGGTACTCCTCGAGGTCGGACTGCTTCACTGTCAGCCCCAGCCCGGCACGGGACCGGTCCGGCCGCAGCACCCCGTCGGGCTCCGGGCTGAGTACTCCGTCGAAGGCCATCCCCTCGATGCGGATGTGGTCGTGGAAGTACTCCAGGTGCCGCAGGTGCCAGATGGCGGTGCCCACGTGCGCGCTCACCTGCGGGGCACAGTGCAGCGACAGGTCGATGGACCGGGCGTCGCAGAGAGCCGCGACCCGCAGCACGCCGCTGATGCCGAGAGCTCTCGTCACATCGGCCTGCAGGCAGTCCACCGCGCCGGCGTCGAGCATGGTGTGGAAGTAGGGCAGGTGGTAGCCGTACTCGCCTGCCGTGATGTCCATGCCTGCCGGCCCACGGTCGCGCAGCAGCCGCAGCCCCTCGAGGTCGTCGGAGCTGACCGGCTCCTCGAACCAGCGCACGTCGCGCTCGGCGAACCGGTCGGCCCACGCCAGGGCCTGCTTGCGGCTGTAGGCGCCGTTGGCGTCGACGAACAGCTCGACGTCGTCACCGATGGCCTTCCGCGCGACCTTGAGCCGCTGCCTGTCCCGGTCCGGGTCCCGGCCGACCTTCATCTTCACCCGCGGGATGCCCGCCTCGGCCCAGTTGCTCAGCTGGTCGGCGAGCTGCTTGTCGTCGTACGACGTGAACCCGCCGCTGCCATACACCGGGGTGCCGTCGTGCACCGCGCCGATCGCCACCATGAGGGGGACGTCGAGCAGCCGGGCGTGCAGGTCCCACAGCGCCACGTCGACCGCGGAGACCGCCTCGGCGACCAGGCCCGGCTTGCCGAGGTTGCGCACCGCGTGCTGCATGGCCGCCCAGGAGGCGGCGGGCGTGTGCGCGTCGCGGCCCTCCACCACCCCGGCGAGCTTGCCGCTCACCACCGCGGCGGCTGCCGGACCCGCGTAGGTGTAGCCGACGCCTGTGTGCCCGCCCGCGCGCACCTGCACGAGCACCAGCGTGGTGGAGTCCCAGGCCAGCGTCCCGTCCGACTCCGGTATGTCGGTGGGGATCGTGTACGCCGACACTTCCACCTGCTCGATCGAAACGGAATCCGGCAACGGCAACGGAGAACCTCCTCGCGACGGGTAATCAATCCTGAGGTAAGGGGTACCCGCGGGTTCGTAGACAACACCTACGCCGAAGAGGAGTGCCCATGCCGCTGACCGCCGACTTCATCCTCGAACGCCTCAGGCAGTGGGGGATCCACCGGATCTTCGGCTACCCGGGGGACGGGATCAACGCGTTCCTCGGTGCCCTCGACCGGGCCGACGGCGATCCGGAGCTGATCCAGCCGAGACACGAGGAGATGGGCGCCTTCATGGCGACGGCGCACGCGAAGTTCACCGGTGAGATCGGCTGCTGCATGGCCACCTCGGGCGGTGGCACCATCCACCTGCTGAACGGCTTGTACGACGCGAAGCTGGACCACCAGCCGGTGGTGGCGATCATCGGTCAACAGAAGCGCATATCGCTCGGCGCCGGCTTCCAGCAGGAGATCGACCCGAACACCCTCTTCAAGGACGTCTCCGCAGACTTCGTGCAGACCTGCATGCACCCGGCCCAGGCCCGGCAGCTGGTCGACCGGGCCTGCAAGGTGGCCCTGAACAACCGCACCGTGGCCACGATCATCGTGCCCGACGACGTTGCCGAGGAGCCGGCCCAGACCTCGCCCCCGCGCCAGCACGGAGCCGTGTACACCAGCGTGGGATGGACCCAGCCGCGGGTCATCCCGCCGGACAGCGAGATCCAGAGGGCTGCCGACATCCTCAACGAGGGCAAGAAGGTCGCCATGCTGGTCGGCCAAGGTGCCGCCAAGGCCGCCGACCAGGTGGTCGAGGTCGCGGAGCTGCTCGGCGCCGGAGCCGCTAAGACGTCGCTGGGCCGGGCGGTGCTGCCGGACGACCTGCCCTGGGTCACCGGGCCGATCGGCCTGCTGGGCTCGACGTCCAGCCACGAGATGATGATGAACGCCGACACGTTGCTGATGATCGGCACCAGCTTCCCCTACACCGAGTGGCTGCCCCAGGAAGGCCAATGCAAGGGCGTCGAGATCGACATCGACGGCAAGATGATCGGGGTCCGGTACCCCATGGACGCGCACCTGGTCGGCGACTCCAAGGAGACCCTCGACCGGCTGATCCCGCTGCTGCACCGCAAGGAGGACCGCTCCTGGCGCACGCAGATCGAGGGCGAGGTCCGCGAGTGGTGGCAGGTCCTCGACGACCGCGCCCACGACAAGGCCGACCCGCTCAATCCCGAGCTGGTCGTGCACGAGCTGTCCAAGCGGCTTCCCGACGAGGCGATCCTCACCACGGACGCCGGCTCCGCGGCGAACTGGTGGTCGCGGCACCTGAAGATGCGGCCGGGGATGATGGCCTCGCTGGCCGGCAACCTGGCCACGATGGGCCCGGGCACGCCGTACGCCATCAGCGCCAAGCTCGACTACCCGGACCGGCCGGTGATCGCCCTGGTCGGTGACGGGGTGTTCCAGATGAACGGCCTGGCGGAGATGATCACCGTCAAGCGCTACCTGGACCGCCTCAGCAAGTCCCCGCTCATCTTCTGCGTGTTCAACAACCAGGACCTGAACCAGGTGACCTGGGAGCAGCGGGCGATGGCCGGCGACCCGAAGTTCCCCGGCTCCCAGTCCATCCCCGACGTGCCGTACGCCGAGTGGGCCAAGCTGCTCGGGCTGACCGGCATCCGCTGCGACGACCCGAAGAAGATCGGCAAGGCTTGGGACGACGCCCTCGCCGCCAAGAGTCCGGTGGTCCTCGAGGTGGTCACCGACCGGGAGATCCCGCCGATCCCGCCGCACATCAAGAAGATGCAGGCCAAGAAGGCGGCCAAGGCGCTGCGAGAGGGGGACCCGGAGGCGTGGGGCATCACGGTGAAGGGTGCCAAGCAGAAGGGTCACGAGTTCACCGAGTCGCTGAAGTCCAAGCTCCCGGGAGGGCGCTCGTGATGAGTCGCTCGGTCCTCGAGGTCCCCGCGCACCCGGACCCTCGGTTCAAGACCCGGCCGGTAGCCCGTGACAAGGTCAACGTCAAGGGGCTCGAGGCGCACCTGCGCCGGCACGTCGCCGGCGAGGTGCGCTTCGACGCGGGCACGCTCGCGATGTACGCCAACGACGCGTCGAACTTCCGGCAGGTACCGATCGGGGTGGTCATCCCAAAGACCCTCGACGACGTGGTGGCCACGCACCGGGCCTGCCACAAGTACGGCGCGCCCGTGCTGTCCCGCGGCGGTGGGACCAGCCTGTCGGGCGAGACGGTGAACGTCGCGGTGGTGATCGACTTCTCGAAGTACCTGACCACCATCGAGGACGTCGACGTGAAGGGACGCACGGTCACCGCCGAGACCGGCGTGATCAACGAGCAGCTGAACAAGCACACCGGGCAGAAGGGGCTGGTGTTCGGCCCGGACCCGTCCTCGCACTCGCGGTGCACGATCGGCGGGAACATCGGGAACAACTCCTGCGGCATCCACTCCGTCCAGGCGCACCTCTACGGACCGGGCCCGCGCACCAGCGACAACACCGACGCCCTCGAGGTGCTCACCTACGACGGGGAGCGGTTCTGGGTCGGTGTCGACGAGGAGCGCGACCTCGACAAGATCATCAAGGCCGGCGGCCGCAAGGGAGAGATCTACGCCAAGCTGCGCGACCTCCGCGACAAGTACGCCGACGACATCCGCGCCGGCTTCAAGTCCGTCGAGGAGCTTCCCCGCCGGGTGTCGGGCTACAACCTCGACGAGCTGCTCCCCGAGCGCGGCTTCAACGTGGCCCGCGCGCTGGTCGGCACCGAGAGCACCTGCGCCACGGTGCTGCGGGCCCGGCTGAAGCTGACCCCCGCACTCCTGATGCGGACCCTGGTCGTGGTGGAGTACGACACCCTGGTGGAGGCCGCCTCCCACGTCGAGGAGATCCTGCGCTGGAAGCCGATCGGCCTCGAGGCGCTGGACCACACCCTCATCGAGGACCAGCAGACCGAGCACCTCCACGTCGAGGGGCTCGAGCGGCTGCCGAGGCGGGGTGGCGAGCACGCCTGGCTGATGGTGCAGTTCGGCGCCGACGACGCCGAGGAGTCGGAGAAGACCGCGGCGCGGTTCAAGGAGTACCTGTGTCGTGAGCTCGGGTACGACGAGGACCGGGTGGTCACCGCCAAGAGCAAGGAGGAGGGTGGCCACAGCCAGACCCTGTGGGCGGTCCGGGAAGGCGGGCTCGGCTCCACCGCCTTCCCGCCCGGCCAGCCCGACCACTGGCCCGGCTGGGAGGACTCCGCGGTCCCGCCGCCGAAGGTGGCCGACTACGTGCGCGACCTCAAGGCCCTCTACGCCAAGCACGGTCTGCGGGGCGCGATGTACGGCCACCTGGGCGAGGGCTGCATCCACTCGCGGATCAGTTTCGACCTGCGCACCGCGGACGGGCTCAGCACCTACCGCTCGTTCATGGAGGAGGCCGCCGACCTGGTCACGTCGTACGGCGGCTCGCTGTCCGGGGAGCACGGCGACGGGCAGCAGCGTGCCGAGTTCCTGGAGAAGCAGTTCGGGCCCCGGCTCATCGAGGCGATGCGGGAGTTCAAGACCATCTGGGACCCGGGCTGGAAGATGAACCCGGGCAAGGTCGTCGACCCCTACAAGATCGACGAGAACCTCAAGCTCGGCACGGACTACAACCCGCCGCGACCGCAGGTGCAGATGGCCTACGAGCAGGACGGCGGGGACTTCTCCCACGCAGCCCTGCGGTGCGTCGGGGTGGGCAAGTGCCGGGTGCCCGAGCCGCAGCAGACGATGTGCCCGAGCTACCAGGTCACCCGGGAGGAGAAGCACTCCACCCGTGGACGGGCCCGGCTGCTGTTCGAGATGCTGCGCGGCGAGGTCATCAAGGATGGCTGGCAGTCCCACGAGGTCGCCGACGCTCTCGACCTCTGCCTGGCCTGCAAGGGCTGCACGAGTGACTGTCCGGTGCACGTGGACATGCCGTCCTACAAGGCCGAGTTCCGCTACCACCACTACAAGTCGATGAAGCGGTGGCGGCCTCGGCACGCCTACGCGATGGGCTTCATCGACCAGGCTTCCCGGCTCGCGGCTCGGATGCCCGGGGTTGTCAACGCGCTCACCCAGACGCCGGGCGTCCGGCTGCTGCCCAAGCTCGCCGGCGGGCTGGACCGGCGCCGAAAGCTTCCCAAGTTCGCGCCGATCACCCTGCAGCAGTGGTTCGCCGAGCGCGGCGGGACCGCGAACCCGGACGGGCCGCGGGTGGTGCTGTTCCCCGACACGTTCAACAACCACCTGCACACCGACGTCGGCGTCGCCTGCGTGGAGGCGATCGAAGCGGCCGGCTGGCAGGTGGTGATGCCGTCCGGGCACGTGTGCTGCGGCCGCCCGCTTTACGACTACGGCTTCCTCGACACCGCGAGGAAATACCTGCTGAACGTGCTGGAGGTGCTCCGGGACGACGTCCGGGCGGGCACGCCGGTGGTCGGCATGGAGCCGAGCTGCCTCGCGGTGTTCAAGGAGGAGCTGAGCTCGATGCTGCCTCACGACGACGACGCGCACCGGCTGGCCCGCAACTCCTACCACTTCGGGGAGTTCTTCGAAACCTTCGGCATCGACGTGCCCAAGCTGCACGGCACGGCGCTGATGTGGACCCACTGCCACCAGCGGGCAACCGGTGGGCCACAGCCGGATCAGCAGGTCCTCGAGCGGATGGGACTGTCGGCGGAGCCGGTCAGCGGCGGCTGCTGCGGGCTCGCCGGGTCGTGGGGCTTCGAGAAGGGCAAGTTCGGGATCTCGATGGACTGCGGCGAGCAGGCGCTGCTGCCCGCCGTGCGCCACGCCGACCCGGACACGCTGGTGGTCGCCGACGGCTTCTCCTGCAAGACCCAGATCAGCGAGGCGGGGACCGGCCGATCTGCGCTGCACCTTGCCCAGGTGATGCAGCTGGCCCGCGCCGGCGGGAACCGTTCCGGTGGGTCGCTGCTGGGCGCGAAGCCGGAGAAGGCGGTGCCCGGCAAGCCCGGCGCCGGTGCGGCCAGGCGGGCCCGGCGGCTGGGTGCGGTCGGGCTGGCCGCGGCCGCTGCGGCCGGCACCACGGCCGTCGTGCGTGCCTCGGGACGGTGACGACGGGACGGGTCGCGGCCCTACGCCTCTAGGATCGCTCTATGGCGCACGAGCACACCGCGCTGCCGGACCAGCGGGGCCGACTCGGCCTGGTGCTGTTGATCACCAGCGGCATCCTGGTCGTGGAGGTGGCCGGCGCGTTCCTGTCCGGAAGCCTGGCGCTGCTCGCCGACGCGGGTCACATGCTCACCGACGTGGCCGGGCTGGGGTTGGCCTACGTGGCCGCGGCACTCGCCCGCCGCCCGGTCACCGACCAGCGGACCTGGGGCTTCCGGCGAGCCGAGGTGCTCGCCGCCGCGGCGCAGGCGGCGGTGCTGCTCGCCGTCGGAGCCTTCATCCTGGTCGAGAGCGTTCGGCGGCTGTTCGCCCCACCGGAGGTCACCTCCTCGGTGATGCTGGTCTTCGGCGCCGTCGGCCTGGTGGGCAACCTGGTCAGCGTGGCGGTGCTCTCCGGCGGTCGCGGGCAGAACCTGAACACCCGCGCGGCGCTGCTCGAGGTGGTCAACGACGCGCTGGGCTCACTGGCCGTGCTGGTGGCCGCCGCGGTGATCGCCGGCACCGGTTGGCTGCGCGCGGACCCGCTGGCCTCCCTGCTGATCGGGCTGCTCATCGTCCCGCGGACGGTCGGGTTGCTGAAGGAGACCGTCGACGTGCTGCTCGAGTCCACGCCCAAGGACTTGGACCTGACCCAGGTCCGGGACCGGCTGATGCTGGTCCAGCACGTGCACGACGTCCACGACCTGCACGCGACCCAGGTCGCCACCGGGCTCCCGGTGCTCACCGCCCATGTGGTCGTCGACGACTCCTGCTTCCTCGACGGGCACCTGTCCTCGATGCTCGACGAGCTGCAGCGTTGCGTCGACACGGACTTCAACGTCGAGCACTCCACCATCCAGCTCGAGGCGCGCAGCCACGCCGCGCACGAGCACCCGACGCACCCGTAGAGCAACGTCAAGCGTGCGGGAGGTCGCACGGGGGATCGTCGAGGCCCGCCGCGCACGTCTGACCGGTCCGCGGGTGTGACAGCATACGGGGCGTCATGTCCCTTGCCGAGCTGCTGCCGCCGGAACCGGGGACGGCCGAGGCCGAGGAGCTGTACGACGCGTTCGACGGCTGGGCGCGGGACCGGGGGCTGGATCTCTACCCGGCCCAGGAGGAGGCGCTCCTCGAGCTGATGACGGGGTCGCACGTGATCCTGTCCACGCCCACCGGCTCCGGCAAGAGCCTGGTCGCCACAGGCGCTCACTTCGCCGCTCTCGCGACCGGTCGCCGCACCTTCTACACCGCCCCGATCAAGGCGCTGGTGAGCGAGAAGTTCTTCGCGCTCTGCGACGTCTTCGGCGCGGACCGGGTCGGGATGCTCACCGGCGACGCGAGCGTGAACCGCGACGCACCGGTGATCTGCTGCACCGCCGAGGTGCTGGCCAACATCGCGCTGCGCGAGGGGGAGCGCGCCGACGTCGGCCAGGTGGTGATGGACGAGTTCCACTTCTACGCCGACCCGTCCCGCGGCTGGGCCTGGCAGGTGCCGCTGCTGGAGCTTCCGCAGGCCCAGTTCCTGCTGATGTCGGCCACCCTCGGCGACGTCACCCGCTTCCGCGACGACCTCACCCGCCGTACCGGACGCTCCACTGCGGTGGTCACCTCCGCCCACCGGCCGGTGCCGCTGAGCTACTCCTGGGCGCTGACCCCGCTGCACGAGACGCTCGAGGAGCTGCTGACCACCCACCAGGCTCCGGTCTACGTCGTGCACTTCACCCAGGCCGCGGCCCTGGAGCGCGCGCAGGCGCTGACCAGCCTCAACGTGTGCACGAGGGCGGAGAAGGACGCCATCGCCGAGGCGATCGGTGGCTTCCGGTACAGCAAGGGGTTCGGGCGAACGCTGTCCCGGCTCGTCCGGCACGGCATCGGGGTGCACCACGCGGGAATGCTTCCGAAGTACCGCCGCCTCGTCGAGACCCTTGCCCAGCAGGGCCTGCTGAAGGTCATCTGCGGCACCGACACGCTCGGCGTCGGCATCAACGTGCCGATCCGCACCGTGGTGCTCACCGCGTTGACGAAGTACGACGGGGCGCGGCAACGCGTCCTGAAGGCGCGGGAGTTCCACCAGATCGCCGGCCGGGCCGGCCGGGCCGGCTTCGACAGCTCCGGCACCGTCGTCGTACAGGCACCGGACCACGTCATCGAGAACCACCGGGCCCTCGCCAAGGCGGGTGACGATCCGAAGAAGCGGCGCAAGGTGCAGCGCAAGAAGCCTCCGGAGGGCACCGTCACCTGGTCGGAGAGCACGTTCGAGCGGCTGGTCGCCGCCGAGCCCGAGCCGCTGCGGTCCCGGATGCGGGTCAGCCACGCGATGCTGCTCAACGTGCTCGCCCGCGACCACGAGGAGCCGCTCGAGGCGATGCGCCGGCTGCTGCGCGACAACCACGAGGACGGCCGCAGCCAGGTGCGGCTGGTCCGGCGGGCGGTGGCCATCCTGCGCAGCCTGGTGGCGGCAGGGGTCGTCGAGCGGGGGGAGGACGGCCGGTACCGGCTGACCGACGACCTGCCCGCGGACTTCGCCCTCAACCAGCCGCTGTCGACGTATGCCCTGGCCACCTTCGACGTGCTCGACCCGGACTCACCCACCCACGCCCTCGACGTACTGTCGGTGGTGGAGGCGACCCTGGAGGATCCCCGGCCGGTGCTGGTCGCCCAGCAGCACCGGGCCCGCGGCGAGGCTGTCGCGGAGCTGAAGGCCGACGGCGTGGAGTACGACGAGCGGATGGAGCTGCTCGAGGACGTGGAGTGGCCCAAGCCGCTGGCCGCGCTGCTGGAGGCCACCTACGAGATCTACCGGCGCAGTCACCCTTGGGTCGGCGAGACCGCGCTCTCGCCGAAGTCGGTCGCCCGGGACATGGCCGAGCGGGCGATGACGTTCGCCGAGCTCGTCGCGTACTACGGCCTGGCCCGCTCCGAGGGCCTGGTGCTGCGCTACCTGTCCGACGCGTACAAGGCGCTGCGGCAGACCGTGCCCGACAGCGTGCGCACCGACGAGCTGGCCGACCTCGAGGAGTGGCTGGGAGAGATGGTGCGGCAGACCGACTCCAGCCTGCTCGACGAGTGGGAGCAGCTGGTCGACCCGGACCGGGCCTCCGGCGAGCCGCCCGCGCGGGTGCCGCCACCGCCCCGGGCGCTCACCGCCAACGAACGGGCCTTCCGCGTGCTGGTGCGCAACGCGATGTTCCAGCGCGTCCAGCTGGTCGCGCGTCGCGCGTGGGCCGAGCTGGCGGGGCTGTCCGGCGCGCTGTCCGAGGAGGACTGGACGGCGGCGGGCAAGGAGTACTTCGCCGAGCACGGCACCGTCGGTCTGGACGCGGACGCCCGGGGCCCGCACCTGCTGGTCGTCGACAAGGAGCCCGGCCGCTGGCGGGTGCAGCAGATCCTCGACGACCCGGAGGGGTTCCACGACTGGCGCATCACCGCCGAGGTCGACCTGCCGGCCTCCGACGAGGCCGGGGAACTGGTGCTCACCGTCACCGGACTCCTGCGGCTCTAGCTCCGCAGGTACGACGCGCCGTTGACGTCGATGATGGTGCCGGTGGAGAACCGTGCCTCGGGGGAGGCCAGCCACACCACTGCGGCCGCGACCTCCTCGGGACGGGCCACCCTGCCGAACGGTGACTGGGCGCGCACCGCGTCCCCGCCGGGTCCGGTGAGCGTCTCTCGGGCCATCTCGGTCTGCACGAAGCCGGGCGCCACCGTGCCCACGGTGATGCCGTGGGGCGCGAGCGCGACCGCCATCGACTGGCCGAAAGCGTTGAGCCCGGCCTTCGAGGCGCCGTAGGCGGGGTTGCGCGGTTCTCCGCGGAAGGCGCCGCGGCTGGACACGTTCACGACCGCGCCGCCGCCGGCCGCGACCAGGTGCGGGATGGCGCAGAACGTCGCGTTCGCGGCGCCGGTCAGGTTGGTGGCGAGGGTCTGCGCCCAGGTGTGCTGCCAGTCCTCGTAGGAAGTCTCCATCGGCGGCTGCGCGATGAACACCCCGGCGTTGTTGACCAGCACGTCGAGTCGGCCGAGCCGTTCCGCGGCCGAGTCGACCATCCGCCGTACCGCCTCCGGATCGGTGAGGTCCGCCTGCACCACGGCGTGCCCGTCCCCGGGCAGGGAGGCGACCACCTTCTCCGCCAGGGCCTCCGACGACCCGAAGTGCACCGCGACCCGGTCGCCCAGGTCAGCGAACGCGCGGGCGACCGCTGCACCGATGCCGCGCGAGGCCCCGGTGACCAGCACCCGCCTCGCCGCAGCCCTCACTTGGCGACCAGCGCGGCCACTCCGGCGACCAGCCGGTCGACGTCGTCGGTCGAGGAGTACGGCGCGAGGCCGGCCCGGACCGCGCCCTCGTCACCCAGGCCCATCCAGCGGGACGCCTCGATCGCGTAGAAGCTGCTGGCCGGCGCGTTCACGTCCAGCCCGCCCAGGTGCTCGTAGACCTGCTGGCCGGTCTGCCCGGCGACCGAGAACAGCGCGGTGGGGGTGCGGCGCTTCGGGGAGCCGTGCAGGGTCACGCCGTCCAGCGCGGAGAGCCCGTCCAGGAGCCGGGCGAACAGCTCGTCCTCGTGCTCCTCCACCGCGCGCATCGAGGCGAGTACCCGCTCGCGCCGAGTGCCCTCGGAGGTCGCGATGCCCGCGATGAAGTCGACGGCGGCGGTGGTGCCGGCGAGCAGCTCGTAGGGTAGCGTGCCGAGCTCGAAGCGCTCGGGCACCGCGTTGCTGGACGGCAGCAGCTTGTCGGGATGCAGCTGCTCGAGAAGGGCCGGGTCGGCCGCCACGACCCCGTGGTGCGGGCCGAAGAACTTGTACGGGGAGCAGGCGTAGAAGTCCGCGCCGAGCGTGGCGACGTCGATCGGCGCGTGCGGGGTCAGGTGCACCCCGTCGACGTACAGCAGCGCGCCGGGGACTGCGTGCACCGCCTCGGCGGCCCCCGGGATGTCCGGTCGGCTGCCGAGCAGGTTCGACGCCCCGGTGACCGCGACCAGCCGGGTGCGCGGGGACAGCTGCGCGGCCACGTCCTCGACGGACAGCTCGGCGGTCTCCCGGTCGAACTCGATCCAGCGCAGCGTGGCGCCGGAGGCCTCGGCCGCCTGCACCCACGGGCGGATGTTCGCGTCGTGGTCCAGCCGGCTGACCACCACCTCGTCCCCGCGACCCCACTGCTTGGCCAGCGCCCGGGACACGTCGTAGGCGGCCTGGGTGGCTGACCGGGTGAACACCACGCCGTCCGGGCGGCACCCGAGCAGGTCCGACACTGCGGACCGCCCGGCCGCGATGACCTCCTCGGCGCGCCGCTCGGCGGCGGTGACCGTGCCGTGGTTGGAGATCCCCGACGTCATCGTGGCCGCGATGGCGTCGGCGACCTCACGCGGGGTCTGGGTGCCCCCCGGGCCGTCGAAGTAGGCGACCCCCTGGGAGAGGGCCGGGAAGCTGCTGCGGATGCGGTCGACGTCGAGGTTCATGTCGGCCATCCTGCACCGGGCTCACAGGTCCGGCGGCAGCAGCCCGTCCTCCAGCGCCCGCTGGCGCAGCTCCATCCGGGTGCTCGCCGGCCGGTCCGCCTCGGCGTACCGCCGCCTGACCCGGGTCAGGTAGGTCTTCACCGACTCGACGCTCACCGGCGGGTCGAGCGCGGCCGCGCACGCGGCGTACTTCATCCCGGTGACGTACAGCAGCAGCACCTCGGACTCCCGCGGTGTCAGCTCCACCGACGGCTTGGGCACCTTTCCCCAGCGCTCCCCGCGCGCCACCGCGACGAGCGCGTCGAGCAGCTGGCGAGCGGTGTCGTTCTTCCACACCAGTCCGCGCGCCTGCGTGCGGTGCAGCACCGGCGCCGCCTCGCGGTGCCGCCGGTCGGCGTGCAGCAGCACCGGCAGCCCCTTGTCAGTCAGCTTGGTGACGTTCTCCTCGGCGGTGGAACCGTCCGACAGGCGTACGTCGAGCAGCACCACGTCGAACCTGGCGCCGGTGCGCAGCAGCGCGTCGACCGTGCTCGCTCCCGCCGAGAACACCGCCGGCGAGTTCTTCGCCGACATCAGTGCGCGCGCCCCGGCGACCATCAGATGATGGTCGTCCACCACCCCCACGTGCACACGACTTGACCCGTTGATCTCCATTTCCGTGCCCCCCGGCATCTCTCCCCTTGTCCTGTCCGGATCCTAGGCGAAGAAATGTCCGGTCTGTCCCTCGAACGGAGGATCTTTAGCCCAGACAAACGCCGGCTGAGCGGGATTCGGCGGAAAATTTGACTTTCGTTTCGGGTGGTAAGTCCGGTTTTATGGGCTTTGGTTCCAGGACCTTTACCAAACCGTGGCTGCTCGGCGCCTCTCCAGGACTCCATGATGGCGCCATGGAGCTGCTGCACTTCCACACTCTGCGCAAGGCGGTCCAGAGCAACGCCTTCCCGGGCTCTCACGCCGACCTGGCCGCGATGGGCACCACGCTGCAGGAGGTGCTGGCCGACAGCGGGCTGTTCGAGGACGTGGAGGTCGGCGCCACCGAGGACCCCAACCAGCTGGTCGTCGGCCTGTGCCACTTCCGGGAGGGCGTCACCGAGGACGACATCGCCGCCTACATCGAACGGGTCTGGAACGACCGGCTGCGCTACCCGCTGTGGGAGGCGCACTCGGTGATCGTCGATGAGGACCACGTCGAGTTCGAGGCGGCCACCCGGGAGTCCACCACCGGCCACTACGTCACCGTGCACCTGGTCGCCCAGAAGGCCCGCATCCCGGCCCAGCGGCGGCCGCTCGACTGACGGCTTCCCGGCTGACCGGAGGCGCCGCTAGGGTCACCTGCGTGACCAGCACGCAGCAGGCGTCGGAGTTCGACCGGGGCATCGCGCTTGCTTCTCGACCGGCGGAGCAGGGCGTGTACGACGGGCGCCTCGACCCCGGCTGGCAGATCGCGGCCGGCATCAACGGCGGCCTGCTGCTGGCCATGCTCGGCCACGCCCTTCGCGACACCTTCTCGCAGGACCAGCACCCGGACCCGCTGGCGATCAGCGCCTACTACCTGTCCGCGAGCCGGCCGGGTCCGGCCACCGTCCGCACCGACGTGCTGCGGCGCGGGCGCAGCATGTCGACCGGGACGGCGTCGCTGTGCCAGGTCGAGGAGGGAGTCGAGGTCGAGCGGATCCGGGCCACCGCGACGTACGGCGACCTCGACGGCCTGCCGGCGGACGTGCACACCGCCACCGACGCGCCCGACCTGCCGCCACCGGAGCGTTGCGTGCCCTCGGACCTGGCGCCGGATGACTTCAGGTCGATGGCCACGATCCTGGACCGGCTCGACCTGCGGCTCGACCCCGACTGCGTCGGCTGGGCGCTCGGGCAGCCGTCCGGGCGAGGGATGCTGCAGGGCTGGCTGCGGCTCGCCGACGGCCGCGAGCCGGACCCGCTGAGCCTGCTGCTCGCCGTGGACGCGCTGCCTCCGGTGTCCTTCGACCTCGGGGTGATGGGCTGGACGCCGACCCTGGAGCTGACCGCGTACGTGCGCGCGGTGCCGGCCCCCGGCTGGCTCCGGGTGCGGATCTCCACCTCGCACTTCGCGGGCGGGTTCCTGGAGGAGGACGCCGAGGTGTGGGACGCGACCGGACGGCTGGTCGCCCAGTCCCGCCAGCTGGCGCGGGCCCGGCTGGCTCGATGACCGAGGCCGTGGTGGTCGGGGTGGCCGTGCTGGCGCACGGGCGCCTGCTGGCGGCCCGTCGTACCTCTCCGGCCGAGGCCGCCGGGCGCTGGGAGCTGCCGGGCGGCAAGGTGGAGCCGGGGGAGAGCCCCGCCGAGGCGGCGGTCCGCGAGGTGCGCGAGGAGCTCGGCTGCGCGGTGACCGTCATCGGGGCGCTGGACGGGGAGCAGCCGGTCCGGCCGGGTCTCTGCCTGCAGGTGGTGCTCGCCCGGCTGGACGCCGGGGACCCGGTGCCGCACGAGCACGACGCGCTGCGCTGGCTCGGCCCGGAGGAGCTGGACTCCGTCGACTGGCTGGAGCCGGACCGGCCCTTCCTGGACCCGCTGCGCCGGTTGCTGCTGTCCGGCCCGCGCGGCTGGCCGGGAGAACACTTCACACGACAAACTGGAACATCGCACGAGACGTGAACCGTGTGAGGTGACGGTTCCCCATGTGCACATGAAAAACCAGAAGCCGGCGCGCAATAGAGTGGGCGGATGGACCAGCGCATGTTGCTCGTGCACGCCCACCCCGACGACGAGTCCATCCAGAACGGCGCCACGATGGCGAAGTACGCCGCGCAGGGCACCCAGGTCACCCTGGTCACCTGCACCCTCGGTGAGGAAGGGGAGGTGCTGGTGCCGGAACTGGCGCACCTCGCCTCCGACCGGGAGGACCGGCTCGGCGAGCACCGGATCAACGAGCTGTCCCAGGCGATGAAGGAGCTCGGCGTCACCGACTTCCGGCTCCTCGGCGGCGTGGGCCGCTACCGCGACTCCGGCATGGTCTGGCACGAGGAGGGCCACGCGGTCGCCGGCGAGGACGTCAAGGAGGGCACGTTCTGGCGCGCCGACCTGCTCGAGGCGGCCGGCCACCTCGTGGAGATCATCCGGGAGGTGCGTCCCCAGGTGCTGGTCACCTACGACGAGTTCGGCGGCTACGGTCACCCGGACCACATCCAAGCGCACCGGGTGGCGACGTACGCCGCGGCGCTGGCCGCCGTCCCGTCGTACCGCGAAGAGCTCGGCGCCGCCTGGGACATCGCCAAGATCTACTGGTCGGCGATGAGCGAGTCGCGGATGCGGGAGGGGTTGCGCCGGCTGCGCGCCGCCGGGGACGTCACCACGTTCGAGGGCATGGACCCCGAGGGCGACATGGGCCGGTTCGTGACGCCGGACCGGCTGCTGTCCGCGGTCGTCGAGGCCGGTGACTTCGTCGAGGCGAAGATGGCCGCGATGCGCGCGCACGCCACTCAGATCACCGTCGACGGCCCGTTCTTCGCCCTCAGCAACAACGTGGGCAACCACGTGTGGGGCAGCGAGTTCTACCGGCTGGCCAAGGGCCGCCTGGGCCCGACCAACGACCAGGGTCTCGAGACCGACCTGTTCGCCGGCCTCGAGTGAGGCGGGTGCTGGGCCACGCCGTCGCGCTGGTGCTCGGCGGGGCGGT
Source organism: Nocardioidaceae bacterium (assembly GCA_035690905.1). Classification (GTDB taxonomy): domain Bacteria; phylum Actinomycetota; class Actinomycetes; order Propionibacteriales; family Nocardioidaceae; genus DASSKA01. The sequence goes on along the minus strand of DASSKA010000061.1, from coordinate 112 downwards.
CGCAGTGGCATCCCTGGCCGTGCATCGTGACCTGCTCGGCGGGTTCCCCGCGGGCCTGGTGCTGGTGGCGGCGACCAGCGTCTACGTGGCCTGGGTGCTGCGCCGGTTCACC